>NZ_CP068418.1:600000-925667 GCF_019873825.1 Mycoplasma sp. E35C | reverse complement strand
AAAAAGATCATAATCTTTATATTTTGATTTAAATAATTCAATCTTAAATGGATCGTCTGGTGCATGTAAAGCGCTTATAAATTCAGTTGTAAATTCATCAGCACTAACAATGCAGATCTTATCTTCTGGATATAAGCGTTGTCTTTCGTTGGCTATGGCATGAATTAAATGAGTTTTTCCACAACCTGGATTTCCTTCAACAACTATAGGGTTTCAATTATAATCAGCTTCTTTATTAGCAATCTTATGAGCAATAAAAATTGCTTCCCTATTAAAGTCAAAAGTTAAGTAGTTATCAAAACTAAAGAATTTTTTTATTCCATGAGATGCGTCATTGATTTTGTATTCATCACGCTTTTTTAAATTATCAAGACGATCTTTTAATGCTTGTGTTTCTTCTTTATTTAATAGTTGGATTCGTTTAGATTCATTAAATGTTTTTTTTCATTCTTCAGATAAAAAATCATTAAAAACAACGGTATTTTCAATATTTTTTACCGTTTGATTTAATTTGTTTTTAAATTCTTTAAGGAAGAAATTACTATTACAACCTAAATATATGTTGTTATTTTCTTCATTTGTAAAAAAGATTGAATCTATTAATGCTTCTAAAAATTCACTACTGCTTTCATTAAAGTAATCAGAAATTTTTTCTAAAAGCACTTTGATTTTGTCTTGCAAACCAACTATTCCTTATATATTTAACAATTTTTATTCTTCTTTAATACTTTTATCTAAGATCATAGTTATTAATCTAGAAATACTAAGACCTTTGTTTTTAGCGCATTCTCTTACTTTTCTTATAACTCTTGAATTAGTATAAAAATGCATACCTTTTGTTAAAGGTTCTTGACCTTTTATTTCTAAAGAAGAATCAACATATAATTCTTTAATTTCTTCTTCGACTTTTTCTTCTTTTACCGTATTTTTTTGAATTTCTTCTTCGCTGTTTTGTCTTTTTTGTTCAGCTGTTTTTCTTTTGATTTTTTCGTATTTTTCTGAAAAGAAAATAGGGTCGTTAAAATCTATAATTTCATTATCTTTATTTTTTTCAATTTTAACTTCAGTGTTTTCTTCAAATTCTGGATCTAACTCAGCAACTTCTTCATCTAAATCAGCACTTAGATCAATAAATCGTCTTCGTTCTTTTTTCTTAGGTTTGTTATTATCCATTTTCTTTGTCCCTTTCCATTAATATATTGATAATTTCTTTTGTGATTTCAACATATTCTTGTTGATATTTAGTTTTTTGGTTAATTAATACGATTGGTAATTTTTCATAACCAACTGATGCTGATGATTTTGTCGTAAATGAAACAACATTTTTACTTAAAGGTATATCTTTTTTATTAACCTTAGTTTTTACAATACTTAAAACATCGTTATGTAATCTTGTTCTTGAATTTACTTTAGTTGGAACAACTAAAACTTTTAAGTATTCGTTGTTTTCTCTAAAAATTTCGACAGTATCGATAATTCTTAACAAACCAAGAATTGAATATTGATCTGGTTCAAAAGGAATAACAATCATATCTGAAGCACGCATAGCAACCGATACCATTGTAGACATTGCTGGTGGTGTATCTAAGAAAACAAAATCATAAATTTGTTCTAACTTTAAGATAAGTTGCAAGATATGTTCAGCCTTATATTTCTTTTGAGCTACATCTTGATCCACAAAACTTAAAGCATGGTTTGAAGGTAAGATGTCAATTCCTGGAAATACATTAAGGACACAATCTTCTATATCTATTTGTCCTTCTAATATATCAATTATTGTATTTGTAAGTCTTTCTGGGTGTTGACCAAAAGTTGCCGACACATTTCCTTGTCCATCTAAATCCACAATAATAGATTTACGTTTAGGGAAAAATTTAGAAAAGACAGCACAGATATTAGTAGCAAGAGTGGTTTTCAAAACACCACCTTTATTATTAACAAATGAAATGACCATAATCTAACGCTAATAATATTATAACAATACAATATTAATATTAAATTAATATTAACTATTAATTTGCTTATATTCTTTTAAATATTTAATCTAATTAATTTATTAAATATAAAAATAGCAATAATATTATTAAAATAACGGTTTTTTTAACAATATTATTATTTTCTAAAAATAACAATATTTAAATAATATTATTGTTAATTTATCTGATATGTTTTTTGATATGTTTTGTAATAAAAAATATTAAAAAAATAATTAATAAATTCAAAAACCATAGTAATTAAAATTCTTTGTTTGAAAAATAGAAAAATAAAAAAGAATAAACATACAGGATTTATTGTTTATTAAAACTTGCTATTTAAAAATTGTTCAAAAATAAAAATACTTACTAAGTTACACTGTATAAATGCCTTAAAATACTTATAAAACAAGTAATATTATTACAATATTGTTTAAAATTAAAGATTTTTTTAATAAATACATATAAAATTCTTTATTTTTAAACAATATTAAAACAATATTATATTAATATCTCAACAATATTGTCTTAAATACTCATTAATAAATAACAATATTAATATCCCTTATTCATTTTTAGTTATTGCTGATAGTATCATCTATATAAAATATACACTTTATAGTTAAAGTATTTATTTAATAAGTAATATTAAATTAATATTATTAAAATATTGTTTATTTAACCGCTTTTATTTAAATATTAATCATTATTTAATATCTAAATAAACAATAATTAGTTAATTAATATTTATATCTATTTAAATATGATCTCTTT
This sequence comes from Mycoplasma sp. E35C, assembly GCF_019873825.1. NCBI lineage: Bacteria > Bacillati > Mycoplasmatota > Mollicutes > Mycoplasmatales > Mycoplasmataceae > Mycoplasma > Mycoplasma sp. E35C. The sequence goes on along the minus strand of NZ_CP068418.1, from coordinate 922,920 downwards.
AAGAATATTGTAATAATATTGTTAATCAAAAAACCTTTATTTAATTTTTATAAGCTTTAATAATATCTTTTAATGCAAGGAATATTAAAGCATTATGCTAATAAGATATTATTTAATATCACTTCATAATTAATAAATCTTTATTTAACTTAAAGAATATCTTAATAATATTGTTTTTAATAGATATATTAAGCAAACTCTTTATTTTAAAGCAATATTAAAATAATATTATTAAAAAATAGATCTAATATTGTTCTAATATTGTTGTTATTCAAATAATATTGTCTTAGTATTAAGAACTTATGATGTTTCAATAATATTGTTAATAAATATGTCCTTTATACTTAAAACTTAAACAATATTGTAATAATATTATTTAAATATCAATATCTAACGAATTCATATAAATGTCATTAACAATATTATTACAATATTGTTTATTACTAATTAATATTGAAGCTTTTAATCTAATATGAATACTAAAACAATATTTAAATAATATTGTAATGATATTGTTCATAATATTATTTTTATATTCTTATAAATCAAATAATACTTTAATAATATTGTTAACTAATTATTAATAAGAAACATTATTTAATTGTCATTAATTACATCAATGATTAATAAGATAATATTGCTACAATATTGTTTAATAACAAAGCATTTAATCTATTTTAAATAAGTAATATTAAAATAATATTGTATTGATATTAAGAATAATATTATTCTTTGTTTAACACTATTCAAACAATATTGTTATTTAATTACAACAATATTGTTCCTTATAAATGATAGGAACTAGTTTAATACCTGTTTTAAGGCTTATCATTAAATCAAACAATACTTTCTATTATTCTTACGATTTATTAGCCTCATAGGGCTTTAATTGCTTATATAGTGTAATATGCTTAATTTAAGCTATATTGTTCAAAACAAATGATTTATCTTTTCATAACAATATTGTTTATTTTATAAGCAATATTAAATTAATATTATAGTAATATTATTAACAATATTATTGTGCTAAATATCTTTTAAATATATTAATATTGTAATGATATTGCTTTTAAATAAAGGAAAATAAACAATATTAAATTAATATTGTAATCATATAAGCCACATAGCTTTTTTACTTAATAGCTGTTAAATTAATTTAAAGAGTTTAACGATTATTAATACTCATTGATTAAACTATTATTTTCTTTTTCTTATTTAGAACAGCTAAATAACAATATTGTAATAATATTGTTTGATTGTTAATTCTTCTTAATAAACAATTTTATATTCAATTGTATAGTTATTAATATGTTTGATGATATATTTTTAGATATATTTTTTTATGTTAAATAACTAATTATTTTTAATCTTAATTTTCGTTAATTTTTAAATTAACTACCGTAAAAATAAACAATATTAAAAAAATATTAAATAAATATTAATATTAACAATATTATTACAATATTGATATTGTTTTAGTAATTTTAGTTAAAAAGAAACTGTCAAGCTTTAAAAACCTTTAAAACTAGTAAATTTAAGTTTTATAAACTTGAAAAATGCTTGATTTTGTGAAATTTAGTTAAAGTTTTCCACATTTTTTATTAACTTTTACTAAAAATTAGTGTATAACTATATTACATAGTAATATAGTTAAATAATCTCTTAAAGTCCTTATATATAATACTTGATTTTTCAAAAAAATGCTAGTATAATTACATTAAAATATAAATATTTTAATGTAGATTTTCAAAGGATTAAAATTAATTAACTTATTCGCAATTTTATCCACAATTCACAGTTCAAATAATTACAATTTAAAAGATAGAACAAAAACTAATGAAATTTTTTACAAACAAAAATTCTTTTTTAGAAGCAATTAAATTCTCAAGTAACTTCTCATCAGAGAACAATTTAGATTTCGTGCTTAAGAATTTACTGATCAAAGTAGATAACGAAGGTTGCAAGATTTATTCTAGTAATGGCCAGGTGTCTTCGATTTACAGAATCAAAGACGACATTGATGTTGAAGAAGATGGCGAGTTCATTGTTAATGCTAAAAAACTAACAACAATCGTTCAATCAATTATTTCTGAAAACATTACCTTCATGAAAGTTGATAATCTGTTAGTTATTAAAGCTGGCAAGATGCAAACTTCATTAAACCTAGAAGAAGGGGTTATGTATCCTGATATTGAAATTGATGATAGTAATTTCAGTGTAGTTGATGTGAATAGCTTCTTATTTGCTAAAAGTATTAAAAAAGTGATTCACTCAACTTCAATCCAAACTGTTAAAAATTCAATTAGTTCTTCTATTAACTTTCAAAAAGAAGCTGGTGACAAGAATATTTGAATAACAGGATCTGATGCAATCAAATTATCAAGCTGTTATTACGAAGTTGGTGAAACAGAAGATGCATTAGATACTAAATTTAATTTTTCTATTAATGCTTCATCACTTTCTTATGTGGCTTCATTCTTGAAAGAAAAAGATCAATTGCTTTTAAAGATTAATAGCAAAAGTGATAAGGTTGTTTTAACCAACGATAGATTCACTCTTTATCTAAGAGTTGAAAATGAACCATTCCCAGAGTTCCAAAAAATTCTTAACATCAATGAGATTGCTTGTAGCTTTGTAGTTGATCGAGAATTGTTGATTAACAATCTTCATTCACTAACAGGTGTGCTTTCATTATCTGATCAAGGTAAGAACAATGCTGATGCTAATTTTGAAATTTTAAAGAACTCATTAAAGATTAGCAGTAACTCAATTGAAATTGCTTCATATAATTCAGAAATGGATATTAATGAATTTGAGGGTGAAAACAAAGACATTAACCTTAATCCGTTTTATCTTCAAGAACATATTAAATCTTTTGAAGCTAAGGACATTGTTTTTGAACTTTTAATTCAATCTGCTATTTCAGGTTGTATTCTTAAAGTCTTTGAAAAAAATAATGAAAAATTTAAACTTAAGTTTATACAGGTTTTAGCACCTTCATCAACAAACTAGAAAACAAACTAGAATATGACACTATACGAATTGTTGGAAGTTAGTGAAAACGCAACATTAAGTGAAATTAAAGCTTCATATAAAAAGTTGGCTAAGAAATACCATCCAGACGTTAATAAAGATGGTCATGACAAATTCGTTCAAATCAACAACGCTTATTCAATTCTTTCAGACGAAGAACAACGCTTAAAATACGATTTAATGCTTCAAAATGAAAACTCTAAAACTTTTGAGTTTTATTCTGATGGAATGACTTATGAATATTCAGGGGCTGAGATTTGACATGAAAACTTTACTAAAAATGTAAGCTTAACTCAGCAATGAGACTTTAATCCATCAAATTATTACTACGACGATTATTACAAATTTAAGAAGTTTGAAAATATCTCAATTGATGGATTAGGAGCATTTTTAGATTACGATATTTCTTGTGCTTTTTTTGAACTAGATAATAGCTTTAGTTTGCCTAATAATTTAGTAACCAGATTGATGCAACGAAGTGATGTTGTTAAGTATGATATTTCTAAAAACGAATTAATTGACTACTTAAAATATCGTTATGATTTTTCTTCATGATTGGCACTTAAAAAATATTTCAACATTGAAGCAATCCTAGAAGTAAGCCAAGAAGAAATTGATACACAAAAAGTTATTAATATTCCGATCAAGATCAAAGTTATCAATCGAAATCGTAGCTTTGAAATCTGACATGAAGAATTAAGAAACTATGCTTTCATGATTCCTCAAAATACCAAAACTGGCGATGTTTCAGAGTTCTTTGGTAAAGGTAATGTTGCGCTAGGTTGACAGGGTGATTTAATCATTCATTTTAAAGTTGTTAAAAAGGTAGAAAAACGCTTAAAAATCTTTTCAAGTATTCTGAACAATGAAAAGGTTAGTTTGTGGTTTTTAGTACCAAGCGAAACAAACAAAAATCCTAACACCAAAATCTTTAATTATAAGACTTACCAGTTCAATAATTAAAACCCTTGTATGATATAATATAACTGCGTTATATAACGATTATTTAACTAAGCATATTTTTAGTTCGTTATATAATATTTTTATCGTTAAAATAAGACGGATAACAATATGAAGAATTACTTTTAAATGAACCTCGTTTTCGCTTAAAAGTAATATCTTATTTTAATGTCTTATATTTTAATGTTTTTACGCTAGGAGATAGCAGTAATGAGCGACGAAAAAAAAGAAGGATATAGCTCGGAAAATATTACGATACTTGAAGGTCTTGAAGCTGTAAGAAAAAGACCTGGTATGTATATCGGTTCTACTGACCAAAAAGGGTTACATCACATGATCTGAGAAATTATTGATAACTCAGTTGATGAAATGATGGCTGGTCATGGGACTACTGTAAGATTAAAACTAAGTGATGATTATTTAGTTGAAGTTGAAGATGATGGTCGTGGTATCCCGATTGATATTCATGAAAAGACTAACAAATCTACAGTAGAAACAGTTTTAACAATCCTACACGCAGGTGGTAAGTTCAATAGTGATTCTTACTCAATGTCAGGGGGGCTTCACGGGGTTGGTGCTTCAGTAGTAAACGCTCTAAGTTCTTCATTCAAAGTTTGGGTTAACCGTGAGCACAATATTCACTTCATGGAATTCAAAGATGGTGGAATGCCAATTGAAGCTTTGAAAGTGATTGGAACTGATGATAAAAAACAAGGAACAAGAATTCAATTTGTTCCTGATTTTAGTGTTATGGAGCAATTTGAATATGATGAAAATGTCATTGCTTCAAGAATGCAGCAACTAGCCTTCTTAAACAAAGGTATTAAGTTTATTTTTGATGACCAAAGAACTGGTAAGAAAAATAAACAAGAATGATTATATGAAGGTGGAATTAAGGAATATGTTGAATATTTAAACACTTCAAAAGAACCAATTATTCCCCAAATCATTTATGGTGAACAAAAAACCAAAGTAACACTTCCAAAGAGAAATCTAGAAGTGACAATGTTATTAGAAGTTGCTTTCCAATACACTAGTGGTTATTTCAACTCAACATATTCGTTCTGTAACAATATTCACACCAACCAAGGTGGAACTCACGAAGAAGGGTTTAGAAACGCTTTATATAAGATCATTAATCGTTATGCTCTTGAAAAGAAATTTATTAAAGAAACTGATGGTAAGATTTCAAGAGAAGACATCGTTGAAGGTCTAACAGCGATCATTTCAATCAAGCACTCAGAACCACAATACCAAGGTCAAACTAAAGATCGTTTAGGTAATACAGAAGTTCGTGAATTTACTAATACTGTAGTATCAGAAGTATTAGAAAGATTCTTTTTAGAAAACCCAGAAGAAGCTTCAATTATTACATCAAAAGCAGTATCTGCAATGTTTTCTAGAAAACGTTCAGAAGCTGCATTAGAGTCTGCTCGTAAATCTCCATTTGAATCAGCATCATTACCAGGTAAATTAGCTGACTGCACAACTAAGGATATGGAAATATCTGAACTATACATCGTCGAAGGGGACTCAGCTGGTGGTTCAGCCAAATCTGGTCGTGACCGTTTTTATCAAGCAATCTTACCACTTCGTGGAAAGGTTTTAAATGTTGAAAAAGCCAACCATGAAAAGATCTTTAAAAACGAAGAAATTAGAACATTAATTACAGCAATTGGTGCTGGGGTTAGTCCAGAATTTTCAATCGAAAAAGTTCGTTATAACAAGATTATCATCATGACCGATGCTGACGTAGACGGTGCTCATATTCGTATCTTGTTATTAACATTCTTCTTCAGACATATGTATCCATTGATTGAACAAGGTCATGTGTATATCGCTCAACCTCCGCTGTATCGTATCAGTCATGGTAAGCAAAATAAATACATTTATTCAGATGCTCAATTAGAGCAATGAAAAAAAGAAAACCCAGATGCTCGTTATGAATTACAACGATACAAAGGGCTTGGAGAAATGGATGATATTCAACTATGAGAAACAACCATGGATCCTGAACGCAGAACATTATTAAAAGTATCAATTAATGATGCTGCAATTGCTGATAAAACATTCTCATTACTAATGGGTGATGAAGTTTCACCACGTCGAGAATTTATCGAAAAGAATGCTAAGTTAGTTAAAAATATTGACTTCTAATATCAGATATAAGAAGGATAATCAATGAATCCCAACGACAAAAATAATATAAAAGAACTGTTAGATAAAACAGTCGTTAAAGAAGCGTCAATTACCAAAGAACTTGAAACATCATTCATGGAATATGCCATGTCTGTTATTGTGGCAAGAGCTTTACCTGATTCACGTGATGGATTAAAACCAGTGCACCGTCGTGTTTTATACGGGGCATATACATCTGGTTTAACACACGATAAACCATACCGTAAGTCAGCTCAAATTGTCGGTCACGTTATGGGGAAATACCACCCTCACGGTGACAGTGCAATTTATGAAACTATGGTGCGGATGGCTCAACCATTCTCGCTACGTTATATGCTAATTGATGGTCATGGTAACTTCGGTTCGATCGATGGTGATAGCGCTGCTGCGATGCGTTATACAGAAGCTAGATTGTCAAAAATTTCAGCTGAAATGTTACGTAACATTGACAAAGATACAGTTGATTTTGTTGATAACTATGATGCTAGTGAAAAAGAACCAGTTGTATTACCTTCGTTATTTCCAAACTTATTAGCTAATGGTTCAAGTGGGATTGCCGTAGGGATGGCGACCAATATTCCACCACATAACTTAAGTGAATTAATTGGTGGGATTAAATGTTTATTAACTAATGAAGAAGCAACAATTGAAGACTTAAAACAATTCGTTAAGGGTCCAGACTTTCCAACAGCTGCTGAAATCTTAGGTGAATCTGGAATCAACGAATACTTCACTACTGGTCGTGGATCAGTTTCAGTTCGTGCTAAATCTGAAATCGAAGAACTATCAAATAACAAGCACAATATTATTATTACTGAGATTCCTTATATGGTTAATAAGGCTAATCTGATTAATAAGATTGCAGAACTTGTTAAGACTGAACAAATCCAAGGAATTGCTGATTTAAGAGATGAATCAAACCGTGATGGAATTCGTATTGTAATCGAAACTAAACGTGATATTATTCCTGAAGTTTTATTAAACCAACTATACAAATCAACTCAATTACAAACCAACTTCTCTGTTGCAATGTTGGCTTTAGTAAACAACGAACCTAAGGTTTTAAATCTAAAAGAAGCGTTACAAATCTACATTGATCACCAGTTTGAAATCTTATTAAGAAAAACCAACTTCGAACTAAAAAAAGCTAAAGCTTCAGCTCACATTGTTGAAGGGTTAGTAATTGCTACTCAAAACATTGATGATGTAATTAACATCATTAAGAATGCTAAGGATAATACTGATGCCATGAATACTTTAATGGCTAAGTATCAACTAAGTGAACTTCAAGCAAAAGCGATTCTAGATATGCGTTTAAGAAGTTTAAGTGGTCTTGAACGTGATAATTTACAAAAAGAATTAGACAAACTAAGAGAATTAATTAAAGACTTAGAAGAAATCTTAGTAAGTAAAGAAAGAAGAATTAAAATCATCACAGAACAACTTGATGAAATTGATCGTAAGTTTGGTGATGAAAGAAGAACTAAGATTTGTTATGGTTTAAATTCAACAATTGACAACGAACAATTAATTCCTGTTGAAACAGTTGTTATTACTAGATCATCTAAGGGTTATTTAAAACGTATTCCAATCAACACATATAAATTACAACACCGTGGTGGTGTTGGTGTTAGAGGAATGAATACTTATGAAGATGATGATGTTGAATCATTAATCGTATGTTCAACCCACTCTGATTTATTATTCTTTACTAATTATGGTAAGGTATATCGTATCCGTGCTCACCAAGTGCCAGTTGGTTCTAGAACATCAAAAGGTATTCCAGCAATCAATTTAATTAGTATTGAAAAAGATGAAAAACTAATGTCATTATTATCAACTAATGACTATGACAGTGGTTATTTCTTCTTCTCAACTAAAAAAGGAACAGTGAAAAGAACCCAAGCTTCTGAATTTAGCAGAATTCAAAGCAATGGTAAGATCGCTATCCAACTAAATGAAGGTGATGCTTTATTTAAAGTAATTAAAACCACAGGTGATGAAGAAATCTATTTAGGTGTTTCATCTGGTTTATTAGTTCGTTTTAAAGAAGATACTGTCCGTTCAATGGGCCGCACAGCTCGTGGGGTAATTGGGGTTAAATTCAAGAATCCAAAAGACGAAGTTGTTGGTTTATCTTCATCTAATGAAGGTAACTTATTGTTGGCTGTATCAGCTAAGGGTCTTGGTAAGATGACTGATCGTCAAGAATACCGTATGACCAACAGAGGTTCTAAGGGTGTTTTAACAATTAAAGTTACACCAAAAACTGGTGATTTAATTACCAGCCAACTAGTTAATGGTCATGAAGATTTATTAATGATTTCATCAACAGGTAACATCGTGCGTGTGCCTTTAAGTGAAGTATCAGAATTAGGCCGCAACACCTCAGGTGTTAAGTTGATTTCATTACAAGAAAAAGAAAGCTTACAATCAGTTGCCATCTTTGATGTTCAAAATGACAACAACGCTTCAGACAACCAAGATGAACAAAACAATCAAGATCAAAACAATGATCAACAAACAACTTCATCTAATTCAACTTCATCTGAACAATCAACTAATAATCAAGTAGAACAACAAGATTCTCAAACATCAGATAATTCTAATAATTCAGAAGATAATCCAACAGGTCAAGAATAATGTTAGACAAAAATCTGTTAAAAACTAATTCAAAAGAAATTAGAGAACAACTTAAAAGCAGAGCTTTTAATTTGGATTGATACGACGAATTTTTACGTTTAGAAAAACAATTAAGTAGCACACTAAAAACAATTGAAAAAATTAATGAACAAAAAAACATTAATGCCAAAAAAGTTGCTACTGCTCAATCAGATACTGAACGTAAAAAACTAATTAAAGAAGGTAGTGATTTACGTTCTGAATTAGAAAAAAACGAAGCAAAATATAATGAAATTAAAGAACAATTTGATTATATTTATGAACGTATTCCTAACTTACCAACTGATGATGTTCCAATTGGTAAGGATGAATCTGAAAATGTGGAAATGTTTAAATCAAGAAAACCAACAGTTTTTGATTTTAAACCATTGCCTCACTATGAATTAGCAACTAAACTTGATATTATCGCATTAGATACTGCTGCTAAAATTACAGGTTCTAGATTTTCAATCTATAAAAAAGATGGTGCTAGATTAATGCGTGCAATCCAACAATTTTGTTTGGATGTTAATGCTGATAAATATGAAGAATACTTGCCACCAGTTATTGTTAATAAGGATTCTTATTATGGTTCTGGTCAGTTTCCAAAATTCGTTGAAGATGTTTTCAAACTAGAAAATACCAACTACTTTTTAGCTTCAACAGCCGAAGTTCAATTGGTAAATTTACACCGTAATGAAATCTTAAATGAATCAGATTTACCTAAATACTACACTGCTTCAACTGCTTGTTTTAGATCAGAAGCTGGCAGTGCTGGTAAAGATACAAAGGGTTTAATTCGCCAACACCAGTTTTATAAAACTGAATTAGTTAAAATCGTTCATCCATCTGCTTCAAAACAAGAACATGAAGAAATGGCAAAAGATGCTGAACGCATTTTAGAATTATTAGAATTACCTTATCGCCGTATTGTTTTATGCACAGGTGATATGGGCTTTAGTGCAACTAAAACTTATGATTTAGAAGTTTGAATTCCTTCTGAAAATAAATACCGTGAAATCTCTTCAATTTCAAACTGTGGTGATTTCCAAGCACGTAGAGCTAACATCAAATTTAAAGATGCAATATCTAAGAAAAATCGATACGTGCATACATTAAATGCAAGTGCATTAGCTCATGACCGTTTATTTGTTGCAATCGTGGAAAACTACCAACAAAAAGATGGTTCAATTAAGATACCAAAAGCTTTATTAAAATATTTTAATAACAAAGAATACATAAGATAGATATGAAAAACAAAGGGGTTTTTATTGTTATTGAAGGCGTTGATGGTTCTGGTAAAAGTTCGTTTTTAAAACGAATGATGCAAGAACATCCTTTAATCAATAATCAAGAAGTAGTTTATTCTCGAGAACCAGGTGGCTGTGATGCTTCTGAACCAATCAGAGAATTAATTATGAAACTATCTGACACAGACCCTTTGACCGAAGCATTATTATTTACAGCTTCACGTAATGAACATATTAAAAAGAAGATTTTACCAGCACTAGATGCTGATAAAATTGTTATTTGTGATCGCTTTGTTACTTCTTCTTGAATTTATCAAGGTGAAGTTAAGGGTGCAGGCTTTGATGTTGTTAAAAAAATTAATGAATATGCAACTAACGGTCTAGAACCAGATTTAACATTATTATTTGATGTTAAACCAGAAATTGCAGCAGCACGCATCAACCAACGTGATACTATGAATCATTTAGATGTTTATACCCAAAAGCGTGTTGATAAAGTAAGAGATTTATATTTAAAGATTTTCAAAGATAACAACAAAGCTAAAATAATTGATGCGTCAAAAGATGTTGATAGTGTATATAATGAAGTTATAGCAATCATAACCTCATTTGTTAAAAATCATGGACTTAACTAATAAATATACACCAGTATTGTTGTTCGAAAATAAAGGTTGTTATTTACAAAAATATTTAGAACAATATTTAATTAATATTGTTTGTGAACAATCAAAAAAACCGTGTAAAAAGTGTAAATGATGCCAAAAAATCATTAACAATGGTTATTATGATTTAATACATGTTAATCCAACAAATAATGTAATTAAAAAACAAAGCATCATAGATATTCAAAATAAATTTACCAACACTGCTCTTGAAACTAGAGGCTTAAAGTTTTATATCATTCATCAGATTGAAAAAGCCAATAAAGAATCGTTAAACTCTTTATTAAAGTTCTTAGAAGAACCAAAAGACAATACGATTGGTATTCTAACCACAAGAAAACCTTATGGTGTTCTTGAAACCATTAGTAGTCGTTGTGTTAAACAATCAACAGGTATTTATGAAGACAAGGTTAGTTTTAAAGAAAAATACAAACCAACTGAATTAAAAATCATTAAAATGATGTTTTATAGTTATGATGATTTTTTAAATTATGAAGAAGAAAACGATGTTAAATCTTTATTAACTTTAATTAATTTATTAGATCTTAAAACTAAGAAATTTGATCATATTATGTCAATTAAAAATATCTTTGAAAAATTGTCATATTATGAAATTAGTTTGGTATTAAATTATCTTATTTTTACCGCAGATTTTAAGAAAAAACAAAAATTATTACCTATTTTAGATAACTTAAATCTTAACCTATCTAAGAACGCAATTTTAATAAATATTTTAGATTAAATCTTCCATGAAAAAACACGAAACAATTTATGCTCTTGCAACAGCTCCATATAACAGTGCAATTCATGTAATCCGAATATCAGGACCTGATACTTTTGATGTCATTAATAAGATTAGTGACAAAGAAATTATTAAAGAAGGATATAAGATCCAACACGCTAATATTGTTGACAATGGACAGATTATTGATAATGTTTTATTAATGAAGTTTGTTGCTCCTAGAAGTTTTACAGGTGAGGATTCGATTGAGATTAACTGTCACGGTGGAATTTTAGTTGTTAATAAGATCATGGAATTGCTAAATAAAAATGGACTTAATTTAGCCAACCGTGGTGAGTTTTCTAAACGCAGTTATCTAAATAAGAAAATTGATTTAAACCAAGCAACAGCAATTCATGATTTAATTTTTTCTAAAAACAACCTAAGCCATTCTGCTAGTATTAACGCACTAGATGGTAAATTATCAAAACAAATTAAAGAGATCCAACAAGAATTATTCCAACTAATTGGATTAGTTGAAATTGCCATTGACTATCCAGAATACGAAGATGAACAAAATCGATTAGTTGAACAATTTAAAACATTAACTAACACTAGAGATAAACTACAAAGAATTATTAACAAATCATTAGGTTTAAAAAAGATCACCGAAGGAATTAATGTTGCAATCGTTGGAGAACCTAATGCTGGTAAATCATCTTTACTTAATGCTTTTTTAAACGAACAAAAAGCAATCGTAACCAACATCCCAGGAACAACTCGTGATATTGTTGAAGGTCAAATTATTCTTAATGAAAATTTAATCATTAATTTAATTGATACAGCTGGTATTCGTGAAAGTAACGATGTAATTGAACAAATTGGGATAACTAAAAGTTATCAAATGGTTGATAAATCTGATTTTGTTATATATATTGTTGATTTAAACAAACACGAACAATATTACAAATCAGATATTTATAAATATTTAATTAAAAACAAAAAAGACTTTGTTTTAGTTGGTAATAAAGTGGATCAATTTGATCCAACTGAAAACACAGGTGATATTAAACTTAAAATTAGTGCTAAAAATAATGAAATTAACGATTTAATTAAATATTTAGAGAAAAAATATTTATCAATCTTTAATGATGAAAATAAACAAGATAGTTTATTCCAACAAGAATGACAGATTAATTTATTAAAAACCTCACTTCACAATATTAATTTAATATTACAAGATCCAAACCAATATCATGACATCGTAATCCAACACTTAAATGAAGCAAATAATGCTTTATTAAAAGTATTATCAGAATACGAAGACTATAATTTAATTGATGAAATATTTAAAAATTTCTGTTTAGGTAAATAATCTATGAAATACAAACAATACGATACTCACTGCCATGTTAATACTTACGAATTAATTGATAGATCAGACGAACTATTAAAAGCTTTTGATCAAGAAAATATTTATGTGAATACGGTTGGCACAACCTTAAAAGACAGTATTGATGCAGCAAGAATTGCCAAAGCACACAACAATTGTTCTGCATGTATTGCAGTCCATCCTAATGATGTTAAAGATCACGATTTAAATGAAGTAAAAGTTGAGTTTGAAAAACTATTATCTGATCCAGATAATAAAATTGTTGCTATTGGTGAATGCGGTTTAGATTTCTATTACACAGATGAATACAAAGACTTACAACTAAAATTCTTAGAAATGCATTTAGAATTGGCCAACAAATACAAAGTGCCATTAATGTTACATATTAGAGAAGCATACCAAGAAGCTGTTGATTTTTTAAGCACTCACGAAATTAAAGTTCCAGTAATCTTTCATTGTTTTACCCAAGGAATTGATGTCTTTAATTTAATTGATAGTTTAAGTTCTAAGATTGATCTTTATTATTCAATCCCTGGTGTAGTTACGTTTAAAAATGCAGCCAATCTTCAAGCAGTTGTTCCCAAAATCAAAGATCACCAATTACTAGTTGAAACTGATGCACCATATCTTACACCCCACCCATTCCGTGGTAAAGAAAATAATTCGTTGTATTTAAAATACACGATTGCTAAAATTGCTGAATTAAAAAATGTAAGTGTTCAAGAGATTGAAACACTTACATTCAATAATGCTTATAATTTGTTTAAACCTAAAATTCGTTAGTTGATTGTTTTTTCTTCATTAAGTTAACTCAAGGTTTGTGTTTATAACCTTTTTTAGGTTTGTCGCTATCAAAATAATCTTGTTCTGATTTTGTTTTAGTTATCTTAGTAGTTTTTTTAACAACAGGAGCTAGAGCATTAATATTCTTATTAGTTTTTTGTTCTAGTTTATAAACCCTAACTTTATCAATTTCAGGAATCTTACCAAGTTTTTTTAATTCATTTCGCACATTGTTGATAATATCTTCAGTTCTGCGTTTTTGTGCTTTCATTTCAAGATATTTTTTCTTATAGTCATTTCTTACAATATACTTTTCTTCGATCTGAGTCATGTATCAATCTTCTGAACGGATAACAGATCAAATCAACATGTTTAGATAAATTTCTTTATAGCGTTTGCTGTAATGAATAAAGATGAAAAAGATCGGTCATCCATATTGAATAAAGTTAAAGAAGAATCTTAATTTCTTACTATTTTCAATATCAATCCGTTTGGTTTTAATGTATTCTTTATTAACCTTGGATAAATTTAATACGCCAAATACGTAGTTACTAATAATCACACCAGCAAATAACAATGCCATGATTAAACCGATTCAAAAAATTGGTGAATCAAAATCATTATTAGGTGATCCATCTGGTTTTCTAAGAATTAAATGAAAACATGCAAAAAAGAAAAATGCAAATAAAGATACTAAATTAAAAACAAAATCTAATGCTGAATATTTCCTTTGGTATTCTCAGGACTTTCACGCATTAAAATCAAAACTACATGCGAACATATCAATATATATTTTAATATTAGTAGCTACAATTATAAAAATTACAAATTGATTAATTTTTCTGTTTCTTAATATAATTTATAAATAACAAGGTTGATATTTTGAGTTTCACAGTCAAAAAATTATACGAACAATTCGAAGTCTTAGTTAAACTTGTTGATGGTGAAAAAAACCTAGGTAATAAGATTACCAAGCCAGGTTTATCAAGAGCTACATTCGAATTAGTTAACATTATTGATTCAGATCATATTAATAATGTTGTCGTGTTTGGTAATCGTGAATACCAGTATTTAACTTCTTTATCAGTTGATGAGAGAAGAAAACGCATTACCAGTATCTTTGATCTAAAACCACCAATGATTTTATTAACCAAATCATTCTTAGATCATGACATTTTATCTGAATGTAATGTGATGCACCAAATTCCGATTTTTACATCAGATATGTTTTCAACTGAAATTTCGATTTCAGTTGGTTTGTTTATATCTGAACAATTAGCACGGTTTAAAACATACCATGGTGTGTTGGTAGAAATCTATGGTGAAGGGGTGCTGATTACAGGTGAATCGGGGATTGGAAAATCCGAAGTAGCCATGGAAATGGTGCGTAAGAATTGTTTGTTTATTGCAGACGATGCTGTGGATATTGCACGGATTGGTGATCATTTAATTGGACGCCCAACGGCTGTTAATAAACATTTTATTGAAGTTAGAGGGATCGGGATTTTAAATGTAACCAAAATGTATGGGATTGAAAAAATCAAACCATCAACGAATATTTCGGTTATTATTGATTTAATTAATATTAATAATAGTGAAAACTATAATTTCGAACGCATCGGTCAAAAAACCCATTATAAGGTTATTGAGAACTTAAAGATTCCTTATTATGTATTACCCATCAGTTCAGGTCGAAAAATATCTGAATTAATTGAAAGTGCTGTGATTGATTTAAAGCTAAAACGAGATTGACAATATAATTCTGGTGAAGATTTCGTGGCAAGATTTGATGAAATAATGAAAGAAAAGAATAAATAATAAAATTAAATAACTATGCAAGACTTAATTATGCAAGCTTATGATCACGGATCGCATGCAACTAACGATTCGTTTGGAACAGCTTTTATGCTAGGAAGCTTTGAAGTAAGATATTACGGAGTTTTCTATGCACTTGGAATTTTAATTGCAATTTTAGCAGGAATTTTTCGTCTTAAATACAAATACAAAGTAGATGATAATGTTTATTTTTATTACGTATTTGTCGGGATTATTTCGATTGTTCTAGGAGCAAGAATTTGATCATTTGTTATTGGGGATTCTAAGATTGGTGAAACAGGATTCTTCGACATTCACAATGGTGGTTTAGCCGTTCAGGGTGGGGTAATCTTTACTATGACAACCGGGCTTATTTTCTTTTATTTCATGTTAAGAAAACCTAAGTATTATGTGAAGAAGAATTATCTTGTTTATGAAAATCACAACCTGGTAACTAAAACATATTACAAACAAGCCAGCATGTGAATTTATGCTGATGCAATTGTTCCAACAATCTTATTAGGTCAAGCTATTGGTCGTTGGGGTAATTTCTTTAACCACGAAGTATATGGTTTAGGACTAAGTGATGAACAAGCGCTAGCTCAATGAGGGTTCTTAAAAACACTAGCTCCTGCTGTATTTGATCACATGTTTATTCAAGGTTCTGGTGGAACAATGTTTAGAGTGCCAATCTTCTTGATTGAATCATTCTTTAACATCATCAGTTTTATTATTATTGTTTATGCTCTAGACTTTGTTAGAGATCTTAAAACTGGTGGTAGATGTATGTTGTATTTTGCTTCTACTGGAATTATTCGTTTAATCATTGAAACCCAAAGAGATAACAGATTCTATTTTGCCACATCAATTGTTACATCAATTTTATTCTTAGTTGGTGGAATTATTGGTTTTATCTTTACGCAATGAATTTTCCCAAGATTTAGAAACAAGAAAAATTATTTCTACATCTGAAACAACATCAGAATCTTCTTTGCTGTGCAAAAAAGATATTATTCAAATAATGCTAAAAACTTAACAAAAGCTGAAATCAGAAAAGAAATTGAACCAACAAAAGATATTTACAATAAGAATTTTTCTGAAATGTTCTTTTATGCTGATGATTATGATTTAGCCATTAAAAAAGATTAGTTATGTTTATTAGATTAGATGGAAGTGAATTATCAAAAAAATTAAAAATAAAACTAAAAGAAAAGATCACTAACAATGAAATTAAATTATTAATTATTGTTAGTGATCCATCACCAGCTTCACAAATTTATGTAAGAAACAAAATTAAGTTTTGTGAATCCTTAAACATAAAAGCTGAAGTATATGATTTAAGTGATATTGATGATACGAATAATTTCATCATCAAGATGCATGAAAAGATTAATTCTTACAATCCATCTGGAGTATTAGTTCAATTACCAATCAAACCAGTATTAGATACTAAAAAAATTATTGATGCAATTCCAATTGAATTAGATGTTGATGGATTCTTGTATCATAGATATAGTGCTGAACAAAAACAAAAAGTTTTACCATGCGTATTAAATGCTGTGTTGGAACTAATGCGTGAATATCACATTAGTTTTGATAATAAAAAAATCTTATTGATTGGTAACGGCATTACATCAAACCAACCAATTATTGATTATTTAAATGATCATAATATTGCTTTTGATTTAGTTACTAAACAAAACCAAGAAGAGTTAATTAACAAAACCAAAGAAGCAGATATTGTTATATCAGCTGTTGGTAAAGCCAGATTTTTATCACAGTATGAGTTCAAAAAAGGTTTCATCTTTTTTGACATCGGAATTGATAAGATTTTTGATCAAGATCAAAACAAAGAAATTGTTTGTGGTGATTTTGATTTTGATCAAGCTAGTAAAATTGCTTCATACGGAACACCAACTCCTGGAGGAATTGGACCACTTACTATTTATTCTTTAACTAAAAACCTAGTTAATTTATTTTTAATGTTCCATAACAAATAAAATGGTTTTTATTAAAATTATATTGTTTAATTATGTCAAAAATTAGAACTAGATACGCTCCATCACCTACTGGTTATTTCCACATTGGTGGTGCTAGAACAGCATTATTTAATTATTTATTTGCCAAGCATCACAATGGTGAATTTATTGTTAGAATTGAAGATACCGACGTTGAAAGAAACGTTGAAGACGGTGCTGAAAACCAACTTTATAATTTAAAGTGACTAAATATTTTTGCAGACGAATCAATATGAAATCCCACTCAAAGCGGTCCGTATCGTCAGTCTGAAAAGTTTGAAGTATATAAAAAATATGCTTATGAACTTTTAGAACAAAAAAAAGCATACCGTTGTTTTTGCACTTCAGAAGAATTACAAAAAAACCGTGAAGATTTATTAAAACAACACAAGACACCTGTTTATTCAAGAAAATGCTTTAGATTATCTGAATATGAAATTAAACAAAAAATGGATGCCAATATTCCATTTACCATTCGTTTAGCTCTAAAAGATAATAAAGAATATTCTTGAACTGATTTAATCCGTGGTGATTTAATTTTTAATACCAGTTCAATGAGTGATCCCGTGATCTTAAAATCTAACGGGATTGCCACATATAATTTTGCCGTGGTAATCGATGATCATGATATGAAAATTTCACACATCTTACGTGGAGAAGAGCACATATCAAATACACCATACCAATTAGCCATCAAAGAAGCATTAGGTTTTAATGATGAATTTGTTTATGGTCACTTATCAATTATTGTTGATGAAACAGGTAAGAAGTTATCTAAGCGTAATCTAGCTGTTGAACAATTCGTTGAAGGTTTTAGAAAAAAAGGTTATTTACCAGAAGCATTGGTAAACTTTATTGCTTTATTAGGATGATCACATCCAGATAATGTTGAAGTCTTAGATTTACCAAGTTTAATTAAAGCGTTTACAATCAAAAACCTAAGTGCTGCACCGTCATTTTTTGACATTAAAAAACTAAACTGAATATCTTCAGAATACATCAAAAATATGGATGATGTTTTATACTTAGCCTTCATCAAACCATACGTTGATTTAAACGAATATTCTGAAATCAAAAACCACATTAATGAAATCTGTTTGATGTTTAAAAAACAACTGCAGTATGGATATCAAATTAATGATTTAATTAAAGAAAGTTTTGTTCCCACTGTTGATTTAAAAAACCTAAATCAAGAAGAATTAACTTTCTTAAAATCTAATGTTCATTTCAAAACATTACTATCAGCATTTAAAGCTAAAATTTTAGCTTTAAATGAAATTGATGAACATGCTATTAAAGATATTATTAGTTGGTTATCAAAACAAACAACATTAGAAGATGTTAATTTGGATAAACCATTAACTGGTAAGAATTTATATATGCCATTAAGAATGGTGATATCAAACAAACAACACGGTCCAGAACTAAATAAAGTAATTGCTTTATATAGTAAACAAAACATCATCAAGAACCTTGATGATGCCATCAAATATTTAAGTGATGCAAAATAAAACTAATCGTCCTTTTTATATTAAAGATCCAATCCATAATGAAATTGTTTTTAACAATGAAACAGCATGGATGTATGAACTGACAAAAACAACTGAGTTTTTGCGTTTAAAACGATTACAACAACTAGGGTTATCTAGTAACCTTTTTCCTGGGGCTTCGCACACAAGATACTCGCACTGTTTGGGTGTTTATGAGTTATTAAGAAGAATGTTAAGTAACCCAACTTTTAAAAAAGTTAGTGACTATGACAAACAAACTTTAATGTGTGCTGGGTTGTTGCACGATCTAGGTCACGGACCGCATTCTCATGGTTTTGAATTCTACATGAACAAGTGTCTTGATGATGATCAAGAACGTTTTAACCATGAAGAAATGACTGCCAGATTGATCCTTAATAAACATGGTGAAATCTACAACATCTTAAAAGAAAATAATGTTGATCCACATGACGTTGCTGCATTAATTGATAAGAAAAATTCTTCACTTAAAAAACGACCAGTGTGGATGCAACAACTAATTTCATCAGAACTTGACGCTGACCGCATTGATTATTTGATGCGTGATTCTTACCACACAGGCGCAACGTATGGAACCATTGATTCTAAACTATTAGATCGTTGAATTGTTTATGATCCCAAGTCTAAACAAGTTGGGTATGAAAAGAAAGCAATCACAACAATTGAAAGCTTATTAATTGGTCGTTATCACATGTATAAGTCGGTTTATTACAACCACAAAAGCGTTGGTTTAGAACGATCAATTACCTTATCAATTCGTCGTATTATTGATCTAATTAAAGAAGATCAATTTGACTTTGGTTCATTTGACATCATCAAACAATTATTTGAAGCATTACTAATCAACAACCAACATGATAAGGTTGATTTAAGCTTATATAAATACTTAACTGATGATTATTTCAATACCTTCTTATTTGTTCAATGACGACAAACAAACGATTGAATCCTTAAGAGTTTATTAAGTAATTATTTTGAAGACAATAAGTTTGTGATCTGATCATTTGATGATCAATTAAAACGTGAAGATATTTACAACCAACTTAAAAAAATCATTGATCATCCACAATACTTTGTTGTTAAACAAAGTTATAAAGATAAGAATTTTTACAACCAATCATCTAATTCTTTGGGAATTAATATTATTGATAACAATCTTAAGAAATTTTATCCAATTACCAAGTTCTCTAAGATCTTAAATATCAACAATCCAGAATCATTTAACCACTTAATTATTTTTGATTGAACTCAAGCAAATAAAAAACACAAAGAGTTTAGACAAATCCAAAACCAATATAACAAACTAAATAATTAAGCATCTTTTATTTTTAACAAATAAGATCATTATCCTTAAATTTGTTTTTAAACATTAAAAACAATGTTTTAAAATTCAAACATGAACCAATCTAAAGATAGTTGATTTGTATATAAATTTAAACAAACAAAAATCCCATGGATTTTTGTTCTTATCCCTTATTTAAATACTTTGCTGTTTTATGATGTTTGCAAAGCATGAAGCGGATTAATTAATGCTAAACATCTTAAAGAAATATTTAAGAAATATTCATTAGCACCAGTTATCGTTATGTCATTTGGTTATGTAATTTGGATTATACTTGGTGCAGTTTTATCAGGTAAAGAATTTGATTTTGAAAACATTTCTACATTTTATTTATTAATCATCATCTGAGCTACTTTTTGATTTTATGGATTCTTAATCATATCAATAACTTTAATTTATTTAGTTAAGCATTTGATTATTAAAAATTCCATTTATGCTTCTGTTGATCAATCCTTAATTAACATTAAAGAACTAAATCAATATAAACAAAATCTGATTTATTCTTTATGTAAACGATCAAGATATAAACTAGATACATTTTTAATTAATAATTCTTATCAAAAACAAAGAATTAATAATCTAGATAATAAAGATAGCGAGAATGTTTTTGTTAGCGCAATTTTCTTAGATTATATGGGGCTATCAAACGCATTATTAAGTTTTAATAATGAAATCAAATTTAGTTCATACATCTTTATTGGTTTTATTAAGTATTTAGAAAACCTGTTAGATCAAAAAATTATTAACAAATATAATCGCTGATTATATTTTTATTGAATTGTTCATTACTTAGTATTTAGCATTTCAATAATTTCATTAATGATCTTTGGACAGTTATATTTAACTGTTCATTGAATGGAACTAATTGATATTTCAATAAATACATTTTTTATTATCTTAATGGGTTTGGTTGTTTTTAATATTCTTATGCTTATGTTAGCTTGAGTGATTAGTCTTATTAATTACAATAATCAAATTAATAATCTTAAAAAAGAAAATACTGATTTATTTAAGATCATAAGAAATAATAATGATGCTAAATTAGCTTAGTTGTTGGTTGATAATTTATGTAAAGAAAGTTTGTTAAAAAATACCAATTTTTGATGAATTGGTATTTTTTGTTGAATGTTTAATTAAAGGCCTAGATTTGATCAACATAGTATGCTTTGGTTTAATCAAAATCAGGTTAACCAGATTTTGATTATTTATAAGCATAATCAGATTATTTTTAAAATCATTATTACTTATAAGGTTGAATATTTAAAAATAATGCTTATAATAAAAGCTAGTAAATAATCTTGAAAAAGATATTTAAATATTATTTGTTATTTAGTGATTAATCATTTTAAATAGATGTTAAGTTCTAAAAAAAGAAAAATCATTAAATTAGTAGCACTCAGCACAACATCAGTTATAGCTGGTGCTACTGCCACTGTAGGAATTTTATATGCCAATAACATTGGCTCTTCTGATGAAACTTTAGTTCAAAGAAGTGATACACAAAGATTAGAAAATGGCGTGAAGGCAGAAGATCGCTATAATTCTAATAATGATGTTAATACTGATAAATTAGATAAACAGCAAGAAGATTTACCAGTTAATGTTACTCCTGAACAACCAAAACCAGAAACTCCAAAACCGATTGAACCATTAGTAATTGATGAACCAAATAATTTGGCTAAAACTACGGCAATTAAATATGTAACTTACGAACATGAAGATTACAATTTAGATAAAGAAGTGCCAAAGATGCCAAATAATTTGGATAAACCAGTTTTGTCTGAAGCTGAGGCTACAGCTTTATATAATCGTTCTAAGAAGAGAATTGAAGGAATTGAATCTAATATTAAAGCTGGTAAGTCAGATGCCAATCGTGAAGCACTAAGAAAACTTCTTAATTACAAAGGGACTGCTGAAATCTTCAATGTTTGATATGAAGATTTATTCAAAGAACGTAATTTGTATGGAAGAACTGCTCATGCTTACGAAGATTTATTAACTTCTATTCAAGTGGCTAATCGAATGTTAAAGAGTGAAGCGTATACTGGTAGAATTCTAAAACTAGATGCTCCAGATAATACAACAGTAACATTTGGTTATGAAGATGATAGCAAGAACCCAATTATGAATTACTACAAGAAAGTAAACTCTCACCGTGTATTGGGAACAAGTAATAGAACTAACTACGACAGCCCAGATGATATTTTAAAGGGTGATTTCCAAGGTTGAACTAAGACAGATACCAGTGCAAAATATTTTGGTTCTAAATACGGAATTAATGCTAGTGATGGTATTACTGTAAGAAGCTATACCCCAACAGATAAGAACGATCCTTACTACAAAGGTAAGAGTGATCTAAATGTCTTTGTATTAGATGTTGATACAACAACAGGTTATGAGAAATTCATTGATTTCATCAAAAAAGTTGCTGCAGAAGATGAAAACAAAGAAATGGGTGTTGTTTTAAAAAACATTGGTAAGAAACACCAAGACCGTGATGTTTATGACATTATTAAGTCATTACCTAAGAATGTTAAAACATTAACTGTTTTCATTGAAAATGGAAACACAACATCATTATTAGCTTTAGAAGATAGAAATCTAAGAGAACTTAATATCTATACAACTGGAAATGCAATATCTGAAGGTTGATCAATTAACCCATTAGCATTCAAACGCACTAACTTTATCCCTTCATTAGCTACTGGATATAATGTAAGTTCAAGTTATGCTGCTGGAACAAAAGTAGCTTCAACACCAATCTTTACGGCTTTAAAATTTGACCGTAATGATGATTACAAACGTGTTCAAGAAGGTTTAGATGTTGCGTTTGCTAGAAGAGATGAAAGAATCTTCCAAGGAACTCATCAAGGTGAAGGTGCTAAACCAGTTAAGTGAGACTTTGCTGATGCTCCAATTATTAGAAGCTTACAAAACCTAGATGTTAAAAATGCAGAATTAAGAGAAGTAATCTTATCTAAGGATTTAATTAGTAGCATCGATGGTAACTCAGCTGTTGTTTATGATTTAAGTGAATTTAATCACTCACAATGAACAGCTGCAATGCAATATCAACCATCTTACCAAAAACGTTATATTTATTTTGGCCGTGATCGTGAACATGATGCTGCTCCACAAATATTAATCCTTAAAGGTGCAGAAAACACCTTAGAAGCTGGATCATTACAAGATCTATTAACATTTGTTAAATACACAACAAATGGTGCAGCATTCAGAACAATTTATGTTTCTTCTGAATTTATAGCTAAGAAGATTAGAGAAGCAGCAGCTTCTGAAAGAAATACAGTAAATGTGACTGTGTTACCAGAAGATAAACTTAATAAATACGAAAGTAATATTTTCAAAAAAGATCCTAACTTAAACTCAATTGGTAAAGCTATCAAGAAGTCCTAATCAATTGTTTTAATCAAAATATTAAGTTATAATAAGGTTTAATAATAGATATTAAAAATAGATTTGTGTTATTTAATGAGCTTTTGATGTTTAATCATTAATATTAATAATGTTAAGTTCTAAAAAAAGAAAGCTTATAAAAATAATTTCACTTAGCACATCAGCTATTGCAGCTGGTGGTGTTGTTACAACTGGAGTTATTTATTCCCAAAGAATTGGTTCAGAACAAGCCAGTCTTGTTAATCGAAGTGATAAAAATATTGAATTAAAACAGTTAGAAAACACTGGTAGCCAGTATGATTCTAACCGTGATTTTAATACTGAAAATATCCCTAAACAACCAAAACCAGACTTCAGACCAGTTGTAGATCGTCCAGAACAACCTAACCAAGAAGAACCAAGACCACAATTTGAACCAGATCTACCACCATTAGATCCAACTATTGAATTGTCTCCAGAAGTAGCACCTGAAACAGTTGTTTATCAATCATCTGATTATGGATTAGATGCTGATACTCCAGTTTTACCTTATGATCCAAATGCTCAAACAATTAGTGGGGATAAGCTTTCTGCAGTTATTTCAGCTTCTAGAAGCAAACTAAATACATTAAAAAACATCTTTAAGGGTGGAAACATTCAAAGCTTAAATACTGAAGCTAATAAACAAGTTCTTTTAAAACTGACAGGTTATAAAAACCCTGAACACTTTAATGATTATTGAGAATTCTTATTTAAAGAACGTAACGAAGACGGAAGAACTAAATATCCAATTGAAGAATTAATTAATGATTTAAATAGAATTACTGAACAAGACATTATTGATTCAGCTAAAACAAACCGTTATTTAAAACTAGATCCACCAAATACAACAATCACTTGAGGGTTCCAAAGTGATGATGAAAACCCTTACTATCAATACTACAAGAAGTCTAATGAAAAACGCTTGTTATCAACAAGTGATTATCATGCTAACAAGTCGCCTGAAGAAATTCTTAAAGGAAACTTTAAGGGTTGGAAGAAGACTGATGTTACCAAAGAATTTATTGGTAATAAAGAATACGGCATTACTGCTGATGATGGTATTACAGTTCGCCAATACACACCAGAAGATCCTTCATTACCACTATACAAAGACAGAAAACCAGTTAACTACTTCGTATTAGATGTAATTAATACTAGTGGTTATGACAAGTTTATTGAATTTGTTAAAAAAGCAGCTAAAACATCAGATGATGTTGGTGTTGTATTAGAAAATATTGGTAAAAATACGACAAGAGATGTTTATGACATCTTAAAGAGTTTACCTACAAATGTTAAATCATTAACATTATTTATTGATAATGCCGACACTCGCTCTTTATTAGGTCTAGAAGATAAACATATTAAAGAATTAAATATTTATACATCAGCTGGTGGTAACAGTGTTGTTGGTGGTCTATGAGGAATTAATCCTTTAGCAATCAAACACATTAACTTTATACCATCACTTGATGCTTACAATGTTCGTGATTTTGCTCCTGGAACAAAAGTAGCATCAACACCAATCTTCTCAGCTCTTAGATTTGACCGTAATGATGACTATAAACGTGTTCAAGAAGGTATTGATATTGCGTTCAATAGAAGAACAGAAAGAATCTTCCAAGGTAACCACCAAGGTAAAGGTGGTAAACCAGTTGTTTGAGACTTTAGTAATGCCCCAATTATTCGTTCATTCAAAGGTCTAAACTTACGAGATGCTGAATTACAAGTTGTAAGATTATCTACTGATTTAATTACAAAAGATGAATCAGGATCTAGAGTTGTTTATGATTTATCAGAATTTAATAACTCACAATGAACTAAGGCAATGAGTTATCAACCAGAACGTGGTAAATTTATTAACTTTGGTAAATCAGGTGATCAACCTCCAACTTTAATTATTAAAGGAACTATACAAGAAGCTAAATTAAGTCAAAGTGGTTTAAGAGACTTACAAACATTTATTAAATATGCAATTAAGGGTGGTTCATTCAGACAAGGCATTTATGTTGAAGATGATAAATTAATTGGTTCATTATCTTCATCACAAGTTGCTCAAGGTGTTTCAGTTAAAAAATTGGGTAAAAAAGCAGCAGAAACAGAAAAACCTAATATCTTTGAAATAGATAACAGATTTAATGCAATTGGTGAACCTAAAAAAGGAAGTAAAATTTCTTCTTAATTAAAAATATCAGGCATTTAATGCCTGATATTTTTTTGCTCTATATCTTTATGTTATTAATCGAACTTCTAAAAATGATTGTTCTTTTTTATAGCTTTAAAGTAGTTGATATTTCTAACTAAAATAACGCATTAATTAAGTTATTAAAAATCGTTTTAATTAATAATTAAAAGCCTTACATAAAATAAGAAGAATTATCAAAATAATCGTAAAAAACAACTAAATTAATGATTTTATCCATATTATTTTCTTATCTAAAATAATATGTATTTTTATACGCTCATAAGCATAAAAAAACATATTCAAATCTATCTGAATGATAGTTGAATATGTTTAGATTATTAACCTGTTTTATTTATTCCTCAGCACCTTCAGGATCAGGTGTATCTATGTGTAATAAAGTTACTTGGTTAGATCAACTATAACCATATTGTTCACTAGCTTTAGTGTATTTAACTCTTGTGTATAAGATATAGTTACTTCCAATATCTTTGTTTGAGTCTAATAATTCCTGTGAGTTATCTGAATTAGAATTTTCTTTTCAGTTAACCATTTGAGCTACACCATTACCAGAATCTGAGTTTTCTTGACCTTCAATTTCTTTATTTTCAGTATACATATTTGTTTCAGTTACACTGTTTGGTGCACCCATTCAGAAGAATCTATCTGAAACATCTTGACCTGATGGATTTTCATCAGTTAAGCTATTGAAGTAAGTAAGTTTATTTTTTTCATCAGATAATTCACTGATTTGAACTGCTGATGAATATAAGTTGCTGTTTTGAGTGATTTTCTTGAAAGCAATTTTTGCTGTTCAGAAATCATTATTAACAACTTTGCCATCAAAGATGTATCTAGCTTTAAATAAGATTTTGTGATTGCTCTTTTGAGGAATATAAGGAATGTGAATTGGGTTGATTTTGTAATCTTTATTATTTACAGTTGCAAATAATTGATTATCCACTACTTTATATTTATCACCATCACCTTCTTGTTTAGCAATAATTTGATTATATGCTTCTAGGTTTGATTGGTTTTGTGGGTTGAATTTTACGTTTTCAACATCAACTTTACTAATAGAAATTTCTACATCATCAGGAATAATGTTTTTAACAACAATACCTGGAATGATTACTTCTAGATCTTCTGAAGATTTAGATTTTAATTTCAATGGATTATTTGCTTCTTTAGAAGTTAAATAAAAGCTTACAGATTTATCATCATTTTGTCATAAGCTATCAATTGTTGCTGATCCAGTTAAATATAAGTCATCAGCATTGAAGCTAGATTCAGATTCTTTAATCTTATCAGCAGCAGTTTTATTAACTCCACCTTCTTTAAATGTTTCAGCAAAAGCAGATTGAAAACCATTAGTCATTATGCTGCTAGCTTGATCATCTTCAAGTAATCTTGAAGAACTTCTAGTTTCAACAGCAGGTTGTGATTCTTGAGTTTGTAATGCAGTTGGTTTGTTGATGTCTGTTAATTTAGCAAACTTAACATCACCAACATTTAATGCCATTTTATTAGTTTGATTTTCAGCACCACCAATTTGTGTGCTAGTAATCAATGCAGATTTAACAGATGTTGAAAGTGATTTAAAGCCATCAATAACGATAGAACTTTCTGATTTTACTGAAGTATTAGCATCCTTAGTAAATTCAACATTTACTTCTAATCTTCCTTTTTTAGTATCAGCATCACCAATTCTAATCTTAGTAGTTCAACCTGAAGGAATTCCACTAGTTTCTTTTAATTCAAATTTGTATTTAGCACCACTATCTTTAACAGCTTGTGCTTCAACAGTGCTTAGATCAACTTCTGAATTGTTAGTTGTATCAATTAATTTAAATGATGAGGCATTTAATGTTTTAATTAATTCTTTTAACTTATCAGATTCAGTATTAGGTTTAGATGGTTGGTTACTATTCCCTGGATTAGTTCCACCATTTGGATTAGGTTGATCTGATGGATTTGTCACAATAGGTTTAGTAGGATTTTCTTTTTTATCTACACCTTGTGAACATGAAGATATTACTAATGAAGAAATACCAAGCACTGATAAAGCGCTTGCTAATCTAAATAATTTATTCTTTTTCATTTAAAAATTTAATAACATTTAATAACATTAATAACTAAAAGCAAGTTTATAGTTTTTTTTTTTTTTTTCAAGGAACCATCTTGGCGAAAAAGAAGAAAGATAATGAAAATAAATAGAAAAAACAGATGGAATATATAAGAAAAACTAAAAAAACATATAAGAAAAAAATAATGAAAAAAGATAGAAAAAATATTTGAAATATAAAGTAAAAACTATAAAAATATATAGGAAAAATAACGAAAATAAATAGAAAAAAACATATTCAAACTATCTAAAAAGAATAGATGAATATGTTTTTTATATGTTGTTATTTAATAAGTTTTATTAAGCTTATTTTTCTTCTGATGATGCTGTGTCTGTTGTAGTTGTAGCAGCAGCATCAGAAGTAGAAGTTGGAGCGTCGATGTGTAAGATAGTTACTTGGTTAGATCAGCTGTAACCATAATTACTTTCATCTTTAGCGTATTTAATTCTTGTGTAAATGATGTAGTTAGTTGCAGCGTTTTTGTTTGAGTCTAGTAACTCTTCTTGGTTATTAGCATTTGATTCTGATTTTCAGTTAACCATTTGAGCAACACCTTCACCATCATCTTTATTTTGGTCACCTGAAATTTCTGTATCAGTGCTTTGTTGACCGTCAGCAACTACACCGTTTGGACCAACACCTGTTCAGAAGAATCTATCAACGATATTTCCACCATCTGGTTTTTCGTTAACTAATGTGCTGAAGTATTCAAGTTTGTTATTATTTTGATCAGCTAATTCTTTGATGCTAACTACTTCTGAAGATAAACTATCATTTTGAGTAATTTTCTTGAAAGCAATTTTTGTTGTGAATGCATCAGTGAACATATCTTTATCATCAAAGATATATCTAGCTTTGAAGAAAATATTGTGATTGTTCTTTTGAGCAATGTAAGGAATGTGAATAGGGTTGATTTTGTAATCTTTATTACTTACAGTTGCAAATAATTGATCGTTTTCAAACTTATATTTATCAATTCCTTCTTGTTCACCTTCAGCTACTTTTTTATAAGCTTCTAAGTTTGATTGGTTTGCGGGATCAAAGCTTACACCTTCAACATTAACTTTGCTTACAGAAATTTTTACATCATCTGGAAGAATGTTTTTAACAACGATTCCAGGAATTGTAATATCGATTTCTGGTGATGTTTTAGATTTAAGTTTTAATGGGTGAGCTGGATCTTTAGATGTTAAATAGAAGTTAGCAGTTTTTTCATCTGTATTTTGTCAAATGCTATCAACAGTAGCTTGGCCTGTGATGTATAGATCTTCAGCTTTGAAGGTAGGTTCAGTTTCTTTAATCTTGTCAGCTGCAGCTTTGTTTGAACCACTGTCTTGTAATGTTTCCATGAAAGCAGTTTGGAAACCGTTAGTTGTTATAGTAACTTGAGCTTCTTCACGTAATGAAGTTCCTTCTGTGCTTTCAGCAGCAGGAGCTTCAGTTTGAGTTTTTTCTTCTAATGCTTTTTCTTTATTAATTTCAGATAGTTTAGCGAACTTAACATCACCAACATTTAATGCAGTTTTGTTAGCTCCCTTGTATTGTTCACCAAGATCAACTTTGGTAAAGAAACTGTTTTTAACAGTTGTAGGAAGTGATTTGAAACCATCAACTTCAATAGATTTAGTAGATTTAACTGGATCTACGCCATCTTTAGTAAATTCTACATCTACTTGAACTACACCTTTTTTAGTATCAGCATCCGTTGCTTTAACTACATATTTTCAACCAGATGGAATTTGGCTAACATCTCTTAATAAGAAAGAGTATTTAGTATCATTCTTAACTGTTTGGGCTTCAACAGTGTCTAATTCAACATCTTGATTTGAATTAGTTGTATCAACTAACTTAAATGATGAAGCATTTAAACCATCGATTAAGCTTTTAACTTGATCAGCTTCGTTTTGTGGTTTAGTTTGATTACCTGGGTTAGTTCCGTTGTCTGGATTAGTTCCACCACCAGGATTACCTTGATCTGATTGATTATTTCCGCCACCAGGCGCTGGTTTTGGTTCAGGTTTTTTGCTATCTTGTGCTTGTGAACACGAAGATATAACTAAAGAAGAGATTCCAAGCACAGATAAAGCACTTGCGAATCTAAAAATCTTATTCTTTTTCATTTAAAAATTTAATAACATTTAATAACATTAATAACTAAAAGGCAGTATATCCTTTTTTTTTTTTTTTGCAAGAGCAAATTGAAAGAAAAATGGAAAAATAATGAAAATAAATAGCAAAAATAAAGAACATAAACAGAAAAAAACATATTCAAACTATTGGTAAAAAATAGGTGAATATGTTTTTGCTTTTTTCTTAGATTTTAATTATTTTTCAATCGGTGCATCAATGTGTAAGATGGTTACTTGGTTGGCTCAGTTATAACCTAAATCACTAGCATTTTTATTGTATTTAAGTCTTGCATATATGATGTAGTTACTTGCTTCACCATTATTTGAGTCAACTAATTCTCTAGCGTTGTTTGTGTTTGATTTATCTTTTCAGTTAACCATTTGAACAACGCCATCACCTTCATCTGAATTATCAGGTCCAACGATTTCAATATCAGGGCTTTGTTGACCTGGTTCAGTTACACCATTGCCGCCAACACCCATTCAGAAGAATCTATCAGAAATGTTACTTCCAGTTGGATAATCAATCGCTAAATTACCGAAATAATTAATTTTGTTATTTTCAGTATCTGAAAGCTCTTTGATCATAACTGCATCAGATGTTAAGCTCTCATTAATAATCTTCTTAAAGGCAATCTTAGTGCTAAACGCATCAGTATACATTTCTTTATCATCAAAAATGTATCTAGCCTTAAATAAAATCTTATGATTACTCTTCTGAGGAATATAAGGAATATGGATCGGATTAATCTTATAATCTTTGTTACTTACAGTAGCATATAATTGATCATTTTCAATCTTATACTTATCATTTCCTTGTTGATCACCTTCAACAATTTTCTTATATGCTTCTAGATTTGATTGGTTAGTTGGATCAAACTCAACACCTTCTACATTAATCTTACTTACGCTGATCTTTATATCATCAGGCATAATGTTTTTGACAACAATACCAGGGATAGTTATATCAACATCATCAGAAGTTTTTGATCTAAGTTTTAATGGATCAACATTGTATTTAGAAGTTAGATAGAAATTAACTGACTTATCAGTTTCGTTTTTTCAAATCGAATCAACAACAGCTTCACCTGTAATGAATAAATCATCACCGTTAAATGTGGTTTCTGTGGTTTTAATCTTATCAATACCTTCTTTGTTTAAACCACTATCTTTTAAAGTTTCAGCAAAAGCAGATTGCAACCCATTGCCGTTTTCATTATTTTGTTGATTGATAGCTCCTAATTTAGCAAACTTAGCATCACCGACATTTAAAGCAGTTTTATTAGATAACTTATATTCTTCACCAAGATCAATTTTGCTAAATAAATTCTTCTTAATAGTTGTAGCCAACGACTTAAACCCATCAATTTCAATTGAATTTTCTGATTTAACAGGATCTAAGTTTTCTTTATTAAATTGAATGTCTACAAATACTAACCCTTTTCTGGTATTAGTATTTGTAATATTAACTTCATAAGTTCATTCAGCGGGAATATTAGATGTATCTCTTAATAAGAAATTATATTTATGAGCATCATTTCTTACGGTTTCTGCTTCAAGTGATTCTAGTTCAACATCTTCATTGTTGTTTTGAGTATTAACTAATTTAAATGAAGAAGCATCTAAACCCTTAATTAATTCTTGTAACATTTGAGTTTCATTGATTGGGTTTGATGAGTCAACTAAACCAGGTTGATCTGATGGATCTCTTAAATCTGGTGGGTTAGGGTTTTTATATCCTGGGTTGCGTTGAAC
Organism: Mycoplasma sp. E35C; assembly: GCF_019873825.1. NCBI lineage: Bacteria > Bacillati > Mycoplasmatota > Mollicutes > Mycoplasmatales > Mycoplasmataceae > Mycoplasma > Mycoplasma sp. E35C. The sequence goes on along the minus strand of NZ_CP068418.1, from coordinate 890,951 downwards.
ATTTTGTGAACAAGAAGCTATTATCAAAGAAGAAATACCAAGCACTGAAAAAACGCTTGCAAGTTTTAAAATTCTATTCTTTTTCATGAAAACAAAATAATAAGATTAATAACTTTATAAGGACAATATATCCCTTTTAAAAAGGGTTTAGGTTACAAAACCCTATTTATATAAATTTTAAAATAAAAAACATATTCAATCCTATCTATGTTAGATAAACGAATATGTTTTATGTTCTTAAGTAATTTTTAAATTACTTTTTAATTGGTGCGTTGATGTGTAATAAAGTTACTTGGTTAGATCAACTATAACCATAATTATCTTTATCAGTATTATATTTAATTCTTGTGTATAAGATGTAGTTGGTTGCGTCGTTTTTATTTGAATCTAATAATTCTTCTTCATTTTTCTTTTCTGAAGTTTCTTTTCAGTTAACTAACTGAGCAACACCTTCACCACTATCTGAGTTAGCATCGCCTGTAATGTCGATATCTGGACTCTGAGTTTCAGGATCAGTTACACCATTGTTACCAACACCCATTCAGAAGAATCTGTCAGTAATATTTTCTCCTGATGGAATGTTTTCTTTTAAATTGTTGAAGTAGCTAATTTTATTGTTAGTTTCATCAGCTAATTCTTTAATGCTAACTGCATCAGAAGTTAAACTTCCGTTTCCAACGATTTTCTTAAATGCAATTTTTGTTGTTCAGAAGTCGTTGTTAACAACTTTTCCATCAAAAATATATCTAGCTTTGAATAAAACTTTGTGGTTACTCTTTTGAGGGATATAAGGAATTTGAATTGGGTTGATCTTGTAATCCTTACCACTTACAGTTGCAAATAATTGATCGTTTTCAAGTTTGTATTTATCAGCATCACCTTCTTGTTGGCTAGCAATAACTGTTTTATAAGCTTCTAAGTTTGAAGCATTTTCTGGATTGTAATTAACATCAGGAAGATCAATTTTGCTAACTGAGATTTTTACATCATCAGGCATAATGTTTTTAACAACAATACCAGGAATTACTACATCTACTTCTGGAGCAGTTTTAGATTTAATTTTTAATGGGTTTTGCTCATCTTTAGATGTTAAGTAAAAACTTACTGATTTATCATCTTGATTTTGTCATAAACTATCAACAGCTGCAGCACCTGTTAAGTATAGATCTTCTGCTTTGAAATCAGATTTGTATTCTTTGATCTTAGTAACTGCATCTTTGTTAATGCCTTGTTCACCAAATGTTTGAGCAAAAGTTTCTTGGAACCCATTAGTCATGATAGCTGGTTGAGCTTCTTCACGTAAAGTAGCTCCTTCAGTTTCATCATTACCTTGAGTTTGGTTTTCAGCTTGAGTTTGATTTTCACCTTGGGTTTGAGTTTCACCTTCTGGCTTAGTTTCAGGACTTTGTTGTGAACTTGTATCAGTTGATGATGATTGACTATCAGTTGATTCAACTGATTCAGCTGGAGTAGCAGCTAATTCTTTTTGTTTGTTAATTTCAGATAATTTAACAAACTTAATATCACCAATATTTAAAGCTTTTTTATTAACTCCTTTGTATTCAGTTGGAATTGCTGCATCTGAGAACAAAGCAGTCATAATAGCTGTTGAAAGTGATTTGAAACCATTAATTTCAACAAGTCTATCAGATGTTTTTTCATTACCTTTTGTAAATTGTATTTGAACTTGAACTACACCTTTTTTATTATCTGAATCTTTAATTTGGATTACAGGAGTTCAACCTTGTGGAATTTCACTAACATCTTTTAATTGAAAACTATATTTAGTTTCAGCTTTAACAGTATCAGCTTCAATACTGCTAAATTCAACATTAGCATTATTGTTTGAAGTATCAATCAACTTAAATGATTCAGGTGATAATGATTTGATTAATTGTTCTAACTTTTCAACATCAGTAGCTGGTTTAGAATTATCTTTTTGATCATTTTCACCACCTTGAATTTGTCTATATGGAGCATTAGATCTATCTGATGCTTTTGCACATGAAGCTACAACTAGAGAAGAAACGCCTAATACAGAGAAAAGGCTAGCTAGCTTTAAAATTCTAGATTTTTTCATGAACTATAATTTAATAACTTTTTTAATAAACTTATATATAACAACATTAATAATCTAAATGCCATTATATCCTTTTTTTATTTTTTTAAAAGGGTCTGTTTTAACTTTTCAGGTTTTTTAAAACCATGAAAAACATAATAATATTGTTAGAGTTATTCTAAGTATTCCTACTTAAAATTAACGCAAAATTAATCAATTTTATTAAAATAAAAATTCCTAAATATGGTTATTATAATTTTGAAATAGCAATAGATAATTTAAGAACTATGAGATGGAATTTAGAAGTTTTAAGTTTCACTTATATACAATAGAAAATAGATAAATATGTTCAAACTTTTTAAAAGCAAGTATCTTTACTTCGTTTTAATATACATAGCCTTGTGTATAACTGCTTCATTTTTTATTTACAATGTTTGAGATTGAGAAATTGGAAATGATCATTATGAAAACAGCATTTTTCGATATGCTCCATTAGGCACAACAATACTAATAATAATTTTTGGTTTCTTATTTATTTTTCTTCCAAAAAATGAAAACCATTTTAAAAAATTAAATAGACTAGAACAATCTAAAAAAATTGGCTTCTTTACTTTTATTGAAGTTTTAGAGTTTGTTTTATTATTAACTCTTATTTTAGTAATATTTTTCGTTATATTAGGAACTGAAGGTAATATTGCTCCTAAAGATGTTAACAACGTTTATGCTAGATCAAATAGATTTAATTATTCTGAGTCATACATTAACCCTTTATTTGAAACTTTTAAAGAAAGAACTTGAATGCTGGAAATAAATGTAGAGCTTTTTGTATGAACTGGATTACTTAGTTGAATGGGTTGAAATATTATTTGATTCTTAGCAGTTCTTTACTTGTTCACACTTCAGTTGAAAGCAGTTATTATTAATGAAAAAAGATTATTAATTTTATTGCCTTTTAGTTCACTGTTTGTATTAAATAAAAAAGTTAAAAAAGAAGTTTCAATTGATAAACTAAATTCATATACTTTTATCCCGTTCTAAGTGATTGATTAATTAAAATTCATAAGCTAATACTAAAAAACTAGGATACTTAAAACAAAAGATGTTTTAATAACCTAGTTTTTTTATTGCTTTTGAGCTATTTTTTATAAATTCTACGTTAAAAATAGCATTTTTTATATGAAAAAGTTATTAATATCTGTAATATTTTTCTTGAATTTTATGAAGTTAAATCCACCTTTATATTAGATGTTATTTCAGAATTTTATGATTCTCTTTCAGGATCAACAATTATTTTGGCTGAAGTGTTTAAACTCTTACTACACCAAAAACGCCAGCTTTCTTAAGATCTTTTTTATTAACTTTTGAAGCATTTTTAACAATATATCTTAAACGAGTTAAAGGGTTCTTATAATCAACAATATTACCTCAACCACCATAAGCTTAATAATTAATTTAGCTTTATTAGGTAGATTAGATAATGATAGGTTGTTGGATATTATTTGATGGAAAGTTCAAAAGCTTTAGAAATCATTTCACACAATTTAGCTAAAAAAAAAAAAAAAGGACTATGTCATTTATGTTAACAGCCATAACTTATCAACAAAATAATAAGATATTTAACTAAATAAAGAAAATAAAAAAAACAAAAATATACGGTAAATTTGACATAAATTAACATACAAGAACTTTTTATAATTAGAAAAAAAGAAGCAGATAAACCAGATATTTAGTTAAACCAACAAAAGAAAATGTAAAACAACTATTTGATAATTAGTAATAATTTTTTTAATAACAGATGCTATAGTTTATGGTTTATGAAATTCGATGTAAGTGTTGATATTAGAAAACCCATAATTGTTCAAGCTTTATTAACCAATAAAGATGTTTATGATCAATTAATTGTTGATTTACACACTTATATCTCAAAGGAACTAATACAATAGCTGGAAGTAGAATAATAATCCATGATGCTTATAAATATTTAATTAAGCTAGGTTATAGAGAAAACGATGCAATTAAAATGGCTTCTTATGATTCAGCTCAGCATTTAAAAATAAATAATATTGGTTGTATAAAATAAGGCTATTTAGCAGGCATAGTTCAACTAGATAAAATAATAATATTATTAATGTTTTTATTGATGTTAAAAAAAATAAAATAATTAAAAAAACACGGTAAAAATAGCTATTTTTTATGTAAATTATTATTAAAAAAGATCATAATAAGTTTCATTTAAAAAAGTTAATTTATTTAATTTAGATGAATGTGTTGGTATAGATAAAACTAATAATTGTTTTATTATCACTTTATGTTTGATAATTTGTTTAATCATATCGATGTAAATAAAAACAAATTAAACTTATCCAAATGATAATGGTGATATTGCTAAAACTGTTTAGATTACGAAAACAAAATTAAAGCTGCTGGTGGAATTAATTTTATGATTTTAGGTTAGGGACTAATGGACATGTTGTTTTTAATCAACCAGGATCATCAGTTGATAGTAGAACTAGACAAATAAAATTAACTCAAAGCGCAAGCTATTCATGACATGGTAAAAAATAAGATAACTAGCGACTGTCCTGCCAGTTATCTTAAAAACAATGAAAATATTACTTTAATAATTGATAAAGCAGCAGCTTCATCATTTAAACAATCTATTTTTTAGTTTTCTTATTTCACTTAAATAAGTATTTGTAATACAGAGTTCGATTCATTGATTTGTTAGTAGAAATCTTGCTAACAAACTTTAATATATGAGTTAAAGGGTCAGGAATAATAATCGTTTTCTTCTTACTCTTCTTAATCCAACGACAAACACTATTTGCTACCCACTTAGTTGGAATTGCAAACCTTTGACGTTCTCATTCTAAGAACCCATTAAGTTTTAAAGCGCGATCATCAACATTAGCAGTTAGTTTGTTTTTCTCAAAATTAGATCTAACAGGCCCAACCACAATATTACCAATCGATATCCCCTTCTTATTAAAATTATCTAAATAAGAATCAAAATAACTTAACAACAACTGCTTAGATAAACAATACAATCCTTCATAAGGTAAGTTAATGAATGAAGCGATTGAGTTTAAATTAATAATACTACCCTTAGAAATAGACAACTTATCAGACAGCAACTTACTTAAAACAATTGGAGCCACCACATTTAATTTATAAACATCCTTAAATGCAGCTAAATTAGCTTCATTCATTGAACTTAATTGCCCAATGCCTGCATTATTAACTAACAAATCAATAAATGGTTCGTTGTTAATAATTTCTTTAACTTTCTTCTTAATATCAGCTGGTGTTTTTAAATCACACTCAACATAAATAATATCTTTATCTTCTTTAGCTTGGCGTGATAAAGAATAAACCCTTCAGTTATTACTTATCAACTTCTTAGCCACCATATAACCAATACCACCACTAGCTCCAGTGATGATCGCAACTTTCTTGCGATCATCAACCATTAAACTGTGATCAACCTTATTGATTTGTTTTGATCTAGTTTTTAAAATTCTTGAATGTTTTAAGTTTTTATCTAAAAAATAATAATAACTTCTAGAAGACTTAATAAAGCTATTATGAATAATTGGACCCATGTATTTACTATCCACATCATAAAAGCTGGTATGAAAGTATTTATTCTTATGAAAATATTCAAGATTCAAGGATTGATAAATACTTAAACAAGCATTGTTATAAATATAATTAAAGTTAATATCTTGCTTATCGTAATTTAATAGATTGATAAAAGAAATCTCTTGATTATCATCAAAGATTTTTAATAACTGATTATGAAAATCAATGAAATTACCTAAGTCATTTCATAATTCTTCATAATCATCATACTTAGCCATCTTGTTATCAAAATGGGCTAATGAAATATAAATCTGATCAATATTATCTTTTAATTGATTAATCTTATTTAAACAATCCTGGTTGAATTCAATAACAACAAGATCTACAAGTTCTTGTTGTTTTAATTCATCAACATCTGGGCTGTCTGTTATTAAAATCTTGGTCATATATTAAGTTTAATAATAAGAAATAAAGAAGTTAAAAAACCAACATAGCAATTATAAATATTTGTCTTATTTAAATTAATTGCTTATAATTAAGATTAATAAAAGATCTCTAAGATTCTCATATAGGATAAGGTTTGAGTAAGATCCAAACCTTTGTTTTTAATGTGTAGATTGATCGCGTTTGGTTTCTTAGTTGATATTAAATGTCTGATAAAAAAATCTCATTAAAGCTAGATAAATTTAAAAGATTATTTAAAGTTCAAAACAATAACACCTTTTATTCATTAAAATCAGAGGTTGTTTCGATTAAGCAAAACACCAAGTTAGTTTTTCTTTATCGGTTAATAATCTTTTTGGTTCTATTTAGCTTTAGCATCAGCTTCATATTGTTAGTTGATCGCTTATTTTTAGTTGATTATCTCAAAGACTATAATAAAGATAGTCATCGTTATTTAATTACCAATCTGTTCCAATTTTTTAATTCTACTGTCACGGGAATTAACTTTTATATCTTATTAAGATTAATTGGCTTATACTTAGTGTTTATTAGTTCATTATGATGGAATTATCAAAATGTATCTAATATCAACCACCGAATTAAGCGTTATTGGATTTGATTTAGTTTATACATGTCATTAACTTTAATTAGTGGCATTTTATTATTAGGATGGGTCGATAAAACACCAAGTATATCAACCGTATTAGGCTTGGTTTCATTAAATGTTTTATTGGTAATCTTGAACTATGCTTATTGATTAGTTGGATATTTCTTAAACAAGAAAATTCAACCAGTATCTAAGAAAGATCTAACTTACATTTTAATTAGTTATTCATTTAAATTATTAGCTTGAATTATCTTGTTTATCTTTTTAGATCAACTAATCAAGAGTGGTGATCAACCAGATAAAACCAAGTTACAAGAAACATATATATTTAATAACAATAGTGTTGTTAATTACATCCATTCATTAACATCAGGATTATCAATTGATAATGCAGTGTTACTATTTGTTTATGTGACTTTAACAATTACATTATTCATCTTATCTAACCTATATACGATCTTAAATCTAAGACTTGTTTTTGTTAAATTAATTAATGATGATTTGAAAAACAAAGCTTATGGTGCCATGAGTTTTTGTTTTATTATATTAATCACTTTAATCATTGGCATTATTAAATTATTAGCAGCTAATGAATACCCAAGCAATGGTTTAGTTAATGTTGAAACTGGTGTTGCTGAAAACTGATTCTGAATTGTTGGCGTGTTATTATTTGTTGCTTATGGATTAATTTATTTCTTTTTAGTAAGAAGACATAAAACTCCTGTAATTAATAATATTTATCACTCTGGTAGTTTGTTATTAATGTGGGCGTTGTTCTTAGTATCAGAATTTAAGAAATTCAACTTTAACACATCAGATAACTACATTAGTTTATTAATCATCAGCTTAATTACCTTGTTTGTTAGTTTGATCTATATTATTAGTGCCAATAAACAATCAGCTGGTTTAATGATTGGATTTAGCATCACTTCAATCGTGATTGTGGCTAGTGTGTTCTTGATTATTTTTAACAACATCTTGTTAGTTAATAATAATAACGAACTATATTCAATTAATTCAGATTTATCAATTAACCAAATCTTATATGCTTTATTGATTGTCGTATTAAGTGTTAACTTTATTTATGTAATCATTAGCATTTACTTCATTTATTTAGTTATCAATAAAAACGTGTTCTTTAAGAAGAAGAAAAACAATATCAACCAAAACCAAACAAGTGATAATAATGATCTTAATAACCAACCAGGAGCTAATTAATTATGAAAAAGAAACAGTTAGATAACTTACAACCAGAAATTGTTAATAAAGATTATATTTCGATCGTTCAAAGTCCTGACTTCGTGGAATTTGCACAATTATTTAATACGACTTTATTACAAACTAATACTCCAGAAGAATCACCAGAAGCTGTTGAGTTTTTAGAAAAAATGAAAGTAGCAATCATGAATCGATACCAAATCATTTTTGATGATTTAGTAATCTCATGAACTCGTAATGTGCGTTTTTCTTGAAACAAATTAGTGCCAGTTGTCGTTAGTGCTGAATCATCGCAAACAGATAGTATTAATCTAACATCAAAAGTTAGTGACAATCCTGAATTAAAAAAACTAACTGAACGTTTTAATTTATTGTTAAACAACCAGTTATTCGAAGAACATAAGATAGTAGAAGTTATTGATGGAATTGTAGTTTATATTTCTAAAGAAACTAACCAATTAAAAGTGGTATTTTCTCAAGGAATCATCAACGCTTAGTTCAACATGGATATTAAAAAACTCGAACGCAAACAATCTAGTTTAAAAAATATTCACACCTTAGTTGAATCTAAGCGTGACGTTACTTTAATTAAGATTTTTAAGTTATCAAAACGATTTGAATATTTTTATACCAGAGGTATTGAATCAAAATATTTACTAGATATTTTGCACCAAAAATATAATCTGAATAACTCGTTTTATGAAGAATACGAACCCTCAAAAAACAAATTAATTAACTTAACTTTAGATAAAGTTGAAAATGTTTTTTTTGAAGCCAAAAAACGGTTATGAATTTATGTAACCGAAACCCAAAACGCAGCAGCTGATAACTACTCACGTTATGATCGTGCAATCTTAAAACAAGAAAATGTTCATGAAGATCAGTTCATTGTTATCGGAGAACATGCTAAGAAATTCTGTGATAAAAACAAGCTGCAAGTAGTGGCTTATTATCCTGAGAATAATTTCAAAGAATTAAGTCAAACCATTCCTGAAATCATTCGTTTAAAGATTGAAGCTGGCGACATTGGACATGTTAATTTCGTAATTAATTCCAATAAGATTAAAAACAAATTCTTAAAAATCTTACCAATCAAAGAATTTGAATTAGACACATCATATTACGAAAACAAAATTAATATTATTCAAGATATTGATCGTTATAAACTTTATAAGAACTTACAAGAATTTATTGTTAATGAAATCAGTTCTTATTTAAGAAATGTTGTTACTTCTTTATTGGTTGAATCATCATTAATTATTGCTAAAAACAACCTGGTTAAATACAACAAAACAATTAGTGATCTTGATGAAACTTTAATCAATCTACGGCGTGAAATCTTAAAACAAAAACGTGAGATTGAAATCCAAGAACTACAAATGCTAACAAGAAGCAATGAGTCATTGGTTAAAATGGATTCTAAAAAAGATGGAGACATGGATTAGTTATGGCAAAATACAATTTTAAAACTCTTCCTTCTGAAATTGAATTCATTCGTTTTAACGATCGGTTCTTACATTATCACCAAGCTTATTTTTTATTAAATGTTAACCAGATTGATGAATGAGAACTAATCCAAGATGATTCATTAATCAGCATTGAAAATGTCTTTTTTAAAATCTATGATCCTTACAAAGATGAAGAAGATTATTACATTTTAAAAAACTCATTTATTAAGATCACAGACAACAAAGTAACAATATACAGTGATGAAAAATTAAAGGTCTATGATGTTAATTACAAATTCAAAGTTAAGCAATATGATGATAAGCTCCAAGAGTTTAATAACAAGTTATCATATTATGAATCTAAGATTAATTTAGGTTTGAACTTTAAAGAATTGATTGATTACAATGCAATAAAAAAAGAGAAGTTTTTTTATTCATTAATTCGCAACTTTAATTTAGTTGAGAAAAAGGTTAATAAATATGAAAAGCAAAAATAAATTCAGTAGATTGATTTGTTACAAATTTGGTTTATTAGCCCCAACTTTATTACTTTCATCATTTGGGGGTGTGGTGCATCACTCTAGCCAACATGAAGTTAAGTTGATTAACCAAGCTGGTGAAGAATTAGATCCAGACACACCAACAATCCCTGATCCTGATACGAAGATTGAAGGAAGTGGTGATAAAAAAGAAAATAAGCCAGAACGAAAACCAGCAAATTTAGATGAATTAAAAAAGAGCATCGATAATAAGATGCAAGCATCTCTTAGAGAGTTTGTTAAACAAGTTCAGAGTTTAATTAATCAAAAAATCAGTTCGATTAAAAATGAAAAAGAACTTAGTTTTGAAGATCGCTTTAACAAGACACTTTACTTTTCATTAGTTGAAAGTTTTTTTACTAACCATGCTGATGAGATTGTTAGTGATCCATCAAAATACGGAATAGAAATTGTTTATCCTTACGTTGTTTCAAATGAAAGCCAATTCAACAAAGGAACAATCGTTTTTAATAACAAAACTTATGAAGATAAGATCTGGGGTAACTCAGCTAAAACTGATTACAAAAAACAAGTTAATGGTCAAGGTAATAGCATAACTCCAGATAAGGATAAACCTAAAAAAGAAAACCAAACAAGTGATGAAGAAGGGGCAGAAATTCTAACGAATTACTTCCAGTCACTAAAAGGTGATTTTGAAAAAATCTTCTTAAATGAAGAAGATATGCCAAAAGTTAATACTGACTATGAAATTGGCAGTAAGGTTGTTCAAGGTTTTGCTGGAATTATCAGTGAAGCTCCTAAGAATTTTGAAACTTGAGATGAATACATTATTTCAAAAATCAGACCTAGATTTATTGATTTTGACTTAGAACAAAACAAAGATCCAGCTCAAGAAGACGAACAAGAACAACAACAAAATGTTGATAATACATTATCACCAGATATACCAATTGAAGGTGAACAAGTATCAACAGATTCACGTGATGTAATTGAAAATATTCCTAACTTGATTCCAAGAGTTAGATATGGTTTTTCAACACAAAAAGATGACACACTTTTAACTAATTTTACTCGTTATAATGGTAAAGATAATAAATCAAACCATTTCTTTTATTTTGAAAACCCGATCAATACCAGATTTAAATACGAAGTTACAGGTTTAACTAAAAGCAGTATCGGCAGAACCAACAGAGTTGCATTAGTTGCTTCAATTAAAATTACAGACAGCTTACAAGAAGGTGTAACTCGTCAGTATGCTGCAGCTATTAACACAACAGGATTAAGTGGTTCTGCTCAAACTAAAAACGAACATAACCAAAGAAGTTATGAAGCAATCCAAAAAGAATTCTTAAGATTCTATAAATCAGTTGGTTTAGATGAAAAACTAAATTATAACGATGCAACTAAATTACATTTAAGTTCGAATGATATTTTCCAAATGGTTTATTTAGCTGTTAAAGCAATTAACCAAAATAAATTTAAAAATGAACTAGGCCAAGTTAATGAGTCAATTGGTTATAGTGAAAATTCAGCTGCTAGTTATTTCTTAAATTATATCCGTAATTTAACTGTTAAAAACACCAACGGAACAAGTAACTTTTATTGAAACAAACTAAGTCAGATGTATGCTAGAACTATCTTGATTTTAGAACGAGATCTTAATTTAAATACCCAAACCAACAATAAACCAAAAGCTGCAAACAACCAACAACAAGCAGCAGGCAGTGAAGCGCTAAACGCTTTTTTAAAAGAAAATAAAATTTCAAAACAAAGATTTAATCTAGCCTTTGCTGAAGTTAAAAAATTACAACTAAGATTACAAGCTACCACCAGACAAGTAAGTGGTTCGCCAATCAATCATTACAACAGTTTATTAAAACAAGTTGATGAACTAAATGAAGCACTAAAACCATTTAACTTAATTCGTGATAAAGTGCTAAACAAACAATCTGATGCAACCAGTCCACAAGACCAAAGAGAACTAGAGAACGCTTTAAGAAACTTATCATCAACAATTGATAACATTATTGAACAATCAAAATCAAAAACTGATCCATTCTTAATTGTTTTAACTTTCTTCTTAGCATTAATCTCATTGTCACTGTATGGTTTTTATTTCATGCAATTATTAATGAATAAAACAAGACAAACTAATAAGATTAATCGTTCTTTAAGTGTTACTGTTTTAACAATTGCAACTATTGCTTTAATTGCAACAGCACTTGTTGCTTTATTAATTGTCGGAGTATTTTAATAAATAAAAAATAACATTATGAATCCTAAAATTATTGCTGCTTTAGATTACGTAATTCAAGTTGATGGCAAATTTGATTACCAACAAAACCAAGTATTTACCATTAAAAACAAACCAAACTTCAGAGCCATGGTTATTAGTGCTACTAATGACACTGCGTTCTTAATTGTTGATGTTAATAATGCTAACTTTGAAATTGGTGATGAATTAATACCAACATCATTTGATACCAACATAAGAACAACCAAACAATACTTTGGTAACATCATTGATATTGATGGCAACATCTTATATCCTAAAAAACACAAACCCGAGTTTGCTCCTAATACCTTATCATCTAATGCGTTTGCTACATCAAGAAACTTATTAGAAGTTAATCGTTTAAACGAACAACTATACACAGGGATTATGGCAATTGACTTATTAATTCCGATTGGTAAAGGTCAAAGAGAATTAATTATCGGTGATAGAGGAACGGGCAAAACTCATATTGCACTAAATACAATTATTAACCAAACGATCCGTAATAGCGGGGTTAAATGTATTTATGTTTCAATTGGTCAAAAACGTCAGAATGTGGCTAATGTTTATGAAACATTAAAAAAACACAAAGCATTAGAAAACACTATTATTATTGATGCTCCTGCAACTAACTCATACCACCAATATTTGGCTCCTTATGTTGCGATGGCTCATGCTGAAAACATTTCACACTTCCAAGATGTTTTAGTAATCTTTGATGACTTATCAAAACATGCCAATATTTATCGTGAAATGTCATTATTAGTTAACCGTCCAGTTGGTAAAGAAGCATTCCCTGGTGATATTTTCTTCAGCCATGCTTCTGTATTAGAACGTGCTGGTAGATTTGCTAATCGTAAATCAATTACTTGTTTACCAATCGTTAAAACGGTAAATAATGATATTACTTCATTAATTTCATCTAACTTAATTTCGATTACTGACGGTCAGATTGTAACCAATACTGATCTGTTTGCTAACGGGATTTTACCAGCGATTAACATCGATCTATCAGTATCACGGACAGGAAGTGCCGTGCAATCTAAAGTTATTGCCAAAGTTGCTTCTGAAATTAATAAAAAATACCGTGCTTACAAACGTCAAAGTAAACTATGAACCCTTAAATATGATTTAAACGAAGAAACAGCTGATTTAATTCATAAGGGTAAAGCAATTGAACAACTGTTCATTCAAAAAGGATTCTCACCTTATACTGAACGCTTCATGTTGTTGATTACCAAATTAATCATCTGGGGAACATTACGTAAAATTAACAACCACCAACAAGAAGCATTATCATTCATCAATGCTTTAATTGATACTGATCCAATTGCTGGTTGGATCTATCAACACCTAGAAGCAGGTCAACCATTTAATGAAGATTTAATGAAGAACTTCTTTGAATATTCATTAAATCAGTATTTCAAATACAAAGGTTATGAATTTGAAATCCAAACTGATAAGAAGTTTATTGATTTTAAACAAGATGAATTAGAAACAATTATTTCTAACATGAAAGGTATGAACTAATGAAGGGTCGTATTACAAAGATTTGAAATAACGTTGTTGAAGCAACATTTAAAAAAGAAGAATTACCAAAAGTTGATTACGTATTAACATTACACAACAATACATGCGTATTGTTGGTTAAAAGAATCATTGATGATACAAGTGTTAGAGCAATCGTGATTTATCAAAAACACAACATCAAAATCAATGATGAAGTAATTAATACCAACAACACAATGATGGTGCCAGTTGGTCAAAATGCCAAGAATAATATCTATGATATTTCAGGTGTGCCATTATTAAAAGATCGTGCCAAGGATATTAGATATATCCAAATGAATTCAACGATTAAAAAAGAAAAGAAGATCTATTCTAAGCATGAAATTTTAGAAACAGGAATCAAGGCAATTGACTTCTTTATGCCAATTCTAAAAGGTCACAACTTGGGTATTCTTGGAGGTGCAGGGGTTGGTAAAACGGTCTTGATGAAAGAAATTATTTTTAACTCATCAAAATCAAATAAAGCTAAGAAAAACTCATCAATCTTCATCGGTTCTGGTGAACGTTCTCGTGAAGGAATTGAACTTTATGAAGAATTAGAACAATCTAATTTGATGAAAGATTCAATGATGTTTATTTCTAAAATGGACGAATCACCAGGTGCCAGAATGTCAATCGTGCCTTACGGGATTACAGCAGCTGAATATTTAAGAGACGTTGAAAAAGAAGATGTATTATTATTCATTGATAATATCTTTAGATTTATCCAAGCAGGAAATGAAGTTGCCCCAGCTTTAAATAAAAAACCAATCACGGGTGGTTATCAAGCAACATTAGATACTGAAGTATCAAATGTTGAAGATCGATTATATGCGACCGAAGATGGATCAATTACTTCATTCCAAACATTATTCTTACCAATGGATGATTTAGCTGACCCATCAGCTGTATCTATCTTTAGTAACTTAGATGGTTCGTTGGTATTATCTCGTGAACAAACATCTAAAAACATCTTCCCAGCGTTTGACCCGCTAGCTTCATCTTCTTCATCAGTATCGCCAGATATTATTGGTCAACGTCACTATGATGCGATCATTGAAGTAAAAAGTATTTTACAAAAATACCATGAATTAGAAGACGTAATCTTAATCTTAGGAATTGATGAACTAGATAAAGATAATAAAATTATTGTGCGTAAGGCATTACAATTACAAAACTTCTTTACCCAAAACTTCTTCGTGGCTGAAGCGTTTACTAAAGCCAAAGGAGTTTATGTGCCACTAAAAGATACTTTAGAATCAGTAATCAGAATTATTGAAGGTAAATACATTAACCAATCACCTGAAATCTTCTCATTTGTTGGATCTAATTTAGATATTCCAACTGACGAAGAATTAAATTTAAATAAAGTAGAAATGTAATAAAGCATAAGTATGAAAAAGTTAGTTAAATATTTCTCATTATTCATGGGTTGTGCGTTTATTGTTAGTTCATGTGCAACAACCCCATCAAAAGGTTCAACCGACCCAAAAAACCCTCCACCAGGAGGACAAAAAGAAAATGGTGGCGATGATTCTTTATGAAAAATTGGTGAAGATATTGATAATAAAGAGTTCGTTGCACCAAAGGTTCAATGAACTAATAAGGTTGAAAATGGAGTTAGAGTAGTATCAGATCAGTATGATAATTACTCAGCACAAACGGGTTATATAAATTTATATAATTTCAAAAATAGAAATACGCAAAAGCCATCTTTTTGATTAAAAGATAGAGCATCAAAATCACATGTTAGTCCTTATGATTTAACCCAAGAGCAATTAGATGCAATTAATCAAAAAGCTAAAGCAATTGACCAACCTTATTATCAAGATGCTTATGCTTATGCAATTGGATTACCGGGTGTGGATAAAACTTCAAAAACTTTAAATGAAAGTTTTGAAGCAATTGATGATACTAGTAGTATTGTTAACGTTCCAGCTTTTAACAAAGATGGTGATGATTTACAAGAATCAGATCGTGGATTAAGCTGGATGATTCCTAATGAGAAATATCAAGATCTTTCAAAAATTACTTATTCAATTCGTATAACTAACGCGAATACAAGTGAACAAGTTAAACAAAATAATTCAAGTGAATCTAAAGAAGATGCTCCAAATGTAGGTAACTTTAGTGGAACGGCATTCTTACTTGACTATGATTTACCGACCGATAATAGCAAATACCCAACTACTTGATATTTAGCAAGTAACTTTCATGTTTTACAACACTTACAATTAAAAAATGATTCTGAAGCAATTATTCGTAACAACAAAGTTGCTACGAATAAAATCGAATTATTTCAATTAGATCAAAGTAAAGTTAAGATTGGTGAAGAAATTGTTCCTGAAAGATCAAAAGGAACAGAATTTAAAGACCCTTATTTAACAGTTACTGAAATTGATACAAATAATGTTAAAACTGTATTTTTAGGTAATGATGCTTTAACTCAAAGCATTGATAAATTTACTAATAATCAAGAATATTTACAAGCAAAAACATTATTAGATTTTGGTGTTATTCAAGTTAAATTTAAAGATGAAAATGAAGCTAAAAAAGTAACTAATGATTATGCTTCTTGAGATGAAAATAAAAAATTCAAACCAGCTAAATTTTCATATTTAAATGATGAAAAATATAAATCATTACCTGCTGATGATTTCTATGTTTATGGATTACCTCCATCAAAAAATGATCCAGGCATTAGTGCTGGTTTTTATGGTAATATTGAAAACTTAAGAAGTCCTTGAGTTAATAAACCATCAGATACTAATTCAAAAACTGAAAAGGGTGGCGATTTTTCTTGATCACCAAGCCTAAGATCGTTTGTTAATAAACCTGGTATTTCAGATATTTTCTTAACTATTCCAAGAAATGGTGGCAACAACAGTTTTTATGAAATTAATCATCAAAAATTTGCTCACAGCGGTCTAGGATATGTTCTTGATAATTACGCAGTTCCACCAGGTGGTAGTGGTTCGCCGATTATTAATTCTAATAATGAAATTGTTGGTGTTATCTTTGCTGGTGATAGCGAAGTAAGCTCTGGAATTGGTTTAGCACTTCACTCAGAAGGTTTTGATTATCAAAAATATTATGGTAGTTACAACCTGCCAAAATATGATTTAATTTATGGATCAGATGGATCACAAACTAAATCATATAGCTTAGGATTAAAAGCTATTCATAAAGGCACTAACGTGAACACGTGATTATTCCATTAATTCACGATTGTTCTCTTGAACCAGATATTGTTATATAATTAATGTTAAGATAACAAACCTATTTTATTTAGGTAGATTGATTTTTATAAATAATTTTTATTTGTAAAAACTAACATGGCTAAAGCAAGAATTAATAAATTTAAAGCCCTATTGTCACTATTTGGTGCCACATCTATTATCGTGGCTAGTTGTACGCAAAATGCAAATCCATCAAACGGAGATGGTGGAGAACAAGGTGGTGATAAAGGAGAAGGTAATAACCCTGATGATGGGAACGGTGGATTAGATGGCTTCCAAGGTGATGGAAGCGGGCCTATTTATCAATCTAGACCAGAATTATCATTACCAAATGAACAGGTTTCTAATCAATTTAAAGACGGCAAAAGAGTAGTTAGTGACCAATATGGTAACTATGATGCTTATTTAAATTTAAAAAATGTAGCAGTTACTAGAGGCGAACGTTTTGATGATGAAAAAAGAACGCCAGATGCTAAAGTTACTAATCCAAATCAAATTGATAAAGCTAAATTAGCTGAATATGATGCAAAAGCCAAGCAGTTAGGTCTACCAACTTATAAAGATGCTTTTGGGTATGGTTTTTTATTACCTAATATTAATAAAAAGGGTGATGTTTCTGACGGTTTAGTTCAAAGAAAAGATCTTCCAACAACACAATTGATACCTAAATATTACTACGATTCAATTGGTGAAACGTTTGGTTTTGGAAACTTAAAAGAATCAGTAACTAATTTTTTAGGTTTACCTAGAACAATTCTTAACGATAATTATCGTAAATTTTCAAAAACAACTTACTCAGTTTATATTTCAAATAAACATGAAGATGGTGATAATGCTGCGTCTAAATTAGATAAAAAACAAAAAGAAAGCGAAAAGATCGTCTCAAATTTAGGAACAACTTGAATTTTTGATTACAAATTACCTGAGAAAAAAGGTGAATATCCAACAACTTGATATTTAGCAAGTAACTTCCACGTTTTTGATAATTTATTATTACCAAAAATTAAAGGTACTAAAAACGATTTCAGAGGATTTGAGAATAGACAATTTAAGGGTGAAACCGAATACTTCCAATTAACATTTGTTAATACTAACAACAAAGACGCTGTACCTAACGGATCTAGATTTGCTACAACTCAAGGTGGGGCCGTAACTCTTCTTAACGATAATGATAAAGTTAAAACTGACGATCAATTTAACAAGATTACAACCCCTTATATTTCAGTAAATCTTGATGTTAAGAAAATTAGACCAATTTTCTTAGGGAATGACTTCTTAAAAGATAGTTCGCTACCTACTTTACCTAATGATTATAAAGGTGCTCAATCTTCAATTGACTTTGCTGTTGTAGAAGTTACTTTTGATAGTCCAAAAATTGCTGAATGAGTAACTGGTGGTTATGCTAATTGAGATCAAAAAGATAAATACACTTTTGCAAAAAGTTCATTATTAGAAGATAAAACTTACGAAAGTTTAGAAGAAAATAGCTTATATGCTATTGGTTTCCCAAACTCATATGATGATTACAAGATCAGATATAACAGTGTTGACGGAGAAACTATTCAAGCTAACGAAAACTTTGTTTCTTACTGAACTAATAAAGAAGGAAATTATTACGGAACATCAAACGCTGGTGATTACTTCGAAAAGAAGAAAAATGTTGGTGGTGATTTAAACTGATCTAATAGTAGAACTTTTGTAAACAAACCAGGATTAACAGACTTATTATTAAGCTTCCCTTCATTCAATGGTCAAGCATTAAACTATTCAAGAATGCCTTTTGCTAACGTTGGACTTGGTTATTTAATTGATAACTATGTTCCTGCTGGTGGTGCTTCTGGAACTAGAATTATTGACTCACATAACCGTATTCAAGCCATTCTATTTGGTGCAGCTAGAACTGCAACAACTGGTTATGCTACTGCAATCAGAAGTGAAGGTATGGACTACCAAGGTCTTTATGGAAAATATAACTTACCACAATACGATTTAATTTATGGTGGTGGTAAAGATCAAAAAGATTCTTACTTTAATGAAATGAAGATAAGACAACCAAAAACTAAAACATACTTATTCCCTGAAGGTTTTGAAAAAGGATCTAACCCTGAATACGCTTTTAAAAACTAACCTTTAAAATAAGCAAACAAATAAGATATAATAATAAAAATAAGAAATATGAGATACACAGGCTCATATTTTTTTATTCAAATTTATAATTAATAAGATAATTTTTATAAATATATGGCTTCATTGATTGATAAGGCTTACGAAGTTGCCCAGAAAAACTTTAAACAAAAAGGTTTTAGTTTTAACGACTTATGAAAATTAGTTGCTAAAGAAGAAAACTTAAACAAAAAAGATTCTCAAGATTTAATGGGAGCATTTTATACTGATTTGATTCAAGACACTAGATTCTTATATATCGGTGATTACAAATGATTAATCAAATCAATGATGCTTCATGAAGAAAGAGATAAAGCATTAGATACTTTATATAACCGTCAAGAATACTTAGAAGAAGGTTATGAACACATTAAAGTAGAAGTAGAAGTTGATGAATCTGCTCCTGAAATTAGTAACGAAGATGAAGGTTCATCATCAATTGATGACAATATTATTGTTGATTCAACAGAGGATGAGAATTAATTATGTCTAAATTAACAAATGCAAAAGCAATGATCAAAAAAGCTACTGAACAAGGCTTTGCGATCCCTCATATTAATACAAACAATTTAGAATGAACTAAAGCTATTTTATTAGCTGCTCAAGAAGCAAACTCACCTTTAATTATTGCTGCAAGTGAAGGTGCAATTAAATACATGGGTGGTTATAAGAATGTTTATAACTTAGTAAATGATGCAGTTGATTCATTAAATATTACTGTGCCAGTTGCTTTACACTTAGACCACGGTAGTTATGATGGTGTGTTTAAAGCTCTTGAAGCTGGATTTACATCTGTAATGTTTGATGGTTCTCACTTACCATTTGATGAAAACTATGAAAAATCTATTAAAGTAATTGAAGCAGCTAAAAAATACAATGCTTCAGTTGAACTTGAAGTAGGAACCATTGGTGGTGAAGAAGACGGCATTGTTGGTAACGGTGAGTTAGCTAACCCAGAAGAATGCAAGAAGATGCAAGATCTAGGTTGTGATATGTTAGCTGCTGGTATTGGTAATATCCACGGTATTTATCCAGCTTCTTGAAAATCTTTAAACTTTGAAGTTTTACAATCACTTAAAAAAGCAAGTGGTGCTTCATTAGTATTACACGGTGGTAGTGGTATTCCTGATGAACAAGTTAAAAAAGCAATCGAATTAGGTATCGCTAAAGTTAATGTAAATACTGAATGTCAATTAGCATTCGCTGCTGCAACAAGACAATACATCTTAGAAGAAAAAGACTTAGATGAACACAAAAAAGGTTATGACCCTAGAAAGTTATTAAAACCTGGATTCGAAGCAATCAAAGCTAAGTGTATTGAAAAAATCAACTTATTCGGTTCAAATAACAAAGCATAAATATGCTAAAAGCTGGAATCATTGGCTTACCTAATGTTGGGAAATCAACATTATTTAATGCTATCACTAACTCGCAAATTGAAGCTGCAAACTACCCTTTTGCAACAATTGAACCTAATGTTGGTATTGTTGAATTAATTGATGATCGTTTAAATCAGTTAGCTGCACAAATCTTACCTAACAAAGTGGTATATGCCACAATTATGTTTGTTGATATTGCAGGACTTGTTAAGGGTGCTTCACAAGGTGAAGGTTTAGGTAACAAGTTCTTAAGTAACATTCGTGAAGTTGATTGTTTAATCCATGTTGTGCGTTGTTTTGATGATAATAACATCACCCACGTGCATAATGCTGTTGATCCAATTAATGATATTGAAACAATCAATTTAGAATTAATGATTGCTGATCTTGAAGTTGTTACTAACCGTATTAACAAGATTAAAAGAAAAGCAGAAAGTGGTGATAAATCAGTTCTTGTTGAATATGAATTATTAAAAGACATTCAGGTTAAACTTGAGAACAACCAAATGTTAGATTTATCTAAATATTCACAAGAAGAATTAGCCATCATTAAAAACTTCAATCTATTAACAGCCAAACCAAGAATTTATGTTGGTAATATCTCTGAAGCCGATTTATCAACTAATCAAAAAAACCAACATGTAATGGCGCTTGATAGTTTTTGTAAACAAAACAACGAACAATACTTAACAATCTCAGCCAAACTAGAAGAAGAACTATCATCACTAGAAGAAGCTGATAAAAAAGAATTAATGGCTTCATTCAATATGAATGAATCTGGTTTAAACAAGATTGCTTTCAAAGCGTATGAAATCTTAGGTTTATGCACTTATTTCACATACGGAAAAACCGAAACCAGAGCCTGAACATTTAAAAAGAACAGTTTAGCCCCACAATGTGCTGGGATCATCCATTCAGACTTTGAACGTGGCTTTATTAAAGCCGAAGTGATCCATTGAACTGACTTGATTGAATACAAATCAGAACAAAAAGCCAAAGAAGCTGGCAAGCTGCGTTTAGAAGGTAAACAATACGTCGTTCAAGACGGAGATGTCATTAATTTCAAATTTAATGTTTAGATAACAAAAAATAAGGACCACAACCGTGATCCTTATTTTTTTATCAATACTTAATCTTTATGAAACTAAATTAACATTAATCACTTGCTTTGCTTCTTTGATCAATGATCAAGTGCTAAATGATAATAAAGATAATGACTTCTTGCGTTTGCTATACAGTGTTGCTTTTAAATAAGTAAGGCTTAAATTAATCATCACAACAAAGAAGAAAAGATTTCATCAAGCTAAATGTACTGATAATGAAATTAATAGGTCTTCGTTGATTTTTGTATTTGTTGAAGTATTAATTTTATCAGCGCTTCTTGGGTTAAAAGTAAATAAGAAAACTAACATCGTAATAACAGACAAGCCAATTAATAATGATGTAATAAAGTGAGTAATTTCCACAGACTTTAAAACTTTCTTATTATTAACATACAGTTTTGGATCTAAATCAATAAAACCATCAGATTTATCAGAGAAAATTACAGCTAAATAAATTATTAATAAAACAACAAATGTTATTAATGGTGTAATTAACATGAAGTTATAATTAAATTTATATTCATTAGGATATTTTGTAACAACAAGCGCAAAAGCAATTGAAGTAGATATTGCTATTACTAAATAAATAATAAATAAAGTAACTAACTTTTTATTCTTAAAAAATGTTTTCATATTATTCGACTGTGTGAGTTAAAACTAATTGTTCAACTTCATCTGGTTTTATGCCATCATCTCTTTTTATGACAAAGCTATATTTATCGTCTTCTGGAACCTCTCATCTTATAAATTCATAATTATTATATGATTTTGAAGAAGAAACAATTTCTCCCTTACTATTTTTAATGATTAGATCAAAATTCTTAACTGCAGGGCGAGTAATAGTATTAAAATTTAATGAAACTTGTTGTAATTCTGTGGTACCGCCGCTAGAATTATAAAAAGTTCGGCCATCAAAAAATCAAGATAAACTAGTTCTTAAAATATTACCTTTCTTTAAATCCACATCCTTAATAGAAGCTTCATTATTTTTAACATCATGATAAGCAGTAGGCACATTATTATAAATGTCTGATTTAGCTTGATTTTTATTCCATTCTACTTTTGTAACATTTTTCAGTGCTTCATTTATCTTTGAATAATCTAAAACACCAGCCCCATACTCGCTATTCAAACCAAATTGATTAGATTTATCCCCATTTATATTAGTTGTAGAAACTCCTAAAACAGATTTAGCAATTAATGAAGCGTACCCCAAATTATATTTTTCACTAGCTAAAAGGAAAGAATTCGCTACAACACCAGATACAAATGGAGCGGCGAAACTAGTTCCTTGAGCTACTTGGTCTTTAAAATTGTAACCATAACCATTAGCTAGCAATAAAGGTGAAACAGGAGTATCTGAGCCGTATGATGAAAAATCTGTTCTATTTTTATCGAAATCATTAGCACCGACAATAATGCTATTATATGATAACTGTAAGTCAGTTAACTTTTTATTGCTTTTATCGCCATCATTACCTGCAGCGAAAACAAATATTACCCCTGAATTATCTTTAGCAACGAGATCTATATATCTAGAATAGATATTATATTCGTATCAACCTCTTCCGTATTTAGTAGCAAGAGAAGCATTAACAACTCTAATATTCTTATTTTTAAGTATATAACCTATTTCATTATCTAGACCAGTAATATCATTGAATCCAAATGTTTGGCTGTATTTTATACCGTACAATTCCAGCATTGGATTAACTCCAGATTTACCGCCAACAATAGATGCTACTTTTGTAGAGTGATCACCAAATTTAGGGGGTTGAGGTAAACTAAGAGGTTCTCAATAATTGCTAAAGTTATTTATAACTTTATTTGAAGAATCAAAATAATAAGTATTTGTATTATCTATTAAAGCATGAGGATCTCCGTAACCTCCATCTCCTGTTTCTAAAATAGCAACACCTATAGGAAATTTTGTTGCTGATTTTCATTTTGCAACTTGTATAGCTTCATCCCTATCTTTCTTAGTATAGTTATTACTTAAAAAATTTTTACTATAGTCAGCATAATTAGAAGGATTTTCGTACCCATAATAATCAGAATCTGATGTGCTAACAAAATTATTTGAAACTTCTAATTTAGTTTCATGTAATTCATAATTTTCAACAAATGAACTATTATCTAAAAAATTTTTAAATTCACTAAATTCATTATCTCTTTCAAATTCTGCAGAAACAAATATGAGGTTTTTAACTGCTAAACTTTTTTTAGCACTTTGAATACTTTTTCTATTCTTTATTAATTCAGTAATGCTTGTCAAATCCAGTGCGTTAACATCTCTTTTTACTTCAATTAAGAAAAAATAACTTTTTTTAGTTTCATCATGTTTATTGAATTCAGAAAAATTTGATTGAATTTTATTTATTTTTTCATTTTTCTTAATAAAACTAGTATTAACAAACCTTCCCTCTGCTTTCAATTTTTTATTCAATAATTGTTGCTTAGTGTCAATGTTTTTAGAAATATTTATATTTCCTAGCGGAATGAAAGAAAAAGATAATGATGATAATGATAATAAAGATATAAACCTATTAATATTTTTTTTATTGATTCTCATGTTGACCCTCCTAAATCTTAAAAATATGTATAGAAATTATTTTTAATATAGAAAACAACATTAAACAATTAGAAAAATGACAATTTACTTGAATATTGGGTTGCAAGAATATTTTAAAAATGTAGCACTTTCTCACAAAAAACAAAAAAATAATTTATTAAGTTTTTGATAAAAACAATCTGCTTAAAATTATTTAATTATTTAACATATAATTAAAAAACCAATAATTAGATATCAAAGGGGCTTATGTATAATTATGGCTAAAAAGAATGCGATGACCACATTGAATGGCTGAATTGAAGTTATTTGTGGTCCGATGTTTGCTGGAAAGACTGATGAATTGATTCGTAAGATTAAGCGTTATCAATATGCAGATGTGAAGTCATTAGTATTTTCGCCAGCAACAGATACTAGATCGCTAGATGATTTGATTAATTCAAGAGATGGTAGAAAAATTGAATCAATCAAGATCAAAAAGCCATTTGAAATATACGATTATGTTTTAAAACATGAACCACAATTAGTTGGCATTGATGAAGCGCAGTTTTTTGATGATTCCTTAGTTGAAGTGATTCAGACATTAGCTGATAACCAAATTAATGTAATTGTGGCAGGATTAGATCGTGATTATCGTGGTGAACCATTTGAACCAATCCCCCAAATTATGGGGATTGCTGAATCAATTATTCGTTTAACAGCAATCTGTTCTGAGTGTGGTGCAGAAGCTAGTAGAAGTCAACGTTTAATAAACAATGAGCCAGCTGATTATTATTCAGACACCATTTTAATTGGCGATAATGAATCGTATTCACCAAGATGCAGACACCATCATAAGGTGCCAAATCGACCAATTAATGAACGAACTAAAGAATTTAAACAACAAATAAAAAATAGTTTTGTTAAAATACATAAGCAATCTTCAACAGATTAAAGATTGTGAAATTCTAATTTAGTGCGGGAGAATGTTGTTGATCAACATTCGTTAATACTGCATAAAGAACATTTAAATTTTTATATAGAAAGGTGTTGCTTGTGGCTAAAAAAGAAATCACAAGAATTGCCAAGCTAGAACTAATCGGAGGACAAGCAAAGCCTGGTCCAGCATTAGCTTCAGTTGGTATTAATATGGGTGAATTCACCAAACAATTCAACGATAAAACTAAAGATCGTATGGGAGATGTTGTTCCAGTTATTATTACTGCGTTCAATGATAAGAGTTTCTTATTCGAACTTAAAACAACTCCTGTAACTGTTTTATTAAAGAAAGCAGCTAAGATTGAAAAAGGTGCTAAGAACCCTAAAACTGAAAAAGTAGCTAAGATTTCAAAAGAAGCTGCTTTAAAAATTGCAGAATACAAGATGGCAGACTTAAATGCTTATGATGCTCAAGCTGCTTTAAGAATGATCGCAGGAACTGCAAAACAAATGGGATTAGAAATTGAAGGTGTTGATCCTACTCCTAACAAGAAAGGAGCTAAATAATGGCTAAGAAATTAACTAAAAAAACTAAAGCTGCTCTAGCTTCTTTTGATCCTAAACAAATTTATGATTTAGAACAAGCAGTTGAAATTGCTAAAAAGACTTCAATTACTAAGTTCGAAAGCTCAATTGATGTTGCTATCAAATTAAACTTAGATACAACAAAAGCTGATCAACAATTAAGAGGTGCAATTTCATTACCTCACAACGTTTCAAAACCAGTAAGAATTTTAGCAATTACTGACCAACAAGCTGAAGCTAAACAAGCAGGTGCTGATTTCGTTGGTGAAATTGATAAGATCAATGAAATTAAAGCTGGTTGAATGGATTTTGATGTAATTATTACTAACCCTAAATTCATGATCGAATTGGGTAAATTAGGTAAGATCTTAGGTCCAAGAGGTTTAATGCCTAACCCTAAAACTGGAACAGTTACTCAAGACATCGCAACTGCAATTGCAGAATATCGTAAAGGTAAAAAAGAATACCGCACTGACTCATTTGGTAACATCCACATGACAGTTGGTAAACAATCAACTGATACTAACAAAATTGTTGAAAACGTTAATAGCTTAATTGATTTAATTAAATCAAGAAGACCAAGTGCTGTTAAAGGTGTATATATCCAAAACATCTCAGTGTCTTCAACAATGGGTCCAGGAGTTAAAGTTAAAATTAATTAGGTTAAAACCTAATTAATTTTTTTATAAGTTATGAAACTTGTTGTTGGATTGGGCAACCCTGGTTTTGAATACGAAAATACCCGTCATAATGTTGGTTTTAAAGTAATTGATCAACTGCTTGATGTGTTGCATTTAGAACTAAACAAAAACCAGTTTAATGGTATTTATGTTAAGCAAGATAATTTCATTATTGCCAAGCCATTAACATACATGAATTTATCTGGTAACTTTGTTCGTGAGATTGTTAATTTTTTCAAAATTAAAATCGAAGATATTTTAATTATTCATGATGAAATTGCTTTTGATCTAGGTGCTGTTAAATTAAAACAAAATGGTTCAGCTAACGGCCAGAACGGCGTTAAGAATATCATTAACCAACTAGGCACACAAGAATTTAAACGCATCAGGGTTGGCATTAAAAATCAGTATATGAAAAATATTGCTGATTTTGTTTTATCTAAATTTAGTCCAACTGAAGCATCATTATTACAAACCAGCATAGCAACTGCTAGTGTAATTGCTTATGAATTTATTAAGAATAATAAATCATTTAGCCAACTAATGAATGAATACAACAAGTAATAACAAGAAATACTTAATTGGTGTCTCTGGCGGTCCTGATTCGATGTATTTATTAAATCAATACAAAGATCAGATTCTTGTTGTTTGTCATGTTAATTACAACAAAAGAGCATCATCATTAAGGGATGAAATAATTGTTAAAAATTATTGCAATAAACACAACATTAAATTAGAAATTCTTAGTTTGGATAAGAATTTTAATTACACAGAAAACTTCCAAGCCCAAGCAAGAAAACTTAGGTATGATTTTTTTATAGAAATAAGTAAAAAATACCAAATTAATGATTGCTTAATTGCTCACCAACAAGATGATTTTTTAGAATCAGCAATAATGCAATATTCAAGGAATAAAGATTTATTATTCTATGGATTGCACGAGTTTTCTAATTACAAAAATCTTAAGATTCATCGACCTTTGTTAGGTATATCTAAAAAAGAAATTATCAGTTTTTTAGAACAAAATAATATTGCTTATGGGATTGATGAAAGCAATTTTACACCAACTTATGAACGTAATAAAATACGCTTGGAATTAAGTAAATTAAATGCTGATGAATTATTAGATAAAATTAATTTTTTTATTAATAAAAATCAAGAAAATCATCATAAATACCAACAAGTTCAAACATTTTTAGATAACTGAAATTATAACTATTCAGACCTAATTGATTTTGATGATAACCAACATGTAATTTATTATTGATTGTCAAAAAACAATATTAATTATTCACAAAATAAAGCAAAAGCAATTCTAGAATTCATAAAAAAGAAGAATAATAAACGTTATCGCTTAAAAGCCAACCTCTTTTTAATAAAAAGTGGTAGCTTTTTGAAGATCATTAAGCAATAACTGGGTAATAACTTTCGCACTTAAACTCTTGAAAAAATAATTTGTTGCCATATTAAGGATTAAAATATATCCTGTTGAAATAAACAATAAGCAAGAAATAAGTAGATTTTTTCTTGTGATTTGGAAAAAAATAATATGGAAATCAATAAACCTGAGTATGTTTTACTTGATATACAAGCTAAAACAAAAGACTCAATTCTAAAAGAGATTTCTGAAAAGGCATTCGCATTAAAGCTTTCAACTAATGTTGATGATCTTTATCATGCTTTTTTAGAAAGAGAAAAAGAATCATCAACAGGATTGCAAGATGAATTTGCAATTCCTCATGCAAGAACTAAGGCAGTTGATAAACCTGCTTTGTTATTTGTTAGATTACAAGAAGGTGTAGATTGACAAGCAATTGATAACAAACCAACAAAATATTTATTTGTTATCTTAGTGCCTGATAATGCTAATAATGAGCATTTAGAAATCTTATCTAAAGTTGCAGTAATGATGATGGATCAAACTTTAGTTGCTAAATTAAAAAGCTTAAATGATCCAGTAGAAATTAGTAATCTTATTGTTGTTACTCTTGAAGATAAGATGAAAAACGATCAACCACAAGCAAATGATAATAATCAAAAAAATGAGAAATTTATTGTTGCTCTAACTGCTTGTCCAGTTGGTGTTGCTCATACATATCTAGCTGCAGAAAAACTAAATGAAACTGCTAAAAAATTAGGTTATCAAATTAAGGTTGAAACTCATGGTTCAGCTGGTGTAAAAAATGATTTAACTCAAGAAGAAATTGATAAAGCAGATGTTATATTAGTTGCTGCTGACATCGGATTAGATTTAAGCAGATTTAACGGTAAAAAAGTATATAAAACAGCAATCAAACCTGCAATTCATGAACCAGAAAATTTAATTAATAAAGCTTTAAATGAAGCTAAAATTGAAGAAATAAAATCTACTAGTTTTAACCAAAAAACATTAGGTGAAAAAACTGGAGTAATGAAGCATATTTTAGCTGGTGTTTCATACATGGTTCCTTTTGTTATTCTTGGTGGTATTTGTATTGCGATTGCCATTGGTCTTGGTAAATTGATTTACGGTCAATCATACAGTGCTGTGCCTGGTGATTTCTTCTATTACTTAGAAAAAGTTGGAGCTGTTGCTTTCACATTAATGATCGGGGCACTTGGTGCTTATATAGCTAATTCGATTGGTGGAAGAGCAGCAATCGCTCCCGCATTTATTGTTTCGGTATTGGCAAATACAGTTGATGCAATTTTCCCGATTGCAGGCATTAAAGTAGCAACTGCCATGGGATTTGTTGGATCAATTTTCTTTGGGTTAGCAATTGGTTATACAGTTAAATGAATTAATAGTTGGAATATTAATAAAACTATTTCAGCTATCATGCCGATCTTTGTTATTCCATTAGGTGTTGGATTGTTCTATGGATTATTAGCAATCTTCGTAGTTGGTGCGCCTGTTGGTTGGTTAATGGATAAATTCATAAATGCTTTAAAAACAGCATTTACTGATGGTAATATTGGTGTTGGTTTAGGTATTGGATTAGGAATTCTAATTGGTGCTATGGCTGGATTTGATATGGGTGGTCCAATCAATAAGGTTGCATTCTTAACATGTTCAGCATTAATTACTTCTAAAGTGTATGAACCAATGGGGATGATGGCTGCTGCCATTCCTGTGGCTCCACTGGGTATGGGATTATGCACAATGATTTTCAAAAAGAAATTCAATGAAAATGAAAAAACCATGGGTGTGAGTGCTTTCATTATGGGGATTATTGGTATCTCAGAAGGTGCAATTCCGTTTGCTGTATCTGATCCTAAAAAAGCAATAGCTTCAAACGTTGTAGGTTCTGCAGTTGCTGGTGCAATTGCTGGTGGATTAGGTGTAACTAATACTGCTGCACATGGTGGACCAATTGTTGGTTTCTTATTAGCTGTATCTTCAAACCACGAACAAGGTTTAGCTTGAGGGTTACCATTCTTCTTTGTAGCAATCATTGCTGGAACATTAGTAACTTGTTTCATGTATGGTTTATTAAGAAAAGTTGAACAAAAAGAAACAACTAAAACATTACCTAAAAATTGATTTTCTTTCTTTAAGAAAGAAAAATCAAACACACAAGTTAAAGGAGCGTAATGATAGTTATGAAAAAACAAATCTTCAAAACTAAAAAACAAAAGAATCGTTTCTTATTTGTGTTTATTGCTTGTTTAACTATTATTTGTTTAGTAATCGGAATTGCCTTCTTAGTTAGTTCATCAAAAGAATACACTGATCAAGTTAGTCGCACAAAAGATTATTTAAACATCAATAGCATCAAATCTGCACTTCAAGAAAATAATTGAAACCCTGATGGTGTCAATCTTGGTAAATGACAAACTGAATTAAGTTCATACCCATCAAATAATCAACAAGAATTACAACCTTGATTTGAAAACAAAATTCAAGAAATTATTACAGATCAAAAACTAATAAAAGAAGTTGATGTTCCTTTGTTTGCTTATGGAATTTTCTTAACAGTTATGGGTGTAATTACAGGTATTGGAACTTGATTATTTGGTAACAGTATCTTTAACAAAAAATACCAAAACCAACAAAACAATTAGTTAATTAGTTTATGAAATTAAAAACCCTTAAAATCACTCCACATTTTGAATACCGTGTATGGGCTGGAGATCAGATTAAACAACATTTTAATCTAGAAGAAAATAGTATTGGTGAAGCATGAATTATCTCAGCATTAAAAGATAAATCTTCAACAATACAAAATCTTAATAAACAGAGCTTATTAGATTTTTATAACAATAAGGATAATGCTTATTTTTTTAATAATTACAACTTAAATAATCCTTATCCGTTGTTATCTAAAATTATTGATGCTAATGCAGATTTATCCGTTCAAATTCATCCAGATAATGCTTATGCTAAACAGTTTAATTCACTAGGTAAAACTGAGTGTTGATACATCTTAAATACCAAGCCAAATAATAGTATTGTTTTAGGTCATAATGCTAAGTCGTTAGCTGAATTTAAACAGATGGTTGAAAACAATCAATGATCAGATTTATTAAAACAAAAACCAATTAATAAAAATGATTTTATTTATGTGGAATCAACTAAAATTCACGCAATTAAAGGTGGTAGTTTAATCTTTGAATTACAACAATCATCTGACATTACTTATCGGGTTTATGACTATGACCGTTTGGATAAAGGTAAGAAGCGTGAACTGCATTTAGATCATGTTTATAATCTAGTTAAATGTCCTGATGTTATTATTGATCAACATCAAGTATCAAATAAAAGTGATTATTTAGTGGCTAATGATTTATTTCATTTAAAAGAAATTAATAATAAGAACAAAACTAAATATAAATTTAATGATGCTGAGTGATTACAAGTCACAATCATTGAAGGATCTGGTTATATTAATGATTTATCAGCCCAACAATATGATTCATTTTTAGTAGCTCATAACCAAGATCTAATTATTGATGGATCAATTAAGTGTTTAGTTTCTTATGTAACTAAATAAGAGCAATTAATAAAAAATTAACCCCTAAGATTTTCTTAGGGGTTTTGTATTTTAATAATGATATTATTTGAATTTATAGTTGCTAATTTGACTATAAACATTCTGATCATTTAAAAAAGAACGATATTCTTTTTCGGATTTAATGGTTCATAAATTTAATAAAAGATTGTAACTATTAATTAAATCTTTATGTTGATAATATATCTTAGTTCATGGGTGTAAGTAATCAACAGTTGATAATACTTCTTTTTTAGATACAGATAATAATTGCGTTTTGGTTCAGAATAAGAATCCTAATTTCCATTTTGGATTAATTGCTTTTAATCTTTTTAAACTATTAAAGTTAAATGAACTAAATATAACTTTTTGTTCTAAACCAGGATATTGAATACATAGATCATTAATTCTTTGTTCGATGTTTTCATATTGGATTACATCGGTTTTGATTTCGATGTTAATTACTTTAAAACCATCTTGATTTGCATACAGATCTAAGAAGTCTTTTAATGTTAATAATTTTTGTGCTGGAGTTGATATTTTAAAGCATGATGAATAATCTAAATTAACTAAATCATGATAGTTAGTATTAGCAATAATTTTATCCATTTTTGCCGTTCTTTTTGTATTTTCATCATGAATAATAACTAATTCATAATCCTTAGTTTGATGCACATCAAATTCAACGCCATCAAAGCCAAAAAGTAAGGCTGTATCAAATGCTAATTTAGTGTTTTCAGGAGCAATAGCACAATACCCTCTGTGGGCTAATAATAATTGTTTTTTCATAGTTTATTTTTCAGCGCGAACGCGCATATAACGAATGTTGTATTTTGATAAGAATTTGTAATTTGAAATATACACAGCAATACCAGCAACCAATCCAACTAATGCAGTAACAATCGCCATAATTGCAATAATCTGATAACCAGTTTGACTAGTATATGAAATATTATCAGCATTAGTTATTGTGTATTTATTTTGCACAGCACCAGCAATCGCATAAAACCATGCATCTGAACTAAATCCAATAAAACTTAATGTTGCGATTGCTGCTCCGCTAGATTTTTTGGGAACTACTACTTCGTTGATAATAACAAATCTTAAAGTTACCATGATCCACGCAAACACAGATGTCAATAAGAATAATAACACCATTAAGATTGTTGCTGTTAATTTATATCCATCACTCATGGTATCAAATAGATTAGTTCTCGCACTTAATGAAATACCAGGTAATAAGATGATTACTATTGATGTGATAATGCCAACAACCAACATAATTAATAAGAATAAAATCAAAGATTTTAACTTATCAGAAAACTTACCTATTAATGTTGATACTAAAAACCGCATTCCGTATAACCGAATACCAGCAATCACTGATATTACGATTGTGCTAATTGTTGTTACATTAGTAATCATTTGGAATAAATAATATGCCAATACTGATTGGAACATATACATTCCCATAACAAAGAAAGCTAATGCTCATATTTTTCATTCAGTTAATGCTGTGAATAATTTTCTAGGTGATAAAGCGAACTTTTCATGTGTTTCATATTCTTTGACATAAAACAATACGCCAAATGAAGCTAAGATTAATAAAACAGCAAAAGCAATAATATATGAACCAAAAGCAGTTGCTGAAATATGACTTACAACTTCGCTTGAAGTTTGCATTGCTTTAATTGGAAATTTTTCAGCAACTGCTGTGATTGCTATGCCGCCTAAAAAGACAAAAATAAAACCGAATAATCCGTTTAATGAACCTTGCAATCCATAAGCAAAACCTTGATCTTTTTTATCAGCTTGTTGTGATACTAATTTTCATAATGGTGTTCAAAAGAATGGCGTAGAACTTAATCCGTAGATTGCAAAAATTGTGTAATATTGCGGTAATAATTGATTAATTTCTAGTTTTGTATTGCTATTTATAAATACCAATGATCCATATCAAATTGTCATTAAAGCAGTTAGTATTCCACCGATAAATAACAACTTTTTTGAACTAATTTTATCAGCTAAATATCCACCAGGTAATTGAGTGACTAATGTTACTGCTCCAACAATTGAAGTCATATAACTAATATGTTTTTCTTCAACGCCTAAATATAATTGAATGTTGGGAACAAAATTCTTAATGTAATATGGTGCAGCAATTACCAACACATCAATTGCACCTAAAATAAATAATGCAAAAGTTTTCTTTCAACCAAATTCTTTTAATTTAATTCAAATTGATTTTTTATCAGAATTAATTGTTGTTTGTTTAGCCATGCTTTAATCCCCTGAATTTTGCATCACGTGGATTAATGATGGCTAAAATAATATCAACAATAATAAAAGTAACGCCTGCTAAGATAATGATTGGTAAAAAAACATACGCTGTTACTGGATCAAATTCTGCAATCTTACCATCAATTATTCCCCATAATGATAAGGGGATTCCAACCAGAACAAATAACATTTTAGTTGGTGCTGATATTCATTTCTTTAAATACCAACGATCCAAAGCAAATAAAAAACCAAAAATACTTAACAATAAATTAACTTTATAACGCTTGGGAGAATTTTTAGATACAACTCATTCTTCAGGAACTTGTTTTTCTACAAGTTCATTTGAAGCAATTAGTTCTTTGTAACGCTTGATGTCATCATCAATTTCTTTGTTGCTTAATGTGCCAAATTTCATAATTAATATATTTGAAGTTGTCTAGAATGATTTAAAGAATAAACATGGATTTTATTCATAAAAAAACATTCTAAACCTTAGTATTAGCGTAATAAGAAATGTTGAATGATTCACTATATGTGCTTTTGTTTAGCAAAATAAGCATTAGCCATTATTTGATAATAATGAAGCAATAACCAATAAAAATTTTTTAAAAATGTTAATTAAATAAATTGTGAAAACCCTTAATTAATCAAGTTTCATATAAGATTAATAACAACAAATTATTAATCAATTTACACCAATTTTTCTTTGATTAATTAGGGTTTTTATTTTTTGTTTAATTAAAGGAATTTAATTAACAAATATGTTTTTATTGTTCTAAAATTAAACCATTAATTTTAATGCATATATGATTGAAAAATTATTAGATCGTCGTTCAGAACGTAAATATTCAGATAAACCAATTGAACAAGAAAAGATTCAAAAGTTATTTGAAGTAATTAATAATTCACCCACTTCTAGAAACTCTCAAGACTTTTCAGTAATCGTTGTTGAAGACAAAGAATTACGTGAAAAGATAACTCAAAACAAAGCAGGGCAAAAATTAACTCAACAAAGTCACATTATTGAAGCGCCATTGTTCTTATTGTTCTGTGCTGACTGAAACCGTATGGAACATATGGCAAAACTTAATGATGCCAAGATTGTTACTGATACACATAACAATTTAATTACATCAGCTGGCGATGCTTTTATTGCTGCAACATTTACTCACGCAGCAGCATTATCAATGGGTTTAGGTTGTTGTTATATCGGGTTTGTTAGACACCACATGAAAGAAATCCAAGAACACTTAAATTTAGATGGAAAAATTATTCCGATCATTGGATTAACTGTTGGTTATATTGATACTCAATTAGAGAAAAAACCAAAAGTGAATCACATTTATCAAGGTAAATATGATTTAAAACAATTAAAAGCAGAAATTGAAAAATACGACACTGACATGTTGGCATACTATGACAGCCGATCAGTTAATAAAAAACACAACAAGTGAAGCGAAACAATTTTAACTGCTTATGCTGCTGATGATGAAAGCATTAATGATTACATTAATGAAGTATTCTATAACAAGAAATAATTAACCATCAAATCAGAAAAATAAGCAGCTTTTTTGCTGCTTATTTTTTATCTAAACTTACAAAACAAATAAACATATTCACTAAATAAAAATCATCAATCCAAATTGGACTGATGATTTTTTAAACACTAAATAACTTTATTTCCTAAATCTAATAATGTTGGTGCTTGAACTAAATCAGCAATAAGAACTTTAAACTCTTTAAGTGATGCAAAAGGGAATAATGTTTTAATTTTTTTAGGCATATTTAACGATATTTTTAAATAAATAAGCATAAAAATAATTGATATATTAATCCAGATAATATTTCACATAACTATGATTTGAACAAAATTAAGAAGATCAAAAAAGTCCATTCATCATTCTTCTTCTTTTGTATATACTCTTGCATTTACAACTTTTCCCATATTTTGCAAAGTCACTGCAGGAAAAAATAAAAACAGAATCATTAACACCAAAATTAAATGTCATGATTCAATATGAATATAAGCATTTAATGGTCTTGTTTTCTTAATCAATAGATCATTAGAAATAATATTAGCTTTCTTGTTAGCAAATACAGTTATAAAACCAATGATTATAAGTGCAATGAATATTAATGATGAAATTGGTCAATAAAACCAATTAACTAAATTTAAAGAAGTTTGCATTCCGAAATTGCGAAATCAAATATTAGCAGCAGTTCCTGCTAAACAAAAAATGATGCAACTGCAAAATAGAACTAAAAACTTCTTATCTTTAAATAAAGCCTTCATATAGTTATTATATTTATAAGTAATATATTATCTAAAATAATTTTTAGACATCAATTTTTTTAAACTTATTAAATAAACAATAATTATTGTTTATTCTTCATGTTAAATAATAAGATTCCAGTAGCCACTGACACATTAAGTGATTGAATTTTATCAGTATACATTGGGATCTTTACTTGGTAATCAGCATTCTTAATTAATTGTGCTGAAACACCTTTTTGTTCGTTACCAATTACTAAAATTGCTTTATTAGCATATTCTTGATTATAGTCCTCAGCTTGGTCACTTAAATTAGATACATAAGATCAATAACCATACTTATCTTGAAGATCTTTGATTGCATAAGATAGGTTTGCGACTTCAACTAAATTAAGATAAAAACAAGCACCTAATGAAGTTTTAATGACGGTGTTATTGATTCTTGCTTGGTTGTCTTTTTTAAAGATAACACCATCGACATTAGCAGCTAGACAAGTTCTTAGTATTCCCCCGAAATTTCCAGGATCTTGGATCTGATCTAAGACAACAATGATGCTTTGTTGTTTATCTTTAAGTTTATGACAAAGTTCGTTAAATGAGATAGTTAAGCTGTTGTTATCTAATTCTGCGACAAACCCTTGATGGTTAAGTTGATCACGGTATTGGTTATCAAATCATTTTAATGAATGAAGCTGATACTCAATGTTTTTTTGTTTAATTAGTTTTAGGATTATAGGATCTTCTTTATGTAAGAAGATCTTATTAATCTTTAAGTCATTTTTTAAACCTTCATAAACAGTGTTATAACCAAATAAACATAAGCGTTCTTTTTTGGTTTTATGTTTATTATTGTTTTGAGGTTTAAATTGTTCTTTCATATATTTCTATCTTTAAATTACAGTAATTTGCGATTAATTAGTTTCTGACGGATTTCATCAGCTTTTTCATAATCTTTATTGTTCATTAATTCAGCTCAATGATTAATTTGTTCATTTAAATGTTCGTTGTGAATCATATCAGGAACAATGCCATAGATTTCCAGACATCACATTAGTTGTTGGTATGCTCAAATGTTTTCAGTGACATTTTTATGAGCAATTGCTTCGTTCATTGTTTTGATTAGATCTCAGATCGTTTTTGTTGCGTTAGCAAAATTTAAATTATCATTCAATGAATCCTTAAATTCTTTACATAATAATGCTGTGGTAGGAATTGCTAACTTATTAACCACAATATAAGTGCGAAAACGATTTACTGTGCTAATAATTTTTTCAATATCTTTTTGAGCTGATTTAATCACATTACCATCAAAGTTTAATGGTTGTGTGTGAGCTGTATTATAAAACACCCATCTAATGGCACGATAGTCATAAGATTCAATTAAATGTTTTACATAAATAAAGTTGTTAAGAGATTTTGACATCTTTTGATTTTCAATCAAAAGATGACCAACATGAACTCAACAATCGGCTAAATTTCTCTTATATAATGCTAAATTTTGAGCATTTTCATTCTCATGGTGTGGGAATAATAAATCAATCCCTCCACCGTGGATAATAAAGCCTTTTTGATGAAATGCTTGATCAATAATATAAGAACATTCAGTGTGTCAACCAGGACGACCTAGTCCAAATACTGAATTTCATTTAATGCCTTCATTAGTTTGTTTTCATAAAACAAAGTCATTTGGACTAGTTTTATTTTCATTGCTCTTAACGCGATGACCACTAATTTGTTCTTCTAATTTACGTTTAGATAAAATTCCGTAATCTTGAATTTTTGAAGTATTGAAATAAATATCATTATCCAATTTATAAGCATAACCTTGCATATATAATTGATCAATATATTTAGCTATTCCTTCAATATGATCAGTTACTTTAATGATGGTTGGCATCTTGATGTCAAGCTTTTGTAAGATTTCAAAATAAGCTTGCATATAACGTTTAGATATTTCAGTTTCAGTAACGTTTTCTTTTAAAGATTGGTTAATAATTTTGTCATCAATATCAGTAATATTATGAACAAAATTAACGGTTTTATTCGAATGTTCTAATAATTTACGAATCACATCAAAGGTAACAATCGGTCTTAAATTACCAATATGGATGTGGTCATAAACAGTCGGTCCACAAACATAAATATTGATTGTGTCATCTTCAATATTTATGTTTGTTTTAGTTAAAGTATCATAAAGTTTCACGGTATTTATTCGTTTCAAATTTCTTCATTAATAATAAGAATATTTAGTTCTTTTGCTTGGTTGACTTTCTTGATTGTTGGCTTGCTTCCAACTAAAAGATAATCAACATTTTTGGACACGCTACTAACAAATTTAATTTTATATTTTAAAGATAATTTTTTAATAATTTCATTGCGAGGAATATTAAAACTACCAGTAATCACGAACTTTTTATCATAATAAATTGAGTTCGTATCAATCAGATCATGATTGATTTCTTCCTTGGTATTAATGCCGATGTTTTTTAATTGATCGATTAAATGCCAATTATCTGGGTTTGAAAAATAACTATAAATTGATTGAGCTGTCACATTGCTAATATCAGGTAATTTTATGTAATCATCAATTGTTAGTGTTTTTAATTGATAAATATCATTATAAGTATTAGTTATTGATTTGGCTGTGGCAATACCAATAAATTTAATGTTTAATCCTGCTAATAATCGATAAACTTCCCGATTTTTAGAATCATTAATACTATTAATTAACTTATCAAATGATTTCTTTTGAAATCTGAAATTATATTTCAGATTTGATTTTTGGAATCCTTTTTTTAATCATGGTTTAATGATTAAATTTTCATATTGATAAAGTTTATAAATATCTAAAACATTATTAATAAATGTTTGGTTATCATCAGCTAATAATTCCAACTTATCAGGGTTATTGTCAGCATATCCTTGATCAATTAATTCGTTGTATTCTTTAATCACATCATTGACTTTGGTATTAAAGAATAATTCTAATGTTTGTTGACTTAATCCTTCGATGTTCATGATTGATTTAGAACAATAATAAATTAAGTATTGCAAGCGTTTTTGCTTACAATCATCATTGATGCAATACCAATCAACCTCTTCTGGTTTTTTAACTAATTGTGATTGACAACTTGGACATGTGAAATCATAGCTAAATTTAATTGCATTATTTGGTCGTTTTTTAAAATCAACACCAATAACTTTGGGAATAATTTCAGCAGCTTTAATTAAATAAACATAGTCATTAATTCTGATGTCAAGTTCGTTGATATAATCATAATTATGCAAGGTCGCATAAGTAATAATTGAACCTTCTAATTCAACAGGTGATAGTTGAGCAACAAATGTTAATTTACCTGTTCTACCAACATTAAGAATAATGTTTTCTAATTTGGTTTGCACTTGAGTGGCTGCAAATTTATAAGCAATTGCTCATTTAGGAAACTTAGAAGTATAACCAATGGCTTCGTAATTGCTAAACTCATTATATTTAACAACAGCACCGTCAATGCGATAATCTAAGTTATTTTTATTAGCTTCTAATCATTTAATTTGATCATGTAAATTGTTAATGTTGTTAAATAATTTAATTTCATTAGCAACATTAAAACCTCATTTTTTTAATTGTTCAATTACTTCATATTGAGTTTTAAAACCAAGTTCATAAGCATTAGGAACATAGTAGAAAAAAGCATTAAGTTTACGTTTTGCCACCTCAGAAACATCCAGATTTCTTAAACTACCAGAAGCATAGTTTCTAGAGTTGGCAAACTTCTTATCTTCTTCACGATCAGCGTTGATTGCTTCAAAATCTTTGTTAGAAACAAACACCTCACCACGGATCACGATCTTATCAAAATCACAATCAATTTTTAAGGGAATAGTTTTAATGGTTTTAATGTTAGCAATCACGCTTTCACCAACAACACCATCACCTCGTGTTAATGCATCAACTAATAAACCTTTTTCATATATTAATGAAATTGATAAACCATCAATCTTAGGTTCTAAAACATAAGCATTATCAAGGGTTTTGCTAATCTTGGCAATATTTTCATTAAAGTTAAGAAGTTCTTCTAAATTAAAACAATTATTTAATGACAACATCAAATAATCGTGCTTAACTTTAATAAACTTATTATTAATCGATGAACCAACTCTTTGGGTTGGAGAATAACTTAAAACATATTGGGGATATTGTTTTTCGTATTCTAATAAAGTTCTGTATGCATTATCATACACTTCATCAGGGACACTTGGGTTTGATAATACATAGTATTCATGTTCTCATTTAGTTAATTTTTTAACTAAATCAACAATTGTTTCATAAATTTTATTATCTTGGTTCATAACAATTCAGTTATTTATTATTGCTTAATAAATAAAAAAAGAGTGCTAAAACAATACGCACTCTTAACTAAGTAAATTAAATATGAAATATTTATTAAATGAGGTTTTAATGGAGCAGATGACGAGAATCGAACTCGCGTCTAAACCTTGGCAAGGTCTCGTTCTACCATTGAACTACATCTGCATTAAGTTCTGATATATTTTAACACAATTAAATTAATCAAATTTAATATGACAATATCCAGATGGATTTTTTAATAAATAATCTTGGTGATATTCTTCTGCAACAAAATAGTTTCGCAATCTTAAAACTTCGGTAACAATTGGTTTTTTATAACGACCTTGAGCTTGAGCTAACTTAGATTTTAAGATTGTTTCATCGTCATTATCAACAAAATAAAAACCGCTGCGATATTGTGTGCCAACATCGTTTGCTTGGTAATTTAATGTTGTTGGATCAACAACCTTTAAGAATAAATCAACAATTTCTTCAAGGGAAATAATTTGATCATCATAAGTTATTTCAACAGTTTCAACAGCACCAGTTAGACCACTACATACTTCTTTGTAGCTAGGATTTTTTCATTCAGGTTTAGCATTTGCATAACCAACTGATGAACTAATAATTCTTTGTGTTCTTCTGAAATATTCTTGAACTCCCCAAAAACAACCACCAGCTAAATATATTTTTTTAATCATGATCAAAACCTTTATCTGCTTTATTCTTAGAAATAGATAAGATATAATTTAAGATATTAACATTTTTTAATTTTGTTATTAAATGATCAATAAAATCCTGGAATATTACTTTCAAGATAGTGAATTAGTGCGCGGTAAAAACTTAGTTAACCGCAAAACGGTTAATCTAAAGTATGTGCAAAAAGATAATGATTTAATCTTGAAATCATTGATCCAAGATGACGAACAACAAATAGCAGCATCAGTTAGTTTAGATTTAAAAACTGAGAAATTATATGACTTACAATGTTCGTGTGATTATGCTGAATACTGTCGCCATATTGCAGGGACTTTATTTGCTGCTTATTTAAAGTTAAAAGAAACTTTTGATCAAGAAGAAAAGAATAATAAAAAACAAGAAATCTTATTAAACAATAAGATTCGTGAAACTAGAATTAATAATGCAACAAAAGCTTGGTTTAGTATTGAATCATTAAAAAAATCTTTTAATAGCACTAGGCTTGCAATCTTTTTAAATGTTGATGATTATAAATTCAAACTTGTTAATGAAAACTATTTCTTATTAAAACAAGATTGAATGAATAAAAACGAAGTTAGTTTTTATGTTTCATATGAAAAAGTTAAAACACCAGTTAAATTAATTAAATTAAAACTGGATAGTGATCTTTTTAAATACCAAGATCTATACATGTTTTGGTATTTAATTTATCTAAGCAATTTAACTTCATTAAATGATGAACCATTCTTAAAAGAAGGTTCTTATTTAAATAGTGACATCAGGATTAGCAACCCCAATATGTATGGGTTAAATAATGTTGATAGTTTTAAAGAATTCTTATTAAGATATGACCAATCAAACTATAGTCCTGATGAAGATTTAGTTGATGAAATACTATCTTGTTTTAATGAATGCACTTTTATCAATTCTGCGAAAAAAAGTGACAATAAAATTGTTTTAACCAACATTAAAGGTGATGTTTATCAACTAAGTTTACAAACATTTGTTGATAAAAAATGAGTTGATTATTTAAGTCATTATTTATCAAAAGATCATAAGTTAATTCTTAATACTTTTAATAGTGTTTTGGATGATAAACAACTTAATCATGATGATTTAAAAAAGGTATCAATTACATCTAAAGAATTCTTAGATCTTTATATTAGTTTAACCAAACTTGGGTTTGAAAAAATCTATTTAGATAACCAAAAAGAAAGTGTTGAATTGGTTAATTATTTACCTAGAGCTGTTTTATTTTTGGGTTTTGATAATAAAAAAAATGCAGCCATCATTAACCTTGTTTTTAATTACAAACGTGATAAGAAAAATCACATTGTTTATTATGGTGAAAAGAATAATTTAAATAATCAAAGAATGTTTTTATACGAAGAAAACATTTATGATTTCTTCTTTAAAAAAGTGGTTGATAAAAAACTTTTATCAAGACTAAAAAAGAATTTAGTTTCTTATGATGATTTAAATGAATTAAAGAATTTAAGTGATAAGTTTTCTAAGAATGATCATTTCCAAATTAAGTTGTTAGATAGTTTTGTTAAAGAACAAAAACTTATATTTAACATTAAAAACTTTAAGAAAATTGAATCCAATGATCATCTTATTAAATTAAGTTTAGAAGATTTTAATTACGATCTTGCTTTTATTAAGGATATTGTAAGTTCTTATTTATTATCCAAAGAAGTTTATGTAAGTAGTAATGGTTATTACAATTTACAAGATCCAGATAACCAAGAATTCTTGCAATTTTGATCTAAATTTGATTTTTATGGAATTAAGAAAATCAATAACAAAACATTGATATTTAACAAATATCGTTTGTTAGATTTGTATAATGCTTTTAAAAATTATGATGCTTATTTCCATCAAATTGCAGACAAAGACATCATCGAATTAATTGATGGTGTGTTCAATAATACTTTTAATAAAAACATTAAAATTAACGAGCCATTTAATAAAATCTTATGACCTTATCAACAAGAAGGTCATAAGTGATTACGCACCATGCAAAAGTTTGGTTTTGGTGCAATTATGGCTGATGATATGGGGTTGGGTAAAACGATCCAAACAATCTCAGTTATTTCGCAATATTATCAAGATAATCCTAAAGAAACCAAACAAAGTTTAATTGTTGCTCCAACTTCTTTATTATTAAATTGAGCGAATGAATTTAAAAAATTTGCTCCTAATTTAAACATCTCAATCATCACAGGTAAGGGTGTTAATCGTAAAGAAATTATTAATTCTAACGATCATTTAGTTGAGATCACTACTTATTCTTCTTTTAGAAGAGATAAAGCTTTCCATGTTAAAAAAGATTATGCATTCATCGTATTAGACGAAGCTCAAAGCATTAAAAATGCTTCATCAATTTTATCCAAAGAAATTAAAGGCTTAAAAGGTGCTTATAAGATTGCTTTAACTGGAACAGTTATTGAAAACCGTTTATCTGAATTGTGATCAATTTTTGATTTCGTTTTACCTGGTTTTTTTGGTTCGATTTCAGATTTTAATATGAACTATACTAGTTCAATTGAACGTGATGAAAGAATGAATCAAGAAGCAATTGATCGATTAAAAAAGAAGATCCGTCCGTTCATTTTAAGAAGAACCAAAGAAAAAGTATTAAAAGATTTACCACCAAAAACACAAACGGATTTATTGGTTGAATTATCTGACGAACACATGAATTTTTATCGTCAGCGAGAATCGATAATAAAAGAACAAATTTTAGAGATTATTAAATCAGATGGTAATTCTAAAAAAGGTCTAGGAATTTTATTGGCAAAATTATTAAATGAATTACGCCAAATATGTTGTTCTCCAAGACTAATTGATCCAAATGTTAGTTGTGAAAATATCAAATTTAATGCTGTAATGGATATTGTCAATAATGCGATGAAAAATAACAAGAAAATCTTGTTATTTAGTCAATATTTAGGTGTTATTGATCAGTTCAAAAAAGAATTATCAGCAAAAGGAATTAATTACTTCGTATTAACAGGTGATACACCCAAAGAAGTCAGATTGCAATATGTTAATGAGTTTAATAATTTAAACAAACCAGCAGTGTTTATTGCTTCATTAAAAGCTGGTGGTGTTGGATTAAACCTAACAGGTGCTGAGATCGTGATTCATTATGATTTATGATGAAACTTGGCATTGCAAAATCAAGCAACAGACCGTGCTCACCGAATTGGGCAAAAAAACCATGTTCATGTTTATCGAATTATTGCTGCTAATACAATCGAAGAACGAATTGTTGCAATTCAAGAACGTAAAAAAGAATTAGCCAGCAAATTAATTCAAGAAACAGA
This sequence comes from Mycoplasma sp. E35C, assembly GCF_019873825.1. Taxonomy (NCBI): domain Bacteria; kingdom Bacillati; phylum Mycoplasmatota; class Mollicutes; order Mycoplasmatales; family Mycoplasmataceae; genus Mycoplasma; species Mycoplasma sp. E35C. Next base: position 846,733 of record NZ_CP068418.1, on the reverse strand, counting down.
TAATAGTTTAAGTTGGTTGAATGTAAAAGATATTTTATCTCTATTTGAATAACGCTATTACAAGGTGTTATTTTTATATAAATTTCTTAAATTACATAAGATAATTTAAAGAAATTCAAGACAAAACCAAAAAAATATTTTATAATACGGAGATAAAATGTATCATTTGTAAATATAGCTTATGTTTAAATTTTTAACTGACACAAAGTTGGCAGACATAGCTTTTGAGTTTGCCAACAAGGTTATAAAACAGTTGCAAGCTAGTTTAGAAAAACATTCTATTGATACTAAGGTGCATATTTTTGGTGAAACAAAAGAACGTTTAGCCAATAAAATTAATGAAGAATCATTTGATTATGATTTCCACATAGAAATCCTTAGGCCACTAGTTGTTGAAAAAACTAGGAATAGTCAAGAATTAAAAGCTTTAGTTAGACAACTTCTTGATGAAATCTTGGCAACTGAATTGCCAGAAGCAAAAATCAAAACCGAAGATGTAATCGTTGGTTTGGTTGCTAAAAATCTTTATATACAAGGTTATGAATCCAATAAATTCAATATTGATGTAAAGATTTATAAATTTGATGGAAAAGATTATTTTTTATTAAAAAACCATAAAAACAAAAACTTCCAGGTCTGAAACCGTACTACTAGTTTGGATGACATAAAAGATAGATTTGATTTAGTAGGATCAGAACCTGTTGCATGAGATGAATTTAAAGAAAGATATTTATATTGAAAGAATAAATATCTTGAACTAAACAAGAAAACACCGTTATCTTGTAGTTGTAAAATTCAAGCAGTAAACGATATATTTAATAAATACTGACAAAATCAGTAATAGTTAATTGCTTGGATTTAATTTTTCAAAAACATTAGATTATTTTTAATGAAAGATCACTTAAAACGAAGCGTTGCTTTATTTTAAGTGATTTTTATTTATTTCAGTTTGATAATAAAACCCTAAAATGAAGATGTTTATATAAGTAGTTATTTCTATAAGTTTTATTGCTAAATTTAACTTATTAAATTGTTGATTTAAAGAAAACTTTTAAACGATTTATCACTTAAATTTAATAACAAATTTAGCAAACTAATCCAGTGTCCTTGTTTTTTTTTTTTTTGAAAGAATAAAGAAAATTAACAAAAAAACAAAATAACAAATTTAATATGATGGATAAACAGTTAGAATTACGTAATGAAATTGATGATATAGAAAGAGCTTATAAAAAATTTAAGAAAAAAAGTAATGCTCTCATAGGTAATATAATAATTGCGCATCTTGGAATTATTTTTTTAATAATTAAAGAAGTTCTTGATGTGTTGAAAACATCATATTCAAATTCATCTACCTTTGGTAGCATTGTACTGACTAGTATTTTGCCTTTAATATTTATATTGGCAGGAGGATTAGCCGCTTTAATTCTTAGTATTATAATTCCAACGAAATATGGAAGAATTTATGGCCAAATCAGTTCTACTCCAACAGTGCTGATTATCTTAGGAATATTTATATTAACTATCATTTTAACACCCATCGGTTTAAGTATTGCTTCTTCAAATTTCAAAAAATTAATTAAAGATAAACAAAACGAACTACTAAACATTCAATATATGCAAAGTAATTTTGTTAATAATCAAAATTCAACACCATTAAACAATCCATCACAATCTTAATCAAAGATCGCATAATAAGTTTTTAAAACATTCTTAAAATATACAAAATTTTACAATCAAATTTATTGAAAAAAAATCAATTTAATTAAATGCATCACATGATGCATTTTTATTTTGCTTTTATCGTTAAAAATCAATTTTTATCTTATAAATTTTCTCATTATTTTTCATCAAAAATATCAAAACTAATATTCATGTTTTATCAATCCATATTAATAAAAATGATTAAGAATTTAATAACCAATTATTAGTTTATTTTTCTAGGTTTATTTTTAAATAAAAATATCTATGAGAAAATGAGAATGATGGCCTTGGCTTATCATTTTAAAAATAACATATGATTAAAAATTACTTAAACGACAAAAATATCTTTATCAATGTTGATGCTAAATCTAAGAATGAAGTGTTTCAAGAAGTCTTTAATTCACTAAAAAATCAAGGGTGTGTTGATGACAAATATCTTGATTCAATGATTCAAAGAGATCAGCATGCTAGTGTTGCGATTGGTAACTATATTGCTATTGCTCATGGCACTGTTGAAACCAAAGATTTAATTAAAAACAATGGCATGTGCTTTTTAGTTTTAAAGAATCCAATTCAATGAGATGGTAATGAGGTTAAAGTTGTCTTGGGATTAGCATTCATTGGTGATGAAGCAATGGATGTAATTGGTAATATTGGTGTGGCTTTTTCTGATGAAGATGAAGTTAAAGATTTTTATTATCAAAACGATTTAACAACTCAAAAAGTTTTAGACTGATTAATAAGTCATGATGAATAAACTTATTGCTTATATTAAGCAATAACCTAATTCAATTAACTAAATAAATTTATAGAAATATATGTCTAATCTGAAAATTAAATTCATAAATTATTTAAAAACACATGGTTGAATTTATCAGAAAAAAGAAGATGATTCCCAGCGTGTTTTTAAAAGAAAAGCTGATTCTGGAGTTCGCCAGAAGATCCAAAAATTTGGATCATTCATGGGCGGAATGATTATGCCAACAATCGGTGTTTTTATTGCCTGAGGTTTATGGGCTTCTGCTTTTTTATATAACAATGCCAATAGTCATGGTTGGTTTATTGCCCCTGAATTAGGTCAATTGGTAGGTGTTGGAATTAAATGGTTATTACCTTTATTAATAGCCATTAATGCAGGTAAGATGATATACGGAATTCGGGGAGCGGCATTATCTGCATTTTTAACCATCGTTATTATTGTTGGAACAACAACCATTTGAAACCAATATGGTGCTGGGGATGTTGTTTATGAATATACTGCTGAAAATTATAAATTCTACCAAGGTCAAGAATTGATAACTGGAACTAATGCTAAACAATATTTTATTGTTCAAACTAATGGTTTCAGAGTAATGGGAACTACAACATATAATGCTTTAATTAATAGAGAAGTTTTCAATGGTTTTGCTGGAAGAGATCCCAACCAAATTATTGGAGCAATGATTGTAGGTCCATTAGGAACTAAGATTTTTAAAACAATCGAAGAAAACTATATTGATAGTGTTAAGCCTGGTTTTGAGATGCTAATTCGTAATTTTTCATTAGCAATCATCGGAATTTTATTAGGCTTAATATTATTTTATGCATGACCATGGATTATGTATGGAATTACCTTATTAATTACCTTAATTATTCAAGGTTTTGGTCAAAATAAATACATATATCCAGTTTTAACAATTTTCACTGAACCTTTAAGAACAATCTTCTTAAATAACGCTTTAAACTATGGGGTAATGGCCCCATTGGGTTTAAATGATATTTCTCAACAACAAATTGCAGGCATAGAAAATCCGCATTCAATTTATTATTTATATGCAGGTAATGGTGGTCCTGGTTTAGGGTTGTTGCTATCATTTGTTATTTGGAAAAAAGGAGCAGAAAGAGCTAATGCTTCTGGTGCTTCATTAGTTCAATTTGTTGGTGGAATTCACGAAGTTTATTATGTTTATGTAGTGCAAAGACCAATCTTTATTATTAGCACTATTCTAGGTGCTGCTAGTAGTATGGCTGTGTTTAGTTTTGCTGATGGTGGTGCTTCAACAATTGTTTCTCCTGGAAGTATTATTTCAGTGATTTCAACATCACCAACACCAAAACTGATCGGAATTAATGTTGCAGGGGTTTTAACTGGTGCTGTTGTTACTTTCTTATCTGCTTCAATTATTCATTGAATTCAAAAAAATAAAATGGGTTCAGTAGAACAACAACAAATTAACTTTAGTGATGAAGGTATGAGTTTTACTACTAAAACTGATATTTCATCAGCTGCAACTAAAAAGTTTAGTTGAGCTAATGTTAAAAAATTAGTTGTTGCTTGTGATGCTGGTATGGGATCTAGTGCGATGGCTGCTGGTATTATTAAAAAATGAGTTAAAAACAACAATGTTGAAGTTCAAGTATCCAACTGCGCACTAAAAGATTTACCGAATGATGCTGATGTTGTTGTAACAACAAATGTGTTTGAGAAATTTGCCAAAGATAAAGTTCCTAATGCTTTTGTTTATCCTGTGGCTAAATTCTTAGATAAAGGTGCTTATGATCAACTATATACAAACCTTAAAGATAAACCTGTTAGTGAAATAATAATTGATCAGCCAAGCAATAATAAAGAAGAAGTTAAAGTTACTAAAAAAGAATTAAAACCTCAAACTAAAAAATGATTTAATAATCTTTCAATTTTAACTAAAACACAAACATGATTGTTTGTAATGTTAATTTTAGGAGCAATCATTTTAATTGTTGATGCTGTGTTATTTGATAGAAACACATTAAAATACAACACAATTCTAAGTTACACACCTACTGAAAATGGAATTAATATTACAGCAGATATTAAATCAACAAGTGGAGCTTTATCAAATTTCTTGTTTGCTCAGATTGGTTTAACAATATTTATTGCAGCTTTACTTGCATTTAATATTTATTATCTAGCTATCTTATTTAAAACTAATAAGTATAATGAAAACTTTATTTCTAAAAATAAAAAGAATTTCTTAAAAACATTAATCGTTTTAGTTTCATTGGCTGCATTTGGATTATCAATTGCTTTATTAGTTAAGGGAATGTATTACAACCCAACTAGCAATTATTTATATCAATTTATTGGATTAACTCTATCTGCTTATTTAGTGCTAGTTATTTTAATTAAAATCTATTTATTAATCATTAGTAATGGTATTAAAAAACAACTAACTAAAATTGATGATTTAGTAGATGAAAAAAATGAAAATCCACGGGAAAATCTAACAAAAAATAATAATTTAGATAAATTTACTGAGATTAAATTTGAAATAGAAACAACTACAAAATAGGAGCAATGAATATGAAAGAAAAACAACTTAATTTAAGCCTTATTGGCTTAGGCAAAATGGGTGAAGGTTTATTTAAAAACCTTAAAAGAAATAATTATGAAGTAACAGGTTTTGATTTAGATAAATCTAAATATGAATCATTAAAAAAAGAAGGTTTTAAATTAGCTGACAAATTAGAAGATCTGATTGATAAATCTAATAAAAAACAAAACGTTGTTTTTGTATCAGTGCCTTGTGGAAAACCAACAAACGATACTATTAAAAGCTTATTAAAATTGTTACCACCTAAATCAATTATTGTTGATACTGGAAACTCATTCTATAAAGAAACACTTGAAAATAATAAAAAAGCTAAAGCTAAAGATGTTTATTTTGTTGATTGTGGAACCAGCGGTGGTCCTAGCGGTGCGCTTAATGGAGCTTGCATGATGGTTGGTGCTGAACAAGCAGCAATTAATGTTGTTGGACCGATTTTAAAGAAGCTTTGCGTTAAAAATGGTTATCTACATACAGGAGAAGTTGGTAGTGGTCATTTTTGTAAGATGGTTCATAATGGTATTGAATATGGAATTATGCAATCAATTGCAGAAGGATTTCAAGTTTTATATGACAGTGAATATGAATTTGATCTATTAGCTGTTTCAAAACTTTATAATAATGGAAGCGTTATTCGCTCATGATTAATGGAATTAATGGGTGAAGTATTTAAGAACAAAAAAGAATTAGAAGACATCTCTGGAATAGTTAATGCTAGTGGTGAAGGATTATGAACCGTACAAACCGCTCTAGACCAAGGTACACCAGTTCCAGCAATTGCATCAGCATTATTTGCAAGACAAACATCATTAAAACAACCAGATTTATATGCTAATAAATTGTTAGCTTCATTAAGAAATAAATTTGGTGGTCATAGTTTTACTAAGAAAAAATAATATTAAAAATATTTGAAAAATACGGTAAAAACCGTATTTTTTTATTCACCAAATTTTGTTTAAAACGACAATTATATTTATTATTAACAGGTTTTTTTAATTAAAAAAAATCGAAAAAAATAAAAGATTTTTCAATCAAAATTTACGCATAAATTAATACATAAAATTTAAATAAAACTTTTTCTTAAAATTTATATTTCCTTTAATTTCTCATTTATACTAACTAAATTGAATGATTAAAGCCTCTAAAAAATCATTTTTTTATCCAGATTAAATTAGGTGATTATTCATCAAAACCCTTGATTTTACTTGGTTTTGATGAAAAAATCGGCTTAAACAAGTTATTATTTATATTGATGGAAAAAAAGCAGTTAATAAAAAGCTGTAAAAATATTTTGACAGAGAAAATAACTGGTTTGGTAACGATAAAAAATTTATTTCTTATTTGTTAAAAAAGATGAAGATTTCATTAGTTCACAAAATAATATTTTCCATCAATTAATGTTGATTTACAATCGACTGTCTATTCGAATAACTTTCTTGTAAAACAATTTTTACTAAAAAACAGCGTAAAAATAAACAATTTTAATTTATTAAATTATGAACTTCTTTTCATTTAAAAAGGAAATTTAAGTTTAATAAATTGATTTAATTCTTTTACGAAACTAAAAGGTTTCTTATGAACCGTTATTGAGTATTTTTGAATTTAATTTCATTAATACATCTTTGCTACTTGTTCTATTTTGAAACCTAAATCATATTAACCATCAATAATATGTCTAAAAGTAGAGAATTGAGCACAGCAAGAAAAAATAAGAAAGACGAATTCTATACTCAATTAACAGATATTGAGAAAGAAATGGTTTATTACAAAAATTTCTTTAAGGACAAAGTAATTTATTGTAATTGTGATGATCCAGAATGAAGTAATTTTTTTAATTACTTCAAACTTAATTTCGATTTTTTTCAATTAAAGAAACTAATAACAACTCACTTTGATTACAAAAAACCAACATATAAACTGGAATATGATGGTAAAAACATTCAAAAATCTCCATTGAGATGCAATGGAGATTTTAGAAGTGATGAATCAATTGAATTATTAAAACAAGCAGATATTGTAATTACCAACCCGCCATTTAGTTTGTTTAGAGAATATATTTCACAATTAATAGAACATGATAAGAAGTTTTTAATTATTGGTAATCAAAATGCAATATCAACAATAGAAGTATTTAATTACTTTAAAGAAAATAAGGTTTGATATGGAGTTTCTATCAGTTCAGGTGATCGAGAATTTAGAGTTCCTGATTCATACGAATTAAATGCTATAGGAACTAGAACTGATAGTCAAGGCAATAAATATATTAGGGTTAAAGGTGTTAGGTGGTTTACTAATCTAGATCATAAAAAACGCCATGAAGAATTTATTAGTTACAAACCTTATAATCCAGAAGAATATCCTAAATTTGATAACTATAATGCGATAAATATCGATAAAACAAAAGAAATACCAATGGATTATTACGAACCAATGGGTGTTCCTATTACTTTTTTAGATAAATACAATCCAGATCAATTTGAAATATTAGATGCTAACAATATATCAATAAATGGTTTAAGAAAAAAACCTCACGGATTAATAAAAGATAAAGAAGGGTCAGTTAATGGTCTTTGTAAGTATGTAAGGATTGTAATTAGAAGAAAAAAACAATAATAAGGAGAGAAAATAATGGAAATCAGACTAAGAGAAATTAAAGTTAAAGAATTGTTTGATAAATATACAGATAATGACGAAGAAGGTGTAAGAGGTTATGGTGGTAAATTAAATATCCGCCCTAAATATCAACGTGAATTTATTTATAAAGATAAGCAACAACAAGAAGTAATCAATACAATAAGAAAAAACTTTCCTCTAAATGTAATGTATTGGGCTAAAAACAACAATGATCATGAAGAATATGAACTTTTAGATGGACAACAAAGAACATTAAGTATATGTAAATATATTGCTGGTGATTTTTCAATTGATTATCAATATTTTCACAATTTAACTGATGAAGAAAAAGACCAAATATTAAATTACAAATTAATGATTTATGTTTGTGAAGGGACTGAAAGAGAAAAACTAGATTGATTCAGAATTATTAATATTGCTGGTGAAAAATTAACGGATCAAGAATTAAGAAACGCTGTATATAGTGGAACTTGGGTTAATGATGCTAAAAAATATTTTTCTAAAACTAATTGTGCAGCTCAAAATGCAGCTGATGGTTATTTAGAAAAAACTGTTAATCGCCAATTATTATTAGAAACCGCTCTTAAATGAATATCTAATGAAAATATTGAAAAATATATGAGCGAACATCAATGTGATGAGAATGCTAAAGAATTATGGGATTACTTTTTAAAAGTAATCACATGAGCTAGAAAATTATTTGATTCAATTGATAGCAAAGTTAAAAAGATAGTTTTATTAAACCAAGAATGAGGTTTGTTTTATAACAAATATCATCAAAATAGTTATGATCCTGAGTTTTTAAAATCTGAAGTAAATAGATTATTAGAAGATGAAGATGTTGAGAAAAAATCAGGGATTGTAAGCTATTTATTTACTAACAAAGAATCACATTTAAACATCAGAGCTTTTAGTAAAAAACAAAAAGAAATTGCCTTTGGTCAACTCAAGGTTAAAAAATGTGCTAAATGTTCTTATGAATTTAAAGATGTTGATGATACAGAAGCTGATCATATCAAACCTTGATCAAAAAAAGGGAAAACTGAATTATCAAACTTACAGTTATTATGTAGAAACTGTAATAGAACAAAGTCTAATATTTAAATAGCGTTTTTTAAAATGAGCAATAGTTCCTTAATAAAAGCTAGTATAAGAAAAAACGATGAATTTTATACAAGATTACAAGATATAGAAAAAGAACTTATTAATTACAAAAATAAACTTAAAGACAAAGTGATATTTTGTAATTGTGACGACCCTAATTGAAGTAATTTTTATAAATATTTTGAATTAAAATTTTTTGACTTTAAACTCAAAAAAATAATAACAACTCATTATGTCAAAAATGCGGGGGGGGGGTACTTATATGCTTGAAACATTCTTGAATGAAAAGAATGAATTAACAACCCTAAAAAAACCCTTGCAAGGCGATGGTGACTTTAGAAGTCAAGAATGTTTGGATTTGTTAAAAAAATGTGATTTCGTCATAACAAACCCGCCGTTTAGTTTATTTCGTGAATTCGTTGATATATTAATCAAAAGTAAGAAGAAGTTCATAATAATTGGCAATCAAAATGCGACTTCTTACAAAGAGATATTTAAATTATTAAAAAACAATAAAGTTTGGTACGGAATGACTAGACCAACCGAATTTATTACTAAATATGAAATTTCAAATGGTCATATTCAACCAATTGAAACCCAAAAATTTGGCAACATTCTTTGATTTACGAATGTTGATCATTCCAATCGTCATATTGAACTTGTTTTATATAAAAAATACACAAAACAAGAATATCCAAAATATGACAATTATGATGCAATAAATGTTGATAAAGTTAAAGATATACCAATTGATTATGATGGTGCTATTGGTGTACCCATAACATTTTTAGATAAATATAATCCTGATCAGTTTGAGATCCTTGGCTGCATGAGTTCTACAACAGTTGATGAGTATAGCTTTGGTTATCCTTATGTAAAAGGTAAAAAGAAGTATGCCAGAATTGTTATAAAAAAGAAGTAATGAGAAAAATAATTAATAAGTTTCAAGCATTTGATAGTTTTATTGAATTGTTTTTACTTATTTTTCTTATTAATTTTAGTTATTGATAATTTTTGAAATCCGATTAATAGAATATTGATATTGCTGTTCGCTTAATTCAATACCCACACCATTTAGTTTTAAGTTAAAACATGCACACAAAGTTGTGCCAGTTCCTAAGAAATTATCTAAAATTCAGTCATTAGGTCTTGCATAAATCTTAAGCAGTTTTTCGCATAATTCTGTTGAATAAGTACATTTATTTAAATTATTACTCCCATCATTATTTTTAGCTTCTACAAAATTATATTCAATTTTGTAAGTTTTCTGACCACTTTTTCTTATCGAACTTACTTCACGATTAGATTGAAATGTTTTATATTCGTTCTTACGACAAATAACAAATATAAATTCCACAATTCTTGTTAATTTATTATGGCTCATATTGTTTGGCATAGCACTTTTCTTTTTTCAAACAATAATATCTGCAATCATAAATTTAGTTTTGTTGGTTATTGTATTAATAACTTCAAACATCATAACAGGATTTTCATTGCCATAAGATAAATTGTAAAGAATAACCCCATTCTTTTCTAAAAGTTTTTCGTATTCTTTAAAAACCTTTAAACTGAAATTTAAATATTCTTTATCATCAATCATGTCCTGATATAAATCATATGTTCGATCATTAAGATTTCTTTGGGTGTTGTAAGGAGGAGAAGTTAAAACAACATTAAATTTTTGTTTTAATTTCTTCATTATATTTAAACAATCACCATGATAAATAAATAACGAATCATTAAATGAATGAGTTTTATTATTCATAAATTTTATTAGCGGTTTTATTGTATCTTTAAAAGCCAAAGCAATAAAATAAAGTTTAACGATTTTAATATCATTAAAGATATGTAAAAAAAACAAAATAAGAAGAATAAACCAAAAGATATAAAATTAATGCAATATCAGATTAGAAATAATCTTTATTTGTATTAAATTTATTTAATAAGAATACATTTATATAAACAACCTTTATTTTATTATCAGTTGTTTGTCTTCATTAATTATTATTAATATATAATCAATATAAGTGCTTTTGGAATAAAAAGCATTTTTTTAATATCTCACCTAATGCGTAAGAAAATTATCTTGATTTGTGAACAATGTTTGAATCGCAACTACACAACAACAAGATCTAAACTTGAAACCACAAGATTAGTTCTTAATAAATATTGTTCAACATGTAATCAAAAAACCGTTCATAAAGAATCACACTAATTATTATGGATAATAACAACAAAAATATTAATCTTAGAAAAGCACCTAAAGTTATTCTTGAAAGTTATCAAAATGATGACATTAAAAAAGAACAACAAAAGATTAAAGAACAAGCTTTAGAAGAAAAAAAGAAAAAAGAACAACAAGAAGAATTAGAATATCAAGAACAAAGAGCCAAAGAAAAAGCCAATAAAGTGTCTTTTTCTTACAAACTAAAGCGTTGATGATTCGGGATGGAAAAAGAATCAAGAAGAATTTCTTGATGCACTCCTAAGAATTTAATTATTAGCTTTTTAATTGTTATTGTTGTAGTTGCTTTTTTAACTGGTTTATTATTCGGAATTGATCAAATCTTTTATGCAGTAGGAATCTTGAAATAATTTAAGAGAAGTAAATAGAGTATGGCTAAAAAATCGACAGCACAATGATATATTGCGACCACAACAAATGGTAATGAAGATTCTGTTATCAAATCATTAAAAGCAAGAATTAGAGCGCTTCACTTTGAAGAACAAATTCTTGATTGTAAGGTGATTAAGTATCGTAGTATTGAAGAAACAATTTTTGATACCAACAATCCAAATCATGATGTTCCAGCAACAATGCGCAATAGCACATATGTTAAGTGAGTAACGATTGATAATGGTGTTTATAAGAAATATAAGATCACAGATTCTAATAAATACCCAGGATATATTTATGTAAAAATGGAAATGAACGACGCAGCTTGATTTGTTGTTCGTAACACCCCTAACATTACAGGTTTAGTTGGTTCATCTGGTAAGGGTGCTAAACCAATTCCGATTTCTTCATCAGAAGAATTAGATTTATTAAATGGTGAAACCGAAAATCCTGATTTCAGAATTGTAATTACACCAAATGCTGTTATTGAAATGAGTCGTGAATTATTCAACGAACGCGGTGAATTAATTATTGATTCAATTGATAACAAAACAATTAGTCATAAAAAAGTTTCAGACCAAACTACAGTGTATGGTGATTTAAATACTGAAAGAGAAACATTCGAACAACAAGTTGAATTCAAAGTTGGTCATTCAGTTGACATCAACTCAGGTGATTACTCAGGTTTAACTGGGCAAATTACTAAAGTTTTAGATAATGATGAATTCTTAGTAGATGTGCAAATTCTAGGTAAACTTGTTAGTGTTAAATTAACAAGAAGCCAAATTAAGTTAATTGATTAAATATAGTTTTTAGTTATGAGTATTAATGATACACAATTTGATGTTGTTCATAAACGCATCAAAGCATTAAAAAGAAGAACCAACTTTTTAATGGGATTTAGTTTATTTTGAATTTTATTAAATGCTGTTTTAACTGCATTATTAGCCATCTTTATTATTCAATATCAAAAATCACTTTTAGAACACAAACCACAATTAGAAATAAATGATAATAAATGAACTGTTATTTTAATAGCAGTAATCATGGTGCTAATTAATATTTGTTTAATCTTAAACAAAGCATTATTAACAATTAAAGCGATTAATAAAAACAAAGAAATTCACGAACATTACAGTGATTTTTTAACCAAAGCTAATAAGATATTATATGTTGGTTTATACATTCCGTTGTTATCTTTTATTCCTTATTCATTGATATTAAAAAAAGCTAATGTTAAAAACATTGAACTTGAATTAACATTAGTTAATAAGAAAGACGAAATCAAAGTTGGTAGCGAAAAAATTGATATGAATATCAAAGATAAAAAAGAGATCAAAGAACGCAAAAATACCAAAAAAATTGAAGATACTCAACCAGATAACAAAGAACCAACAGTAGAAAAACTACCACCGCATCAAGAAGAAAAAACAACTAAAAAAGAATAGATCTATCGTTATAATTAGTGTGAAATCTAGACAAGAATTGTCTAGATTTTTTTATTATTATTTCTTCAATTCTATTAATCTTAAACAAGAATTATCTTAATTATTTATTTAACTTAGATTTATGATGTTCGTCCCTGATTTCAGCTAAAGTTTTAATATTGATTTTTAAAGTGCTCCAAGCATTTGTTAGTTTTTGATAAATTAATCTACAAAGCTGATTTGGCGTAAGTTTTTTAGCTTCATATTCAACCATTCATATCTTAAAGAATATAACCAAGTCTATGAACGTTTTGAAATGAACCAATTACACATAATGAGCCATTATCCTTAAGGATTATTAAACATTCTTTAAGCCATGTTTTAACTTCATTATCATACTGTTCTAATGAATTGTATTTATCTCATTCATCATTCATACCGCTGAATTTAGTGCCTTCATATCTCATGAGAGGTTTATCTAAATTCATATTATAAGGAAGGTCTGCAAAATTAAATCAATGCAACCCTCTTTCAGTGTTTGCATGAATTCAACGTTATTTCCTAATATTATTTCATTGATTGTAGGTGATACTTTTTTAGAGATATTTTTAATAAAAAGTGGGACTTAATAAACAAGAGTATTATTATTATCCTAATAATAAATATCAATAATTAAATCAAAATAAAGTTTTCTAAATATTTATTGAAAACCGAAATTTTATTTTGAAAATAAATATTTATTAGGTCTATATCGTTAAGATTAACTCTTTAATAAAAAATTCTTAATTGGCTTGCACAACTTATCAACTCTTGTAAAGTTATATGCATGATCAATGCGATTTCGCATTGCTCTTGATGTTTCTATTTGGTGGTCTAATAAAAAACCATCATAAATGTATTTTAAGTTTTCAATGAATTTATGATGATCAACCATAAATTTATTGAATTGAGTAATTAATAATTTAACATGATCTTTTTTATTAATTAACGAGAAAAAAGAGTTAATTTCGTGTTGTGTAACTTTTTCTTCATAGCGTTTAACATTGATTGTGTAAAACACATGATCAGACATATTAATAATTGCATTATGAAGCGGCTTGTCTTTATAGTTAATATCAATTACTACATAATGATAACGCTCATATGCAATTTCTTTTAATGTTTTAGATATTAAAGTAGCTTGTTGTTTTTCTGTTAATTGTAAAAGTCATTTAACATTTTCAACATCAATATCTAAAATATCAAAAGGATAAAAAGAATAAAAATGTCTTGTTGCTCTTTTTAATGTAACTTTTTTTAAGATATAGTCTCTAACTAGATTATGATCTTCTTTTTCTCGTGGTAAAAAGTTAAATTTATTATCAACAGATAAATATAAAACCTTATATCCATCAGTAACTAAAGAAATAACTAAACCTAAAGCAGTTGAAGTTTTGCCTGAGTTTTTAATTGTAGATGTTACTGATATGAATTTAGTGCTTTGCATCTTTAATTAATTCTTTTTTAATTTTGCTTCATTCTCTTGGATATTTATCTGAAGTTTCCGTATTTTTATTATAAAAAACATTAACTAAAAAATAATCATTAAATACAAATTCAACCAACTTATTATAAGTTAAACCCAAGTCATTTAAATAAGGTTGTGCAAAATCAATTTCTGTTTGAAAATTCTTTGACTTAAAATGTATGATTTTACCGTGTATTTTTAATAATTTTACAGATAATTCATTTAAAACAGCAATGTTAGAAACTGCTTGTGAAAAAGCGAAATCGAATTTATTTTGATATTGATTTAAAAACGCTTTATCTTCTACTCTAAATGAAATTGCTTCTGTTGTTTTTAGATCTAATAACTTAATCACTTCGTTAATAAAATTAATTTTTTTATTATTTGAATCTAATAAAGTTATATCTAAATTTGGATAAAGGATTTTAATGATAATTCCAGGGATACCAGCACCAGTTCCAATATCGATTACTTTTAAATTCTGATTTAAAAACTCATCTTTTAAACTGTTAGCCAATAAAATGCTTTTAATTCCAAGCATACTAACAATTAATTCCTTAGTTTTATAGCCAGTTAGGTTAAATAATTGATTATTAACTGCAATCTGTTCTAAAAAAATACTTATTTTGTTTTTTTGATCATCAGATAAATCTATTTTTAACAATTCTAGTTGTTTATTTAATTCGTTAAGCATTTTGTTCTAAATGAGTTTTTAATGAAATAATATCAGCTAAATTAATACCACTAATTCTTTTAGCTTGTGCTAAATCTAATGGTCTGATTTTGTTAAATTTATCAATTGCTTCAATTGATAAATTTTGAACTTTTTCATAAATAATATCGTTTGGAATTTTGATCTTTTCTAAATTCTTTAAAGACTCAACAATTCTAATTTCTTTATTGATATATCCTTCATATTTTACGGTAATTTCGATATTTTTTAATAAATCAAAATCGTATTTAGAATAATCGAATTCAATATTTTTCAATAACTGTTCTAATTTGATTTCTGGTCGTTTTAAATAATCATATAAAGAGAAATTTGTATTATTAGTATCAGTTCTTAAAACTGGATACATACCAATTTTCTTTTGCTTTAAAAAATTAATTAATTCTTCTTTTAATTGATGTTTATTTAAATAAGAATTATATTGCTCTTCAGAAATTGTGCCAATTTCATATCCTTTTTTAATTAAACGTTCCAATGCGTTATCGTTTCTTAATAATAAACGATATTCAGCTCTTGATGTTAATAAACGATAAGGATCAGTTATGCCTTTGGTGACAATATCATCAATCATTACACCAATGTAAGATTCATCACGAGATAAAATCAAAGGTTCTTTATTACTCAATTTTAAATGAGCATTAATTCCAGCCATTAATCCTTGACCTGCAGCTTCTTCATATCCGCTAGTTCCGTTAATTTGGCCTGCAAAATACAAGTTATTAATTTTCTTAGATTCTAATGTTGGATAAAGCTGAATTGGATTAATTGCATCATATTCAATTGCATAACCATATTTAATAACTTCTGCGTTTTTTAATCCAGGTAATAAACGAATGATTTGATCTTGAATCTTACTATCTAACGAACTAGAAAAACCACTTAAATAAACTGTATCTAATTCTAATGATTCGGGTTCAATAAATACTTGATGACGTGATTTATCTGAAAAACGAACAATCTTATCTTCAATGCTTGGACAATATCTAGGACCAACACCTGTAATATTTCCTGAATACATGGCTGATAGTTCTAGATTTTCATTAATAATTTTATGGATGGCTTCGTTTGTATGAATTAAATAACATGGTAATTCGTAGTTAATAAACTGATTTTTTGATCAATGTGAAAAATAAAGATCAATTCCATTACCAGGTTCTAGTTGTAAATTTGAATAATCAATTGAATCTTTTTTTATTCTTGGTGGAGTGCCTGTTTTTAGTCTAATTAATTCAAAACCTAAACGCTTAAAACAATCAGATAATTTATTAGCATTTTTAAAACCTTCAGGACCTTCATTATTAACGTTTTTACCGTTAAATGTTAAAGATTTTAAATAAGTTCCAGTAGTAATTATTGCAGCATCACAATCAATTTTTTGATCATTATTTAAAACAACTCCAACAACTTGATTATTGTTGATTGTTAGATCTGTAACTTCACCTTGAATTAGCTCAATATTTTTATTTTTCTTAATTTCATTTAAAAATCATTTTTTATATCGAACCTTGTCAATTTGAAATCTTAAACATTGAACCCCAGGACCTTTTGAAGAGTTCAAAATCTTTCTTTGCAAAGCTGTATTATCAGCAGCAAGCGCTTGCATTCCGCCTAATGCATCAATTTCTCTAGTAACAATCCCTTTAGCAGGACCACCTACTGAAGGGTTGCAAGGACAATTCCCTAAATAATTTTCATCAAGCACACATAGCAAGACCTGATTGTTTAGTTTTGCCAAGATAAAAGCAGCCTCTAAACCAGCATGTCCTGCTCCAACTACTACTATTTTTGCCATATTTATTATCTGAATAATAATAAATAAATATTAATTTTAATAAACCAATTAATTTTTAATTTTTATTGAAAATAATGATATTTATTATTCAATTTAATAAAATAAACTCAGGTTATTATAGCTGTGCGAATAATATTAAATATTAAAAGTGCAACCATAATAAACAAAATGTTTTAAACAAAATAGCTTTATTTATAGACAAACACCATGTGTTTTAAGTGATAAACTAGTTTGTTAGTTTAATTAAGTTAACGAATTCAATATGATAAATCTTTTTAAATCCTCGCGACTAAGTCGTGAACAAAAATTAGAGAAGATTAACAAATTAACAGATCGTCAACTAATTGTTTCATGAGGTATCATTTTATTTGCATACTTCTTGTTCATAGTTAACTGATACTTAATTGATAATCTTGCTGGTAATTACCAATACCATAATAATGAAGATGGTAAACAATGGTTGGGTTGATCACAATCTTTCTTCTTTAAAAACCCAGGGGCTATTGCAACTGCGGCAACCAACTGATCAATCACACTATTCCGTGGTGTTGGATCATTCTTTGCTGGATGATTCATTGGTAAGTTAGGACACAGAAAAACCGTTTTAACAATGATTGGTTTAATGGCCTTCTCATTCCCATTCATCGTTGTTGCATATCCATTTGGTGGTAATAATGCATTAGTGTTATCTGAATCAAATATTTTTTATGAAAATAACGGAACACTAATCAACGGTATTGGTTCTAAAGCACAAGGTTCACTAACTACCTTAACAGCCTTAGGATACAGCTTATTTATTATTTTTAGAACATTATTAGCAGTTGGTGGAACAGCTTTAATCAGCTACACTCAACCAGTAATTGCTAAATTATCAACAATTAACAAGAAAGCTAAAATTAGCCAAATCAATCCATTTGGTTTCAACATGGGTGCTGCATTCCCATTCTTATTATTTGCTTTCAGTCTTAAATTTAAAGCAGATGCATCAAAAGATTGATACATCGTATGTGCAATCTTTATTGGTTTCATTGTAGCTGCTTGATTAGGTTACTTCTTCTTTGGTAAAGAAGTAGTTCTTCCAAAAGAAAAACACACTACACTAGAAACAAACCTAACATTAAAACAATGTATTAAAGATAAGAATGTAATTAGACTATTCTTAATGTTTGGTTCTTGATTATTAGCTGTTGTATGATTCTTATCTGGAACATATGCTGGTATTGTTAATGCTTCTCCGCACAATTATTTCGATGCCTCTAAAAATGAAGCAATTACCCAACTATCTGCAACATACACCAGTCTAACTAGTGCAGCGTTTGTATTAGGATTATTCCTTGGATTATTCTTATTAAATCCATTTAACAAAACCAGATACCAACGTAAGTGATACTTAATAACAATGTATACATTAGGTATGATCTTCATTGTTGCTTCATTTGCTTTTGGTTACTCTGGAAGAACAAACAATCCAGCATTAGCAGCTTTACAAATCATCTGTTCATTCTTTGCTGGTGCATTCTTATGAGGTATTCAATCAACAATCTTATTAATTCCTCACGAATTTAAAGGATCATCACCTGCTAAGGTTGGAACTCAATTCGGTGTAATCTGAGGTGTTGGTTATATCTTATACACAGTATATGACATTGTGTTATCAATCGTTTCACAAGGTGCTGAATTAGCTAATGTTAGCTTTGACGCAAGCGCTGGTCAATTAAACCCTGCTCACGTTTCAGCATTCGTTCTATTTGTTGTTCTTTCATTCTTATTTGTATTATTCGCTCTTAAATTACCTCAATCAGGTCGTGTAATTAATGGTGAATGAACTCCTTTAACAGATAAATGACCGTTCATGTCATTTAACTTCTACAAAGGTGACATCTTCAAATAATAGAAACTAAAACAAAATAAAAAAGATTAGCGTTCAATCCGCTAATCTTTTTTTATCTAATAACCTAATTATTTTTTACAATCACCACAAGGTTTTTGTTCTAAACAAACCCATTCAGGTTTGGTGAAATAAGGCTTCATCATGTTGATTGAATCATAATAAAATTTACCTTCTAAATGATCCATTTCATGTTGTAAGCACATTGATAACAATCCATGTGCTTCAATTGTTACTTCTTTTTGTTGTAAATAATCAAAACCTTTTAATTTAACTTTTTCAGCACGAATCACATATCCGTCTTTATCCTTAGGCACTGACAAACAACCTTCACCAACACTTAAATAAGCCTTGTTAGCACTTTTTTCAATCCATTCTGGATTGATTAATAAATATTTATGTTCTTGGTTACAAAAATCAGTAAAATGAATATAAAACATTCTTTGATATAAGCCTAATTGGTTAGCTGCAATTCCGATACCTGGTCTAATCTTATATTGGTCAGCTCGATCATAAAAGCTTTCATCAATATAAGCTAACATCTTATCAATAGTATCTAGCACCTCTTGATTTAATGGAAATGTTACTGTTTTACAGACTTCTCGCATTCTTTCATTAGCGTCTGTTACTAGTCAATCATTAGATGGCTTTAATGGTGTTTTCATTTTAATAATGTTCTTATCAAATATAAATATTAAAATATTAAAAAGCAATTTTGAATTTTAAACAGCTAGTTTATACTGTAATTTAACAATCATTATGAGTTCCAAGCAAGGTCTAATCATATTAATATCAGGTCCAAGTGGAGTGGGTAAGGGAACAATTGTTAATCATTTGTTATTAGATAAAGAATTAAAATTAAACCTTTCAATTTCAGCAACCACTAGAAAAATTCGTGAAAATGAAATTGATGGTGTTCATTATCACTTTAAAACCAAAGAAGAGTTTCAAAAAATGATTGATGATAACGCATTATTAGAATATGCTAATTATGTTAATAATTTTTATGGAACCCCTTTATCAACCGTTAAAGAGATCGTTAATAAAAACGAAAATCTAATCTTAGAAATCGAATACCAGGGCGTGTTGCAAGTTTTAAATAAAGGTTTTAGGACATTAAGTATTTTTATAACACCACCATCACAAGATGAATTAATTAATCGCTTAAAAAAACGTGGCACAGAAAGTGATGAAACAATTAATAAGCGTTTAGAACAAGCGATCAAAGAATATGCACATAAAGAGTTCTATGATCATGTTATTGTTAATGATGATTTAGATAAAACGATTGATAAAATCAAAAAGTTAATTAAAGAAAGTATTGAATAATGAAAAAGATTTATGCAAGTTCAACCCATGTTGGGATCGTGCGTGAAGAAAACCAAGATGCAGTCTTTGTTGGCACAAATCAATATCACAATATTATGGGCTTAGTTTGTGATGGTTTAGGTGGATATAAAGGTGGTGCGATTGCTAGTTCATTAACTCGTGATCTAATCCAAGAAACCTTTTTATCAACCAATTTTAATAACCTTAAAGACGAACAAGTTGAAGAATGATTCCATAAATTATTGTTTAGATGTAAACAACAAATTTATGACTACATTCAAGCTAATGATGAACAGTTCAAAAAAGAACATGAAAATGCTTCATTAAAACAAATGGCAACAACAATCGTGTTGTCAATTATTGCTAATAAAAAAATCTATACTTTCTGAGTTGGTGACTCTCGCGCTTATTTGATTGCTAAAAATAAAGACGTAAACCAAATTACCAACGATCATAACTTGTATAACTATCTGAAAAAAATCAAAGCTTCACCAGTTACATTTAAAGCTAATGAAAAAGAATTATTAGCTTTAACTAACATCGTTTCAAAAGATACTAGCAAACTTGAGTTTGATACTTCAATCGATTATCTAAACGACCATGATGAATATTTATTATTATCATCTGATGGTTTTTATAACTTCGTAATGCCTGAACAATTCCACGATTTATTAAGCATTACAGACGATATGCAAAAAGTTACGGATAACTTAATTGAAAACGGAATGAATGCGATGTCAAATGACAATTTAAGTGTGGTGGCAATTAAATTAACTGAGGTTGTGAATGGCTAATAATAAGCCAAATAAAGCCAATAAAAAAAATAACCGTTCGAATGTTTATCTAATCCCGAATGACAAATTATTTAATCAATATGTCATTATCAAACAGCTTGCTGAAGGGGGGATGAACTCTGTCATTTATACTGCCAGAAACATCATGGCAGAGCCTAATAAAGTTCATGGTGCTAAAAAAAGCATTGTTGTTGTTAAGATTGTTAAGAAGAATCCAGAAGACAGCGAAGATAAATGAACTAAATTACGCCAAGAACTAATTACTTCTTCAAGAATTAGTCATCCCAACTTGATTTCAACATATGATATTTCAGATAACGAACTAATCGTTGAACGTAACAATCGTTTTATTCGTTTAGAAGATATTGTTGTTATCGTGATGGAATACGTCCAAGGTGTGACGTTAAGAAAATATATCTCGACCAAAGGTAGTCTGTCAGTTAAAGAAGCGCTGTATTACTTCAGAAGAATGGTTGAAGGGATACAAAAATTACATAACTATTCGCATAAAATCATTCACCGTGACCTTAAGCCTGAAAACTTAATGTTATCAAAGGACTATCGTGAATTAAAGATTATTGACTTCGGGATTGCTTCATCAATTACGACTGATGCTGCTTTAAAAATCTTAACCAACGAACAAGCATTATTTGGAACAGAAGATTATATGTGTCCTGATGTGCTTGATAAAGAAATTGTTTTTGACGAACACAAAAAACCAGTTATCAATCCTAAAACCAACGGACCACTAACCCAAAGAAAAAAACCAACTGTTCAATATGACTTTTATGCTTTTGGGGTAATTTTGTTTGAAATGATCACAGGACAAAAACCGTTCATCAAACAAAATAAAAAAGGCCAAGAAGTAATTAATTTACCTAAACAATACGATGTGCCTTTGATGAAAGCGATGGGTTTTGATGTTCCCAACAGTGTTGAGAACATTGTTTTTCGCTGTATGGCATCGAAAAAAGAAGATCGCAAGTTTAGATATAATTCGTGTGAAGAAATTTTAATTGATCTTAATAATATTGAAGCTAATAAAGACGAAGAACTATTAAAGCCAATTGAAAAACGGGTTTTACAACAAGATGAATTATTCAAACCAACTGAAATCACTGTAGAATCTGAACCAATTATTTTTAAATATTGAACGTTTTGATTAATCACAGGGTTGGTAATTTTAATTATTTTATTAACAACTGGATTGTTAATTTATAACTTTACAGGAACTAAATAATGATTGCTCGGATTATTGAAATCAATGCCAATGATTTGTTTTGTGAGATCAATAATCAAATCATAAAACTCCATGCTCCTGGTAAGTGAAAATACCAAAAAATTAAACTGGTAGCTAACGACTTATTAGAAGTTAATGATTCATATGAAATCATTAAATTAATTGATCGTAAGAATTATTTAAATAGACCAAAGGTTGCTAATTTGGACTATGTAATTTTGGTATTTTCACTTAAAGATCCAGAATTAAATTTAAAACAATTAATGAAGTTTATGATCTATTTTGAATCGCAATTAAACTTCAAACCACTGATTGCTTTTTCTAAACTGGATTTGTTAAAAAACTACGAAGAATTTAACAAAATTTATCAAGCATTGATTGATAGCAACTATCAAGTTTTTAGACTTAATAATGATCAAGATTTTGATCAATTAAAAAATTTAATTAAAGATAAAACAACATTATTTTGTGGTCATAGTGGAGTTGGTAAATCAACCTTAATTAAACGCCTGGATAATTCGATTCAAATCTGAACTCAAGAAGTATCAACTAAACTTAAACGGGGAAAAAATACAACAACATCAACAAAACTTTATCGTTTTTTAGATGGTTATTTAGTTGATTCACCAGGGTTTTCTATTTTTAAATTAGAACTAAGCAAAGAACAATTAAGTTATGGCTTAATTGATTTTAAGAATTTACAAACTTTATGTAAATTTAAGGATTGCCAACATTTAGAAAACAGCATTGATTGCGCTGTTAAAAAACAGATTAATACATTAATCTATCAAATATATTTAAGTCTAATCAGCACGATATTTTAAAATAAAGCTAACAATACAATTAAAAGGGAGAGAACAATGATTAAATTAAAATTTGACCTGATAAAAGATGTTGATCATGCTAAATTAACAAGCAAATATCAAAAGAAATTAGACGTTATTTATGATCAATTAATTAATAAAAAAACACCTAGTGCTAATATGCTAGGTTGAATTGATTATGTAAATCAAGATTTTAGTGATTTATACAAAAAAATTGACGATCAAATTAAAGCTTGGGATGAATTAAAAATTACTGATGTTGTTGTAATTGGTATTGGTGGATCATTCACTGGTGTTAAAGCTATTTTAGATATGGCTGCTTATCTACCAAGTCAACAAAAAAGAAAAATTCACTTTGTTCGTAGTTTAAGTGAAAATTCATTAGTAAGTGTTTTTGAACAAATTAAAGATAAAAACTGAGGTATTGTTGTTGTTTCAAAATCAGGAACAACATTAGAACCATCTGTTGGATTTAAATTATTCAGAGAAGAATTATACAAACAATACAAAGATAAAGCACCAGAACGAATTGTGGCAATTACTGATCCAGAAAAAGGTGTATTGCACGATCTAGCTGTTAAGAATAAATATGCAATGTTCCCGATTTATTCAAGTATTGGTGGACGTTATTCAACATTAACACCAAGTGGGTTGTTAGTAGCTGGATTAGTAGGTATTAATTACAAAGATTTAATTAATGGTGCTAACCAAGCAAGAACTGATTTATTTAAAACTGGTGATTTAACCAAAAACACTGCTTTTTGTTATGCAGCACTAAGATATTATCTTTACACTGAACTTAAAAAAGATGTTGAAATTGCTGTAACTTATGAAGAACAACATGAATATTTAATGCTTCAACATCGTCAATTATTTGGTGAAAGTGAAGGTAAAGGTTTAAATTCTTTATTCCCAACTTATTCAGTAAATACAACTGATTTACACTCAATGGGACAACTATACCAACAAGGTAAGAAGATTTTCTTTGAAACAGTATTTTCATTTGAAAAAGGTAATAGTAACTGCTTAAAATTAGCTAAATCTCAATTTGATAACGATGATCAATTAGATTACATTGCTAACAAATCAGTTAACGAATTAAACTACGTTGCATGTCAAGCGACAAAACTAGCTCATGCTAATGCTGATGTTCCAATCATTGAAATTGATGTTGAACAAAACAATGCTTATGCATTTGGTTATGTTTATTACTGAATGTGTATAGCAACTTCTGCTTCATGTTTATTACTAGGACACGATCCATACGACCAGCCTGGGGTTGAAGATTACAAACAAAGAATGTTCAAAATGTTAGGTAAGTAATGAGCGACTTGTTGTTTTCAATCTTACCAATGCTTAACAATTTTGATGAAGCTAAACTAATTCATTATCGTTCTTTGGGACTTAATAAAATCCATTATGATGTGATGGATGAATTTGTAAACAACACAGCTTTTGATGAACGCTATGTTGATAAATTGCATGAACTTGGTTATCAAGTTAATGTGCATTTAATGGTCAATAAAGTGGCAAACAACATTCTGACATACGCTAAAACTAAATGTGATGCTGTGTCATTTCATGTTGAGCCATTAGCTAACAACAAACCATTAATTGCTAAATATTTAGCTTATCTAAAAACTAATAATAAAAAAGTTGGTTTGGCATTTAAATTTAATACGGATATCAACGAATATTTAGAATACATTAAATTAGTTGATTATGTTACTTTAATGTCAGTCGAACCAGGAGCTGGTGGACAATCATTTGAACCTTTGGTTTATCGTAATATTGCAAAACTAATTAAATTCAACAAAGATTTACCGATTGAAATTGATGGTGGGATCACGCTTGACAAAGCAATCGAACTAAAAGGATTGGTTTCTGATTTTGTTTCAGGTTCGTATTTTTACAAACTAGATGATCAACAAAAACAAGCAATGTTACAAACAATCAGAGCTGATCATAATTAATCATTTTTATACTTTTGCTAACAAATTTATATATATAAATATATAAACAGTTTAGTTCAGAATTTCATTGGATTTTTAGATAAAATTAATCCAACAAAGACACTAATAAATAAGGAACACACACCATGGCTGTTGAAAACTCAAAAATCTTAGTAATCGAGTCGCCCAATAAGATTAAGACTTTAAAGAAATATTTGAGTGATGATTATGATATTGTGGCTACGGTGGGTCATATTCGTGATTTGCCTAAATACACTTTAGGTTTTAATTTAGAAGACTTCACACCAAAGTGAGAAGTTATTAAAGAAAAAAAGTCAGCAGCTAAATCTACAAAAGCTAATAAAGATAAAAAACCAAAAACTTTAACTAAAGAAGAATTAATTGAAGACTTAGTTAAAAAAGCAAAAAAAGCTGATGAAGTATATCTAGCTACCGACCCTGACCGTGAAGGTGAAGCGATCTCTTGACACGTTTATGATGTCTTAAAACAACGTGGTGTTGATGTTCAAAAATGTAAGCGTATTGTCTTTAATGAAATTAGTGAAAAAGCAGTTAAAAATGCGATAGCTAACCCTCGTGATATCCAAGATGATTGGGTTTCATCACAAGTAACAAGAAGAAGACTTGACCGTTTAATTGGTTTTAAATTATCAAGTTTAATGAAATCAAAATTAAATGCTGATTCAGCTGGAAGAGTGCAGTCAATCGCATTAAAATTTATTACTGAACGTGAAGAATTAATTAATAAATTTGTTCCAAGATTTTGATGAACGTTAGATGTTGTGCTTAAAGATGGCACAGAATTAATGTTAAGAAAAATTAACGATGATTTAGCCAAAAAACTATCATTCAAAGAACTAGAAGAAGTTAGTGGTATTGACTTTAATTCAGAAGCTGACGCACAAATTGTTAAGGATAATTTAACTGATAAATATAAGGTGTATGCAATCGATGCACCAAAATTAAAAAATTCATATCCAAAAGAACTTTATAAAACTTCAACATTACAGCAAGATGCGATTAATAAATTAAAATGAAGATCAGCTAAAATCACATCAGTTGCTCAAGAATTATATGAAGGGGTTGAAATTAATAACGAACAAATCGCATTGATTTCATACCCAAGAACTGATAGCACAAGATTAAGTCCAGAATTTGGTGAATATACTTTAAACTATATTGCTAAAACTTATGGTGAAAATTACCAAGCTAATGCTGAACAATTAGCTAAAGAACCAAAATCTGCGAAAAAACAAAAGATTAAAGTTCAAGATGCTCACGAAGCGATTCATCCAATTGATATCACAATTACTCCAGAATCAATTCGTGATAAGGTTAGCAATGATCAATACAGTTTATATAAATTAATTTGAATTAGAACTGTTGCTCACTACATGGCACCAGCCATCTATGAACGAGTAAATATTCGTTTTATTAATAACGAAAATAAATTTTATGCTGTCAATAATATTCTTAAATTTGATGGTTATAAGAAAATTTATTCTCACTTTGATGACCAAGATCATTTAAGAAAAATTAAATTAGAACAATTCAGTGTTGGTAAAGAGTTTGAAGCTAAGGATGTGATGATCAATGAGCACCAAACTACTCCACCACCAAGATATACTCAAGCAACATTAATTGAAGCACTTGAAACTGAAGGTATTGGTCGTCCTTCAACTTATTCAACAATTCTTAATGTTGTATTAAAAAGAAATTATGCTGAATTATTAAACAGTCGTTATTATAAGATGACTGAATTAGGTCAAAAAGTGGCTAGTGAATTGGATAAAAATTTCCCTGCAATCATGGATAAAGCCTTCACTAGAAACATGGAAACAACCTTAGATGAAATTGCTCATGGTCAAACTAATGATGTGATTTATCTAAAAGATTTTTGAACTAAATTCTCAGATGATCTAGAAGAAGCAAAAAGTAAAATTGTTAAAAAAGTTGAATACATTGAAGGTAGAAATTGCCCGAATTGTGATTCTAGATTAGTTCAACGCCAAGGCCGATATGGTGCTTTTGTTGGTTGTTCGAATTTTCCAAAATGTAAATACATAGACAAGCCTAACAAAGAACCTAAAATCATCATTTATGAAGATGGTGTTGAGTGTGATTTATGTCATTCAAAATTAGTGCGAAGAGTATCTAAACGCAAGAGCAAAAACACAGAATTCTTGGGCTGTTCAAACTTTCCAACTTGTAAATTTACCAAGAGCTTAGAACCAAAATCTGAAGAAGATGACGAATCAATTCGTGATTCATCGATTATTTAGTGATTTAACAAATATTTAATTTTTAATTTACAGTAAATATAGAACTGTTCGTTCAAATTAAAAATTAAATATATTCAATATGAAACACGTAACAAGTAAAGCTGAATTTGAACAATTAATTAAAGATAACAAAAAAGTAGTTGTTGATTTTTATGCTGATTGATGTGGACCTTGTAAGATGTTTGGTCCTGTTTTTGAACAAGTTTCAAAAGAAAAAACTGATTGAACATTTATTAAAGTAAATGTTGATGAAGCAGAAGAATTATCAATTAAATACCAAGTAGCAAGTATTCCAACTCTATACACCTTTAAAAATGGTGAAATAGAAAATAAAAAAATTGGATTTATTCCTAAAGAAGTTTTATTAACTTTATTAGATTAATTAGATAATTAATTGTTTAAAAAACGACAATAATAAAAATATTGTTGTTATTTTTAAAAAAATATGTTATTATTTATGAGGTTGTCAATTTAATAGTTGTTGGCAGCTGAATGTTCCTTGAAAACTGAATAGAATCTGTCATTTTCTGAGAGTTTGATCCTGGCTCAGGATTAACGCTGGCGGCATGCCTAATACATGCAAGTCGATCGGATGTAGCAATACATTAGAGGCGAACGGGTGAGTAACACGTATCCAATCTGCCTTATAGTGGGGGATAACTAGTCGAAAGATTAGCTAATACCGCATAACAAGTTAACTATCGCATGAGAATAACTTTAAAGAAGCAACTGCTTCGCTATAAGATGAGGGTGCGGCATATCAGCTAGTTGGTGAGGGTAATGGCCCACCAAGGCGATGACGTGTAGTTATGCTGAGAGGTAGAATAACCACAATGGGACTGAGACACGGCCCATACTCCTACGGGAGGCAGCAGTAGGGAATTTTTCACAATGGGCGAAAGCCTGATGGAGCAATGCCGCGTGAACGATGAAGGTCTTTTTAGATTGTAAAGTTCTTTTATTTGGGAAGAATAATCGTTAGAGTGGAAAGCTAACGATCTGACGGTACCATTTGAATAAGTAACGACTAACTATGTGCCAGCAGTCGCGGTAATACATAGGTTGCAAGCGTTATCCGGATTTATTGGGCGTAAAACAAGCGCAGGCGGATTAGAAAGTCTGGTGTTAAAAGCAATTGCTTAACGATTGTATGCATTGGAAACTTCTAGTCTAGAGTTTGGTAGAGAGTCCTGGAACTCCATGTGGAGCGGTGAAATGCGTAGATATATGGAAGAACACCAGAGGCGAAGGCGAGGACTTGGGCCAATACTGACGCTTAGGCTTGAAAGTGTGGGGAGCAAATAGGATTAG
The DNA here is from genome assembly GCF_019873825.1 of Mycoplasma sp. E35C. Taxonomy (NCBI): domain Bacteria; kingdom Bacillati; phylum Mycoplasmatota; class Mollicutes; order Mycoplasmatales; family Mycoplasmataceae; genus Mycoplasma; species Mycoplasma sp. E35C. The sequence goes on along the minus strand of NZ_CP068418.1, from coordinate 818,233 downwards.
ATACCCTAGTAGTCCACACTGTAAACGATGGATGTTAAGTGTCGGAGCGAATACTTCGGTGCTGCAGTTAACACATTAAACATCCTGCCTGAGTAGTACATTCGCAAGAATGAAACTCAAACGGAATTGACGGGGACCCGCACAAGTGGTGGAGCATGTTGCTTAATTCGACGGTACACGAAAAACCTTACCTAGACTTGACATCTTGGGCGAAGTTATAGAAATATAATGGAGGTTAACCCAGTGACAGGTGGTGCATGGTTGTCGTCAGCTCGTGTCGTGAGATGTTGGGTTAAGTCCCGCAACGAGCGCAACCCTTATCGTTAGTTACTTTGTCTAACGAGACTGCCAACGTAAGTTGGAGGAAGGTGGGGATGACGTCAAATCATCATGCCCCTTATGTCTAGGGCTGCAAACGTGCTACAATGGCCAATACAAACAGTCGCCAAACCGTAAGGTGGAGCTAATCTGTAAAGTTGGTCTCAGTTCGGATTGAGGGCTGCAATTCGCCCTCATGAAGTCGGAATCACTAGTAATCGCGAATCAGCCATGTCGCGGTGAATACGTTCTCGGGTCTTGTACACACCGCCCGTCAAACTATGAGAGCTGGTAATATCTAAAACCGTGTTGCTAACCGCAAGGAAGCGCATGTCTAGGGTAGGGCCGGTGATTGGAGTTAAGTCGTAACAAGGTACCCCTACGAGAACGTGGGGGTGGATTACCTCCTTTCTATGGAGTATATTAATACACAAACACGATATACACCTGTTACTAAAATAACGGTGAAATTAAAATCCAACAAAATAGTTAAACCCATTAAAGCAAATTTATTAACTTAAACATTGTTGGTCAGATTCTATTCAGTTATCAAGGGGCATTCAAATAAAAATAATATTTCATAATTTATCCCTTTAAAATTTGCGTAGGACACATGTCCTGCGTTTTTTTATGTTCACCAAATTTTAATTAATTTCAGATTAAAAAATTGACAAAGTAAATAACCCTTAATAAAATTGATTTAATCCTTAAAATTAAGCATTAATTTTAAGTTGTCAAATTAAATATGGTTAATAATGGAATTTAGAACAAGAAGAATATTAAGATTTATTAGTTATCGAAGTTGTGTTTGCCAGTTTTTAGCATTATTATTCATTTTGATATTCTTGTTGTTTTATTTGAATTACTTTAATGGTGATGCAAAACTAACCAAAGATGATACAAACGATTTATCATCAATTGTTTTTAGTTATCTTACTTCCAGTGTTGGTTTTGTTTTCTTTGTTGCATCTAGTTATTCTTATGGAATGGCTTTTGTTTTTTATATCAATAAAATTAGTTTAAGAAGCTTAATTAAGCAACATACAAGAATTAATTTTGCATGGGTTTTATTATCATTTATTCCATTAATAGGATTTATAATCGATTGTTTTATTTACAACCGTTCTATTGAAAATTCTGTTAAAAACGATGAGTTATCAAAACGTGAAGAACACTGATTGTTTACGGTTACTATATCAAATGAATTCATAAGAATTTTAAAAATTCTTGAACAAAGTAGGATAAATCGAAAAATTAATCAGAATGATTTAAACTTTCATTTTAAGATATCAATAGATATTACAAGCACAATATTTGGAGCAATTTTAACAATCTTATTGTCTTTTGCTTTTTGATCAGGACAACAAGAATTATTTGCTTTTCATCAAGATTTATATAATCTTTTTCTTTTTATAATTAGCTGTTCTTTGTTAATAATAGTTTTATGTTTAATTATTGGAATAGTTCTTTTTTCAGATGATTTTGCAAACAAACAAAAATCATTCTTAAATCAATTTAACAACAATAAGCATCAATTTTATAAAATTGTTTTCTTTCCATGAATTTTAACTAAATCAATGTATGAAAATGATTGTTTCTTTGTGAATATAGAAGAAAACAACTCAAATAAAGAGGTTAATATTAATGAAGTCAATTAAAAGTGCATTAACCTTTATGAGTTATCGCAGTTTAATTCTTAATTGTATTCTTGCTGCTACTTTAATTTTATTTTTAACATCAATATTATTGTTTAGATATTTAATGAATAATAGTGATCAAATTTATTTAAACAATAAAGAAGATTTAATCAAAGGATTATTTTTATTTGGATTAGTAAACTATTTCACTTTATCCTTTGTTATTGGTGCTAACTTTGTTTATTGAATAAACAAAGTTGTATTAAGTAAAAACATTAATGAACTAGCAAGAATTAATGTTTTTTGAACTTTTATTTCATTCATTCCGTTGTTATCAATAATTATCGATGGTCTAATCTTCAAAAGAATTAATAATCTTAATAAGGATCGAGATTTAAATTGAAACAAACAAAAATTCCATTTTTTATTTTCAATAAATTTAACAAAAACAATATTTGGAACATTAATTTTATTAGGTTCATTTTTAATATTATCTACTTATGAAGATTCTTTTTATAAAAATTATTTAACAACTGAATATAATGCGGTTGCTTATATAATGTTGGCTATTTTTCTCTTATCAATTCTTATCAAGATGATAATCTTTATTTATGATTTGGTAAGGATTAAAAATATTGTTGATAAATTAAATTTAAAAAATAAAAAATCAGCAATACCACTAATTTTGTTTCCCTGAGTTATAAACAAAAAGATTTATCAAAACTAAAATTTTAATAAAAAAAGCCGCACTCATTAGTGCGGATTTTTTATGAATTTTTTTATTTTAGTTGATTAATAAAAATAAATTATTAATTTCAATTTATATCAAAATTACCGTGTATTTTTAATTTTTTTTAATTTGTAATATAAAAAATATTTAATGAATTTAATTAATTAAATTTTTATATTTAATAATTCTTCATAAGAATAATTAGCAACAATAATGCTTGAAAACCAAATTAGTGATAAGGCTTTTTTCTTTTTATAAACTAAAAGTTTTAAATAAATCGATATTCACATTAAAGCTAATAAAAATCAAACTATATTTCATCCTTTAGCACTTAAAAAACCATAAAGGCGAAACAATCTAAAATTAATTTCTTGGAACCAATCATTAGCTTGATCAATATTATTTTCGTTTATATATAAATTTCAAAAAGGAAAAGTTTTAGTTTGGTTTGCTAATAATAACAATAATAAACAAATAACAATAGTTATTGTTAAATGGATTAATTCAAAAATAAACAATATGGTATTCAACAAACCTTTATTAACAATTAAGTGTAAAGGTAATGTATGTTTGGTTTTTGTAAAGAAAAAAATTCCAAAACAAAATAAAGAAAAGACTAGCATAATAGCTAATGGAAAGAATCAGTAGAAATCAAATAAGAATTCTCTTTTGTGTTTATCTCAATAAAAATATATTCCCAATGAACCAATTAATATAGATAAAAAATAAACTAGTACAAATAACAAAAATTGTTTTGTTATAAAAATATTTTTAGGTGTTTTCATTAATTATTTACGAAAAAAACAACAATTTTTAATTAATAACTTTTATTAAACAATCTAAAACTTTCTTTTGTTTTTTCTAAAAAATTTTCATAATCAAGATGAATTATTATTAAAGATAAAAAACTAAATATTGATAAGTATTTATGTTTTGTATGAATTGGCAATTTTAAATAAATAAAAAACCAAATTAAACCAACAAAAAATCAGATAATATTTCAACCATAAGCACTTAACCATCCATAGTTATAAAAACTTCATCATTGAATGGTTAAAAACCAATCATTTGTTGTGGGAATATCAGAATCAAGTCCTCTATATCTTAATGCAGCTGGTATTGTTTCTGTTCAGTAAATAACGTATTTATTTTTTCATTTTTCTAATAAAACAACGGTTAAAATGACTAAAAATGATAATAAAAAATGAATTATTTCAACAACAGAAAATGCTAAATAAAAGTTCTTTTTTCTTTCAATTAATTTCAATGAAATTTTATGTTTAGTTTTAGTTAAAAAGAAAATTAAACCAATAACTATTGAAAAAGCTAAAATAACAGCTCAAGGAAAAAGACGATAAAAAGTGTATAAGTATTCTGTTCTATGCTGTTTTCAATAAAAGAATAAACCAAGTGTACCAATAGTTATTGCTATCAAATATGTGATTACTAGCAACAAGAATTGTTTAGTTTTAAAAAGAACAGTCTTATTTGTTAATTGTGGATTCATATTCATCTTTTAAAAAGTGTTCACAATAACATTAAAATCAAAAAGTCTTTAATAACTTTTTCCTTGTTTTTCAAATGAAACATCAAAATCTTAGTTGGAATGAAAATATTAAAGTATTGCTTTAAGTAAGCAAACAATTTTAATCATTTCATCCTTCATAATTTATCCTTATTTATCTAATTAAATTTGAATTTTTCTAAGGATAGTTTATTTTAATAATAACCTTCAAACACTTTATTGATTTATAAAAAAATAGGTTGTCTTTTGATTAACAAAAAAGGTAATTAAATTTTCAATAAATATTGTTAATTAAAAAATATATGTTAACCCAACCAGAATAATAAAAAATAAATAAACTTAGCTCTTGGTTTAGCTCTTAAAAAAGCTACATTTCGTGGTAAAATATATAACGGTTGTTTAAATATTGATTACCTTCATCAATATTGTATTTTTTATATATACATGATGTATTTGAAAATGTTTAGTCAATCTAATGATTGCTTAATCATATCCAAATAAACCAAACCATCTTATTTAAGCAGCCTTATAAAAGGAACAATTTAGCTAAATAGCATAATGAAAGAATCAAACCTCAGTATAAAAGGTGTTGTGAAAGAGATTATTAAAGGTGACAAATTTAAAGTATTACTAGAAAATAATCTTTTAATTGAAGCACATGTTTCAGGCAAAATTAGAATGCACAAAATTCGTATTTTACCTGGTGACAGTGTGGAAGTTGAATTTAGCCCTTATGATCTAACTAAAGGGCGAATTACTTATCGTCATTAATCAAAACAATAACTATGAAAGTAAGATCATCAGTAAAACCAATTTGCAAGGATTGCAAAGTTATTAGACGTCAAAGGGTTGTAAGAGTTATCTGCAAAACCCCTAAACACAAACAAAGACAAGGATAGAATATGGCACGTATTTTAGGAATCGATATTCCCAACAATAAGCGCGTGGAAATTTCATTAACTTATATTTATGGAATTGGAAAACCTCGTGCTCAAGAAATCTTAAGAAAAGCAAAAATCGACGCAAACAAAAGAGTTAAAGACCTAACTGACGAAGAGTTAGCTCTAATTCGTTCTGTTGCTAGCACTTACATGCTAGAAGGTGATTTACGTCGTGAAGTAGCATTAAACATTAAACGTTTAATGGAAATTGGTTCTTATACAGGACTTCGTCACAGAAGAGGTTTACCTGTAAGAGGTCAAAGAACTAAATCAAACGCAAGAACACGTAAAGGTCCAAGAAAAACCGTTGCTAACAAGAAAATTGAAAGTAAGTAATAAGAAATTATGGCTAAGAAGAAAAAAACAGTTGCCAGCAATGGGATTGCTCACATTCACGCAACTTCAAACAACTCAATTATTACCATCACTGACATTAATGGTAACGCTTTAACTTGATCATCTTCAGGTGCAATTGGGTATAAAGGTGCTAAGAAAAAAACACCTTACTCAGCTGGTGTAGCTGCTGAAAAAGCTGCTAAAGAAGCTATGGCAATGGGTCTAGCTACTGTTAAAGTTTATGTAAATGGTGTTGGTAGAGGTAAAGAAACTGCAATTCGTTCATTGGCTGCTTGTGGATTAACAATTACTGAAATCCACGATGTAACACCAATTCCTCACAACGGTTGCCGTCCTCCTAAAAAACCTCGTTAATTATTAAAGGGAATAACATGCAACAATTTCTGCGATATAACATCAACGTTATTAAAGAAGATAACGACAAAAACTATGGTAAATACATCATCAAACCTTTAGAAAGAGGTTTTGGTGTAACTATTGGTAACGCTTTAAGAAGAGTAATGCTAAGCCATTTACCAGGTTCATCTGTGTTTGCTCTTAAAATTGAGGGTGCTTCACATGAATTTGGATTTATTCCAGGCGTTAAAGAAGACGTTACTGAAATCGTTTTGAATGTTAAAAACTTAGTTGTTTGAATTAACGACAACGTGATTAGCGATCAAGACTTAATCGATACTCCAATTGAAAAATGACCAGTAATGACAATCCGTGCTAAAAAAGCTGGAATTATTAAAGCTGGTGACATTGAATGTCCTCCTGGATTTGAAATTATTAACAAAGAATTAGAAATCTGTACTTTATCAGAAGATGCAGAATTAAACATTGACATCTACGCAACTAGAGGTCGTGGTTTTAAACCTGCTGCTGATAACCGTGCTGAAATCGGTTCATTATCGATCATTCCAGTAGACTCAAACTTCAGTCCAATTATTAAAGTTGGTTACCAAGTTGAAGAAAAAACTTCAGATGTACTAACTGATGAATTAATTATTGAAGTTGCTACTAACGGTTTAATTAAATCTGGTGATGCAATCGGAATGGCTTCAAAAATTCTTTCTGACCATTTAAAACCATTAATTGATATCAATAAATCATTACATGATATTCAAGTTTTAAACGAAAAGAATGTTGAAGAAAAGAACAAAAAACTTTCAATTCCAATTGAACAATTAGATTTAACTGTTCGTTCATACAATTGTCTAAAACGTCACGGGATTCAAACAGTTGAAGAATTAGTAACACGTTCTAAATCTGAAATTGAAAATATCCGTAATTTAGGTAAAAAATCAGTTCGTGAAATTAATAAGAAATTAAGTGAACTGTACGATTTAAAACTTAAGAATAACTAATAATTAGCTATGTCATACATTAATAAAAAAGGTAAAACTACATCAACTCGTTTGATGATTATTCGTCAACAAGTTAGTGATTGCTTAAGTTATAACGAAATTCAAACAACTTTAACTAAAGCAAAAGAAACTCAAAAGCATTTAGAAAAACTGATTACGGTTGCTAAACAAGATACAATCGCAAACAGAAGAAAAGCAAAAGCAATTTTATTAAACACTCAAGTTTGTTCAGCAGATGAACTAGTTGATCACTTGTTTAAAAAAGTAGCTCCAGTATTCAAAGACCGTCCAGGTGGTTATACTCGTGTGCTTAAATTAGGTGCTAGAATGGGTGATGCTACTGAAATGGCAATTTTACAATTCGTTGATAAAGTTCCTAAGTATAGTGCTAAAAAGAAAAAAGCAACCAAAAAACCAGCTGCAGCTGTAAAAAAAGTTGAAGTTAAACCAACAACTGAAGCAAAAGCTGAACAACCAGTTAAGTAATTTTACTTAACGATATGTTATAATATTTTGGTTAATAAAATTAAGGATATATAAACTTGGTAAAAATTAGATTAATGCGTCTGGGACGCCACAAATTACCATCATATCGTATGGTTGTGGTTGATTCTAGAGTAAAACGCGATGGTAGTTATATTGAATTAATTGGTCACGTTGATCCAATTAACGGTACTAACAAACTAAATGGTCAATTAGCTATCGAATGACTTAAAAAAGGTGCACAACCTACTGATACAGCAAAATCAATTCTTTCAAAAGAAGGAATTTGAAAACAATATACAGAAGCTAAACTTAAAAAAGCTTAGGTTATGAAGATTGTTGTTTTAACGCTTTTTGATCAATTTGTAAGATCTTATTTTGATTACTCAATTATCAAAAATGCCTTAAACAAGAATGCTGTAGAGCTTGAAGTAATTAACTTTCGTGATTATGCAACAGACAAGCATAAAACCGTAGATGATACGATTTATGGTGGATCAGCTGGAATGTTGTTAAAACTAGAACCGTTGGTTAATTGCTTACGAGATATTAAAAAAACTAAATTCAAAAACCCAGAAAAGATTAAATCATATTTACTTTCACCACAAGGAGAAGTATATGATCAAAAAAAAGCAGTTGCTTTAAGTCAATCTGATCATGATTTAATCTTAATTTCAGGAAGATACGAAGGATTTGACGAACGCATATATCATTATGTAGATGGAGCGTTATCCGTGGGTGACTTCGTCTTAACAGGCGGGGAATTGGGAGCACTCATCATTATTGATAGCATCGTCAGGTTGTTGCCTAATGTAATTAATAAAGATAGTTTAATCAACGAATCATTTAATAATTACCTCTTAGACTATCCGATGTACACCAAACCTTCAAACTTTGAAGGTCATCAAGTTCCTGAAGTATTAATGAGTGGCAATCATGAATTGATTAATAAGTATAATCAAATTCAAGCCGTTCGTAATACAATGAAAAAACGACCAGATCTGTATCTAAAATACATATCAAATAAGAAGTAATTACTATGTCAAACAAAATTAACAAACACACAATTATCAATTACGTTAATAACCTACAATTAAAGAAAAACGTTCCAAACTTCCAAGTAGGTGATATGGTTTCAGTATCAATTAAGATTGCTGATGAAAAGAAAACCAGAATTCAAAAATTCGATGGTTTAGTTTTAAGAAGAAAAGGTTCAGGTTTATCTGAAACTTTCATCGTTCGTAAAGAATCTAGTGGTGTTGGTGTGGAAAAAAACTTCCATGTTCACAACCCAAACATTGAAATCGAATTAAAACGTAAAGGTAAAGTTAGAAGAGCTTACATTTCATACATGAGAGATCGTTCTGGTAAATCTGCTCGTATTAAAGAAAAAGTTGTTACTAAAAAATAATTGGTGTTAAAACCTTAGAGTGATTCTATGTCTCTAAAGAGCTCAAAAGATAAACTGGCTAATTTTGCTGATTCGCTAAATAAAGTTACGGTCAGTCGTACAAGACTACGATCTTCTTTATTAAATTTTGCTGGTTTGTATGGACCAAAGAAATTATGAACAAGAATTATCTTAATTGTTGTAATTTCAGTAATCCAAGGTTTAGTTAGTTTATTTTTCATTCGCAACTCAGGTTTATATAATTTAGGTGTTTCTTCATTAACCCAAGGGTTAGCAAGAACACTTTTTGTTTTCTTGCCTGCAAACTTACCGAAGGACTTAATTTTCAATTTAACCTTCTGGGTTTTATATATTCTTATTAATATCCCGCTCATCATCTTTTCTTATTTTAAAGTTGGTAAACGCTTTACGATCCTAACAACAATTTATGTTGTTTTGGCAAACTTAGTAGGGCTAACTTTTGGATTTATTCCAGGGATTTCTGATGTTGGGATTTTTACGATTAATACTGCAGGAAATAGTTCAATCATTCACGAAGTTCATGTGGCTCATAACAATAACCAATTAACTGAACTTTATAATAAATTGGTTGAATCTTACAATCCACAAACCAACACTTTTGTATTAACTGATCTAGGTAAACAACTAGGATATATTCCGTTGATTTGAGAAAACAATAATGAAGTAAATAAGATCTTATCAATGTTCTTATATGCGTTTATTGCTGGATCAATTTCATCAGTTTTATACACAATTTTATTCGTAATTGGTGCTTCTACTGGAGGAATGGATTTTGTTTCTCAGTATGTTGCAAAAATTAAACGTAAATCAATTGCTGGGATCTTATTCTATACCAACTTTACAACCTTATTAATAGCTGTAATTATTGGTTCATACGTTCCTGCTTCTCATGTTTTACAACAACTAGATGGCTTAAAGATTCCGAATAGCGAAAACTATTTCAAATCATTATCTTGAGCACCATCATTATTATTCTCACCAAACTTTATTGGTTCAATATTAGCAGCATTAGTTGTTTCAATGTTCTTGGATGCTTTATTCCCAAGATATAAGATGGCTAAGATTGAAATTTATTCAAACAATTCTGAACGCATTCGCCAAACTTTACTTTCAGACCATCACCCACATACGATGTCAATATCAAAAATTGTTGGTGGTTTTTCAAAAGAAGAACGTGAGATGATTTCAACAACAACACTATTCGTTGAAATTCCAAGAATCATCCGTTTAATCCGTGAAGTTGATAAGGATTGTTTAATCTCAATTACGCAAATCCGTGGTATTGATGGTTGGATGTATATTACTGAAGAATAATTAATATTACTCAATAATAATTTATGAACCATTCCAAAATTAACTGGTTTCCAGGGCACATGAAAAAAACCTTGGATGACATCAATAAGGTTAAAAAACAGATTGATCTAGTCATTCAAGTGCTTGATGCTAGAGCCATTAATTTAACATCTAACCCTGAATTATTACAGATTTTTAATAACAAAACAATCATTAACATTGCTCTTAAATCAGATTGGGCTGATTTAAATTATGAGTATGATAAAAACACGATTATCACCAGTATTAAAGATAAAAACTTTAATAATGTCGTAATCAACCGTATTTATCAAATTGTTAGTGACAAGATTAAAAAATTACAAAATAAGGGGTTAGTTACCCCTCATTTTAGTATTATGGTGATTGGTTTGCCTAATATTGGTAAATCTTCATTGATTAACGCTTTAATTAAGAAAAACCATCATAAAGTTGAAAACAAAGCAGGGGTAACCAAACGCCAAAGCTTTGTTAAACTTAATAAAAACTTTACTTTATATGATACCCCTGGAGTGTTGTATAAAAAGATTGATGAATTTGAACTAGGAGCTAAATTAAGTTTATTAAACTTAATCAATCTAGAAGTAATTCCGATGCAAGAAGTGCTGCAATTTGGCTATCAATATTTATATCAACACTACCAGGATGAATTATTGAATTGCTATCAACAAACACAATTGCCAGAAGACTTCTTTGCTTTCATTGACGATTACGCCCACAAAAAAGGTTTTTTAAATAAAGGTAATTTAGTTGATTTTAATGCCACCTACATGAATTTTTTTAAAGATATTTCATTAGGTAAAATCACAAAACTAAATTATGAAAAAAAATAATATTTTTTATAATTTTAGCAAACGCGAAACTATGAGTATACTAATTGAACAATTAAAGAACACAATCAGAGAATCTAAAAAAACTCCAGAAATCTTATTGGTTGAAGGATGACATCCATATGTTCAACAAGCTGCTAAAAAACTAGTAGCTGAAAAATTAATTAAACCAGTTTTAATTTTTAGAACAGTTGATGAAATTCCAGCTGATTTTGATCCAACTATCAAACGCTATGTAATTGAAAAAATGGATCTATCAAAATACGCAACTTATTTATTTAAGTTACGTGAAAAGAAAGGTATGACCTTAGAAGTTGCTAATGAAGAAGTGAAAAAACCAAATGTTTTAGCTGCTTTATTAGTTAAATTACAAGAAGTTGATGGTGAAGTGTGTGGTAAAGAATACACAACAAAAGACACCCTTCGTCCTGCTTTACAAATTATTAAAACTGCACCAGATGCTAAGATTGTTGCTTCAGTAAATATTATGGAAAAAGGCGAAGAACAACTAGTATTTGCTGACTGTGCTATTAATATTTATCCAACAGCTGAAGAACTAGCTGAAATTGCTAAGGCTGCTATTAATTTCAGTAAATCAGTTTTACACACTAAAAATGTTAATTTAGCGATGCTAAGTTATTCAACAATGAACTCAGGTGCTGGTGAATCTGTTGATAAAGTTAAAGCTGCAACTAAGATTTTAGAAGAATCAGAAGCTGCTAAATTAGCTTCAATTTGTGGTCCAATGCAATTTGATGCTGCTTATGTTGAAGAAGTAAGAAAACAAAAAGCTCCTCATTTAAATTGAGAAAAAGGTGCTAACGCTTTTGTTTTCCCTAACATTGATGCTGGAAATATTGGTTATAAAATTGCCCAAAGATTGGGTGGTTATGAATCAATCGGTCCAATTCTAACTGGATTAGCTAAACCTGTTAATGACCTAAGCCGTGGTGCTGATGCTAATGAAATTTACAGTGTTGCTATTATTACTGCAACTCAAGCTTTAAGTCAAATGCAATAATAAACATCATGGTTAAAAATAATATTGAATGAGTGCTGAGTGATCTTGACGGTACTTTACTTCGTTATGAAAACGGCGAACATATCGTTGAAGACGACGCAATTCGTGCAATTGAAAAACTTGTTGCTAAAAATGTTACTTTTACGATTGCTACTGGTCGAAAGCATTCGGATGTAATTAACTTTATTAACAAGTATGATTTAGCTGATAAAACCAAATACATCATTGCTTGTAATGGTGCAATTATTTATGATTTAGAAAAAAATGAAATCATTCAAAATAACTTTTTAACTAAATCAGTTAAAACCAAAGTTATGAAAGCAATCGATGAATTCAAAAAAGAAACTAAAAAAGATTGCATTGTCTTATCTTATGATGTTAATAACAATATTTATCTATATGATAAGGACAAGAAATTTGATAAAAAAACCATCGAAGAATTGTTTTTATACGAAGGGGAATTTTCAGCGAACAATTATATTGAAATCGATGATTTAAATGCCCACGATGATTTAATCAAATTAATCTTCTTCTTTAATCGTAAAACGATGAAAGAAACAATTAATGATTATTTAGCTAAATTCATTAGTTTAACTAAATTAGATTCAAGTGATTGTATTGCAGTTTCGCCAATGTCATTTGAATTAAATTCAGCCAACACTTCTAAGGGTAATGCGATTTTACAACTAAATAAAATCCTTAAAAAGGATCTGAAAAAAACAATGAGTATTGGTGATTCGTTCAATGATATCTCAATGTTTCAAGTAACTGGAGTGAGTGTTAGTTTAGAATCATCGCATAAAGAAGTGCAAAATAACGCCACCAATATTCTAGATGCTAAAGCATCACAAGTTGTTGCTGACGCAATTGAATTATTCGTTTTGTAATAATTTATTAATTCTTTTTAAACTTAAATTTTTAGTTAGTGCTATTGCTTGGATCAAATTATAAAACTGGTCTTGTAATAGTGCTAATTTTTTTTGTTCACTAAACTTAGTTTTTAAAATGTCATTAATGTGCTCATCAACTTCAATAATTAATTGGTTTTTAACAAAGTTAATTTCACCTTCAATTGGTTTTTCAAAAAAATCAATTTCAGCATACTCATCATCGTCGTACAAAATTCTAGTATGCATTGAGTTATCTAAAATTTTATTATAGTTCTCAATTAGTTTTTCTAGATTGATACTATCTAATAATAGTTTTAAGTTCTTGATATATAAATTAAGATTTGACATCGTTGATTGCTTGATTAATTAATTCTAAATATTTATCTTTGTGTTCTAATAACAAAAGATGTCCTGCTTTTAAAAATTCAATATGCTTGGCTTTTTTAAAGAAATTCTTAATATAAGCATGAATGATTGTAAACGGAACTAAACGATCTTTATCGCCTGTAATGAATGTAACTTTTTCGTATTGATCAAACTTATGATAAGCATCAATAACCTTTTTAATTGTTGTTGGTTTTAAGATTGATAAAACAATTTTCTTCTGTTCTTTTTGGTGTTTTTTATAAAACTCTAAATCAAAAAAATCTTCAAAATGATCAACATAATATTGATGGTTATAAAAAAGATCTTTTAAAAATTTATTAATTTCTTTTCTTTTAATTTTATTAGCATCCGTAAATAAATATTTGCTAAATCCTAATGCAGTAAAAGCGGTTGTAATCGTTAATGGTGCTGCTAAAATAATTTTTTTAATCTTCTTTTTTTCAGATGGACTAAGTATTTTTAAGGCCAACATAATCACAGCGCAACCCATTGAATGTCCAGCTAAAATAATATTATTAAGCTTGTTGTTTTTTCTTAAAAAACCAACAAGCAATCTAGCAAAATAAACGATATTTAACTCTTTGGTGCTAAATTTTGCTTCAACATCAATATGACCAGGAAAACCTAATCCGTAATAATTAACATTCTTTAAATCAGCAACAATATCATGATGCATTCTTGGCTCTGATGCTAAACCATGACAAAAAATTAAGTTAACATTGTTGTTTTTATTTATCGATTTTTTGACATCTAAATGTTGCAGATCAATGCCTTTTATTTCTTTAGCCATAATTTTTAATTATTATAATATTTACGATAAAACCGATAAAACTAAAAGTTATAATGAAACGCGAAAAAAGCGTGCTAATAACTGATGAGATAAATCAACATTTAATTAATTTAATTCCAGTTGATGCTTATAAGTTATGTCACAGAATGATGTATCCAGCCAACACGACGAATTTATTTTCAACACTAACGGCTAGAAAAACATCACTTAAAGACTTTACTACACATGCATGAAATGCAGAGTTTACTACCAAAATTGTGCAAGACATCATGCAACGATTTGTTTCATCACTAATTGCATTACATAATGAAACTGATCATCAGATTAAAAATTTAGTTGAAGATAAATTAAACCGTGTATTTAGCAATCAAGAATTTACTGATGATTTTATTGCTGCGTTATTAGATTTAGCAAAATATGCAGCCAAACACAATCGCTTACCATTAATTATTTCAGTGCATGAATCTGATAATTATTTAGATTTCAATCAACCCTTATTAACCATTTGTGGAGAAGAAGGAATTGATAAAAATCATGTATGGTTAATTAACTATTTTGAAACAATTATTTTACAAAATATTTGACAATATCAAACATCATTAACCATGGCGAGAGAATTTTATGATTTATGCACGAATTATGCGATAAAAACAACCAATTCTACAGATTTCATTAAGTATCAATGTCATGATTTTTCAATGCGTGGTATGAGTTCGTTTAGATCATCAATTTATTCAGCCAATGCTCATCTACAATTCTTTAATGGAAGCGATTCAATTTTAGGTGGATTTAATGCTGAATCAGTGATTGCTTCTGAACACAGTGTGATGTGCGCTGATGGTATTGAAAACGAAGCAAAAACATACGAACGATTGTTAGATATTTTTAAAGAAGGTGTTTTATCTTTAGTTGTTGATTCATGAGATATTTGAAATGTTCTAGATAACATTATTCCAAGTTATAAAGATAAAATTTTATCTCGTAATGGTAAATTAGTAGTTCGTCCTGATAGTGGTGATCCAATTGAAGTTATCTGTGGTAAAAATTATGATCCAAATGATAAATCAACATGAGGGACGATCCATTATTTAGACCATCATTTTGGCAGCACAGTTAATTCTAAAGGTTATAAGGAATTAAATGATAAAGTCGGAATCATTTATGGTGATGCGATCACTTTAACAAGAATTAAAATGATTCTTAAAGAATTAGAAAAACAAGGTTATGCTTCTAGCAATATCGTTTTTGGTATTGGTGCAACAACTTATCAAGGACTAACCAGAGACACTCTTGGATTTGTCATTAAATTAACTGCAATTCAAAAAGAAATAGACGGTAATTTTGAATGATTCAATATTAAAAAAACACCAAAAACAGATCAATCAAAACAATCATTAACTGGTCGTTTTTTCAGTGACAAATTAGTTCGTATTTATTAAATTAATATAACCCTTATTTATTTTTAGACATATTAAATAATTAAAAATTTTGATGCTAATAAAATTTTGATTATTTATTATAAGAAAAACTAACGTATTCAGTTATTAAGTTATTAATTTCAAAATTTATACTATTTATATTATTAAAGTAGTGAAAACCAATATTAATATTAATCTAAACTATGTCACAATTTAAAAAACAAAAAAAAGCTAACTTAATTGTGATTTTTTTTATCCTTGCTTGTGTTTCAATCTTTTTTGGAATCTTAGGGCTGGGAATTGTTTCTAGAACATTAAGACAAGTTGCAAATAATCCAGATATCGAACTTAGTGGAACAGCAGTTTTCTTATTAATTTTAGGTATTGCCGGAACCTTATTTGGATTAATTTTTTTAATCAGTGCAATCAGTTTATCGATTATTAAGAATAATAATAAAAAAGCATTGTTAGAAGAAATGGAAAAAGAACTGATTAAAGAAACCCAAAGAAATGAAAATATAAAATTAATAGCTTCAAGTTCGAATTCTAATAATAAGGTTGAAGAAAATAACCAAAAAGTTGAAGTTGATAAGATTGATCAAAATAAACCAATGATCAATCAACCAGTAGTTAATAATGCTCAACAACCAGTTGTAAGATTACAACCAGCAAATATGTTAAATCAAAACTTACAACCAACTTATGTAGCAGCTAATAACAATTATCCAAACAATACTACGATTAAACCTCAACAACCAAGAGTGATGCAAAAACCAGTTCAAGTTGCTAATGTTGTTCAGCCAAGAAATGTGCCAACTATCAATCGTCCAGTAATTCAAAACCAACCAAGAATGATGCCAAGCAATGGTTTTGTGTCTGCTAATCAACAAGCAATGCCACAAAAAGTTGCACCAGTTATAAACAATAATCAACCAAACAATAGAGCTGCATATCCAGCTAATAACCAATCTGTTTATTCAGTTCGTGCACAATCAACAAAAATTAAGTTATAATATTAGCCATACGATATTTTGATATATCTATATAGAAAGTCTGCATTATTATGAAAAAAATTTCTAAAGGGAAGATTTCTCTAATATCTGTTGGTGCTGTTGCTGTAACTGCAACAGCTATTGCCACACCATTAGCAGTTGCTTCTAAAAATACAGAACCAACTCAAAAGATTAAAAAGGATATGAAAAACGCTGATCTTTCAGATCCAGCAATCAATGATCCTTCATTAAATGGGCCTAATGGATTAGATGAAAATTCTTCTTTTTTACCTAAATTAGGTGATAATGATAATTCTAAAGAAGGAGTTATCGTTGTTGAAAGTGAAAAACAACCATCAACTACAACAGTTACTCCAGTATCTGAAAATAATAAAGAAGAAAATGGAGTTGCTATTCCAGGATTACCAACTTCAAGTGGACCAATTAATTCAGTTAATGGTAAAAATCCATTCTTAACTAATAATAATTCAACAGTTGCTAAGATCGATGAAGGTAATTTAGCTAAAATTATTAGTTCAACAGTAGGAACAGTTTTAGGTGCTTCACTTGCTGGAATTTCAGTTTTAGCTTACAACTGAAAAAATCCATCAAATAAAGCTAAGGTTCCAACTTCAATTGATTTAAAAAATAGACCAAATGAAGTTGAATTGTCAAACTTACCAATTCAATCACCTTCAACAACTAATTCACTATTAACTCAAGGAAGAGAATTACAAGAATTAGAAATTAACTTTAGTAAAGAAAACAAATCAAGAAAATACTTATTACCTTCTGACTGATTTGTTTCTATGAACAACGGTTTTAACTCTGGTATTGTTAATACTGACTTTAACGATTTTGTTAAATATCTAAGAGCTAATCCAGATCAACTTGAAAACAAATTAGCATTCTTAACATACCTTGATAAGAATCCAAATTCTCCAAAACACTTCCAATCAAACCTTAATGATGTTGATCAAGAAATTGAAAAATTATTCTCTTTCTTAGATGATGAGAAATACAAATCTAACAACACTTCAGCGAATAACTCAGTAAGAGTTCCTAACTTAAGTTCAAAACCAGATGCAGACAACAACATCTCAATCAGATCAACAAAAGAAACAAGAAAAGCAACTAAAGACCCAGTTACAGCTTTAAATGCTTCTTACGAACAATACTTAGGTCAAAAAATTCAAGACCCTAAAAAAGAACCTGTATTAACAAGTAGTAATGAACTTGAAGATGCTGCTAACCGTTTAGTTAAAGGTTACATGAACTATACAACAAAATCTGACAAGGGAACAGTAAGCAGTGATGATGTTAATACATTGATTGGTAACTACTACCGCTTTGTATCTAAATCAAAAGAAAGTTCAACTGATGATTTCTTAACTCTTAAAGATAATTCTCGATCAAGTTCTAAATTAAACCTAGACCAAGTATTTGATGAATTAAAGAGCGATGGTTCTTCTTCAAAAATTAAAGCTAATAAGATTACTAATATTAGCGAACAACTAAAAACAGCTCTTGCTTGAAAAGATCCAGTAGCAGCTAAACCAAACCACTTATCTTATGCTAATGTGGAAAATCTAACCAAGCTTGTTAATGAAGATGAATCAATCAAATCAGCAGCTGGATATAAGAAAGTTCCAAGAGATAAATCTGGAAGACCAATCATCTCAGATCCTTTCAACTTAGTTGCTACTTCATTCTTAACAACTAACCCACATGCTTTAAGTGAAGGTTACATTTATGTAACAACAACAAGAGATAATAGCATTACTCAAAAAAGAGAAGTTCGTTCATACTTTGTTCCTGAATCACTATTATCAAAAGAAAATAAACCATTCTTTGAAACTTCATTAAAACTACTATGGACTGATCCAAGCACTAAGAATAATCCATACAGTTTCATTCAAAAATTTGATGAAATTAAAAGAGTTAATCCAAACCAATACATCCTTCCGAAATATGATGTAATTGATGAAGATGGTTTAAATTATGCTTCTTTATCATTTGATACTTTCAAAGATACTAATACAAGAGCAAAAGTTGCTGAAGCTTTAAAGAATAGATCATCTGAAACAATCTATAGTTCAATTAAAATTGATAATAACAAAGTTGAAGTTAAACCAATTACTTCTGATAAGAGAACAGTTTCATCAATTTCTAAACTATTCTCAACTAATGATGACATCATTAAGAGAAGACAAATTGAATTAGAAAACCCTTATTCAGAAATCAATTTAAGTGCTAAGAGTTCAATTGGTTCTAAACAATCACAATCAATTGCTTCCGAATTAGCTAAATCAAACACAACTTCAATTAGTTCAAAACTTAGCTTAAAACTTAAAGGTTTATTTAGACCGACTGTTGATAAAAACAGCGTATCAAAATCAACAGTAATTAAAACAGGTGTGCTGAAAAAATTAAGAAACCGTGTTTCTAACTTCTTTAGTTCAACTGCTAATTTCTTTAAAACAAAATTCGCTTTTTTACGCAGATAATTTAGTTACTAATTCAAAAAGAAGGAATTAATTTAAATAGTTCTTTCTTTTTTTATCTAAGCAATACGATTAATAATCTATTGATTTATAGCAACTTTAAAATAACATTTAATATAATTACAAGTAATTATTAAAATAATAATTAAGGTTATAATTATTAGAGCTTATTTATAAATAAACAAAATTCATTTATGGCACTGAAAAAAACTATTATTTTATCTACACTAGGTGTAGTTACTGGAGCTGTGGCTGTTGGTTTACCAATTGCTTTAACATCAGCTAATATCAATCCAGTTATTGATCCACTTCAAGCTAAAAACAATACCCAAGAAGAACACAAAGATATGGTGAATCCTTCTGGTGTTATTGATCACGAAAACAATCCAGCAACTAATGGTGTGACAAATCCACAATCAACACCATCAGTTAATGGTCCAATTAATAATAACGGACAAGTTAATCCAAATGGACCAACTACATCAACCCCAGGTGTTGTAGTAAATCCAGAATTAAATAATGGTATGGATGGTATGTCACCAGGTGTGGCAATTCCAGGAACTATTATTACTCAATCAGAACAAGGTAATTTATCACCTAACTTAAATGCAGGTGCAGTTGCTGGTGGAGTAATCGGAGGAATTTCAGCTGTTGGTGCTATCGGTGCTGGTGTTGGTTTATTACTAAACACATTTAATAGCAACAAAGTTTCAACAACTCCTTCAACTCAACCTGTTAAGAAGAGTGTAGTTTTAAGAGACTTTAACTTGACTAAATCAAACATTGGTGATTTAGCTAGTGCTTCTCTTGAAAAATTCGACTTAATCGAAATTAAAGATAAGAATGGTAACCGTGGTGCTTTCTGAGCTCCTCAATCATGATTTGATAAAGACAGACGTAACACTGGTATTGTAGGTGGTGATTATGTTGCTAACCCAGAATTCAGATCATTCTTACGTTACATAAATGAAAACCCAAGTGAAATGGGCAATCCAAACTCAATCCTTAACTATTTAGCTAAACAAAATAGTGGTGATTTAGATTTAGACCAAAACAAAGACACAAGTGCCAAAATTACTGCGCCAAACGCTTTCAGACAAAACAGCTCTAATTCAGATGAATGAGAAAGCTATGATTTAGATAAATTATTTAATGAAAAAGCTGATTCAACAGTTTCAAAACCATCTAATTCAGAAAAAGAACAAGCTAAGAAGTTCTTACAAAAACCAAGTGTAAGCACAGTTTCTTCAAAATCAAACGATGATAAGGTTTCAATCTTATCTGGTTCAGGAGTTTCAAGACAATATTCAATTAAGGATATTGAAGAAGAATTAACTAGACCACAACCTTCACGTGGCCAAACTAGCAATTTAAGTTTATTAACTGTATTAGCTGAAGGTACAATGGGTAAACGTGTTGAAAAACGCATCGTTCCAAGAGATAGTCAAGGTCGCCCATTAATTTCAGAACCAGTTAATGTTGTGGCTCAGAAATTACTTCGTGAAGATAGCAAAAAAGTATTTGAAGAAGGTTTCTACTTAGCTCAAGTTACTTACACAGATCACAATAACCAAAGAAAAGTAAGCCCAGTATTCTTACCAGTAAGTGCTTTAAATGATGAAAATAAATATGAAACAGCTGCTTCATTAAAGAGCTTATTCTCAAACAAGAATAATTCTTCAACTGACCCATCAGTTTATGCTGCTGCTTTAATTACTGAAAACATTTATGAAACAGTAAGACCAGTTAGCCCAGTGCAAAAAGTTGATCTATACGGTAGCTTTAATGATTACCAATCAGTTTATGATGATGCTAAAAACTCAATCATCTTAGTAACTGATGACAAATCTAAAGAAAAAACTCCTACTGATTATTCAATCTACGCTAAGATTGATAAAACTAGAAAACCAGCATTAGCTTCAGAAGCAACTATTAATGAAGTTAATGAACAAAGAAGAAGACAACAAGCGCTAAGAGAATTAGCAGAAGTCCCTCCCCCATTACCTGAAAGAAACTTAGATGATTTAGTATCTAACAAATCAAAAACACCTGGATCTGAATTATCTTACAGTGTGAATTTAAATTCTAAGCAAGCTTCAAGCTTTAGAACTTCAGTTTTAGACCAATTAAGTAACTTCGGTTCTTCATTCAAGAAATTATTTAGCAAAAAATCAGGTGATGATGTAAAACAAACATTCCCTTGATACAGATCACACCTAGAAATGTGAAGTCAATCTGAATTAGATAAGATTTACGAATCAACTAAATTATCTAGTCAAAAATCAATTAAGAACCGTTTATCTTCTTGAAGTTCATCAATCAAAACTAGATTCAATAGTTTCTTCAAGTTCAAAGCCTAAATAAAATAAATTTATATGAATAAACGAAAAATGTTAAAGAAGCAACTGGCGATAGGACTGTTCGTTCTACCGGCAGTTATCTTCTCATCTTGCTCTAATGTCGCACCAGCCTTTAAGGGAGTTGATTTAAGTTCATCACAAAATGATGTGCCTACTTTTTCTGCTGCCTCTCAAGACTATAAAGGTGTAAAAATTGATAAAGGTCAGTATTATTCTGTTTTATCTTCAAGTGAATTGATCCAAAATTACGAAAATTACACTGATCCAACAAACAAGAACTTATACGATAACGTTGTAGCAAAAAACATTTTTCAACCAGAAGCACTTAAGAAGGGTTATGTAGGCTTTAATCAAAACGTTTATTCAACCAAAGAACAAGCCCAAGATTCACTATACGAAGAAAATAACGCACTATTCTATGATGGTTCTTTATTTAGATCTAAATATGATTTAGAACGTTATATTGAAACTAAAAAAGAATTATTATCAGAACAAAACAAAAAAGTAGTTATTCTACGTAATAGTAATGGCAGTAATTTTGAACCAATTGATCTTGATCAATTGAGAAAAAACAGTCAAACTGAACGTTTAAAACTGTTTAATTTCATTACGCAAAACTCTAAACTTCAAGTTCAAATTAATAAGAGTAATGATGATGTTCAAACTATTGATGTAAATTCAGATAACATTAGTAGCACAATTAGCACAATTAAATCTAATGTTGCTTCAAAAGACATCCCTGTGCATTATCAAAAAATCAGTGCTAACAACAACCAAGGTCAATACTTCATTGACACTACAGAAGATGATAAGTATGACTTTTATGGTCCGTTATTATACCAAGGTAGTGCTGATATTAATGCGATAACTAATCCAAATAACTGAACTAAAACTTCAACTTTACCAGTTGGATTATACCGTTCAATATCTACTGATATTGCAACATCTGCATTTGACTTCTTATTAGGCGAAACAAATATTACTAATGAACGTGATATTAAAGTTTTAAACCGTAATTTAAGTAAAACTGATTTTATCTTTTACTTCCCTTATAACGAAAAAGAACTTCAAACAAACCAATATTCAACTAACTTAAACTTAAATTTAAGTTGAGCTAACTTTATTTATCAATTAAAAACACAACAACAAAGTGTTTATAAAAATCTTTTAGAAACTACACAAAAGTTTAATAAATCAAAACGTTACAGTTCTTTCTATAAAATTCCAATCTTATACTCTTACTTAATTGATGCATTAGTTGCTAATAATGCTAAAGAAGAATTAATTTTTGGTCTAAAAGATTTCTTTATTAAGTTGGCTGATAAGATTGACAATGCTTTAAGCGTATTAAACAAATACTCAAAAGCTAGTGGTTTTGACATCTTAGCAAATAAAGATAAAAACGGCTTACCATTTTCATTTAAATACTATTTTGGAATTGGTAATAATGACTTTGATGTATCAGCAAGTCTTGAGAATTTAATTCCAAACTTATACCAACAATTCCCAAATCTAACAATTTTAATGACAATTTTAATGTTGTCAAACATTGTTGCTGTAACTCCTGGTGCGATCTTAGATCAAGAAAGCTTGATTAGAACAATCAAGAGCTTCCGTTTATTAGGTGATAAGCAAATTGATGAAATTTTTGGTAGCAGTGTTAATAATAACTGACCAGCAATCCAAGCTTTATGATGATTAATATCATCACAAAACCTAACTCAAGCTTTATATGTTATTGGTGTTTCAGCTGATGATGTAACTAAGGGTAAGTTAGATGAACAAACAATAAAAACCATCCTTGGATTAAAAGACGCATTAAGCATCAAGTGAATTCGTAACCAATTCTTACAAACAAGTGCAATCAATGCAATTAAAGAAGAATTACCACAAGTTATTAGAAACGTTCCAACATCAAGACCAAAAGTAAGAGAATTATTTGAAAACATTCCAACATCAGTTCTTGAATACTTACAAGGAATCAATGTTGATTTTGGAACAATCATTCACATTCGTAATATTTATAAGAAAATCAACCAAACCCTAAGAACTGATCCAGCAAAAGCACAACAATACTTATCACAAGTTAATGCTTTCTTAAAATCACTTAAAGAAGATCAATACGTTGATTTATATTTAACATACATGACGCAATTCCCGTCTGTAGTTAAAAACAACAATAACCAAAATCTAAGATTACAAAATCATTCAAGTGAATTCATTCTTCAATTACATGATAAGAATGTTGCAAATTCTCCTGAAAATAATACTAACAATGATGCAATTGCTTCAATTATTAGTAACTCATCAACATTATCAACATCTAAAAGACCAGGAACTCCTGCAATCTTACAAGATCCAAAAGAAATTAATGTTAATGAACTAAAAGCAATTGATCAACTTAAAAAAGACCAAAAGAGCTTACAATCTGTTCTTTTAATTAATGCGATTTTTGAAGGATTTACTTCAACATTAACATCAGCAGTAACAATTAATTCATTAGTAGTTAATCCGAAATTAGTTAACCACACTAAAGACTTAGTAGTAGCTGCATTACAAACCGTTGGTTCTATTACGTCAGTAGTTTTATCAATGGGTCAACAGTTTGCTAACTATGTTGAAAAAGCAGCAGCCGTAGTTAATTCAGTTGCTCCTGCTTTTTATGGTTTAACAATTGCGATCCAAATTGCTGTTTTATTAATTAATATCTTCTATCCATCAGAAGAAGTTAGTTATTACGTATTCAAAGCAGGTAATGCTGAATATGTTTGAACTGGCGGTTATCGTAAGTCATGATTGTTAGGATTAAAAACATTAGAAGAAAGAACAATCAAAGACATTAAGTTAATTAATCCAATTCAAATTACAAGACCGCAAAATAAATCATTCTTATACTACAACCAAAAACAATTCTCTCAAAGTGAAGTAGAAAACATTAGAGAATTACAATTAAAAGAATGAATTGAAAACAAAAACTTATATGCAATCGATCAAGATTACATTAAGAATGTAAATAAGGTTTATTCTTTACATAACTCAGTAAAAAATAGTAGTGTATCTGGTGTTTATAGTTCTCGTAGTTTAGTTGATTTATACCAAAACCTTTTAAGCACATTGCTAGCTAATTCTTTAATCACAATCCCTCACACAGTAGCAACTTCAATTCGTGGTAGTTACATTCAAGGCGATATTAAAAATGCAGTAGTTTCAGATGAATTGGCAAAATCACAAAACTGAACGATCGTGCAATTACCTAACAATGAAACTGGTGGATATTTACACCAACAATCTAAGGATATTCGCATCACTGATATTACTAGTTATGATCCTGAAACTAAGATCGGGATTGCCAAAGGAACAGGTAAATTTGGTGAAAACCCTTCTGAATTTATTTTCTACAACAGTGAAAATAAAAATACAGCCGATCACAAAGCATTAAAACAAAAATTCAACGAATTATTAAAACTAAGACAAACTGTTTATCTAGACAGCGTTGGATCAAGAACAAAACTAATTTATCGTTCAGAATTATTTAGTCTAGTTGATAACAAACTTGGCAAAACGTTATACTTCTTATCACTAAGAGATGCTTACAATTATGTAGATTATCACATGTAGTAATCAGTTAGTAAGACTAATTAACTTCCATTATTGCAATTAATAATTTATAATTATTAGAATAACAGACCCAGAGTCAAATCGATCAACAATGAATAAAACTAATCCAAAAAAGATAGCCGAACTCAAAAAGAGCCTATCAACTAAATTTAAAAAGCAAATAATTTATGGAACAGTAGCTTTTGGTTCAGTAGCCTTAGCTTCTGGAATTATTGCTGCTTCAGTGAGTGCAACTGATGCTTCTGGAGAAAAACTAACATCAGTAGTTCAAACCAACTCTAATCTAGTTAATACTATTAATGGTGGAGTGAATCCTAATAATCCTTCTTCAGTAGCTAACGACATATTCAAAAACTCAAATTCATTCATTGGTGATCTTTCTGCTAGTTATGCTGACCGTGACAAGGGTATTGTTGATATCAACTCTGGACAAATTAAACCATATGATCAAACTAAGATAAGTGATGCTTATGTTGGTTCTAATGGTGAATTATTAACTAAAGAACAAGCAGCTGAAAGCTTGTTACCAGAATACAAATTAATTAAGAAATACACATTCAATAATAGTGAAGCATTATATGATTCATTATCTGAATTAAAAGAAAATTACTGAGATAGTATTGCTGAAAACCCATTAGCTTTCTATGCTTTTAAAGATAAAGATAATCAACAACATTATTTCAACCCGTTAAACAAAGAAGATGTTAAGAAGTTTAAAGAGTTCGTAATCACTCAAGTAATTAATGGTGAAAACCAATTCTCACTTGATTATTACGTTCCGTATAACAATGAATCTAACAACTCAAGCTTTGTTTCATTAGCAAAATCTTCTGCTGTTTTCAGTGATCAAGGTAATTTAACTTTAAATGCTGATGCTAACTTAGGTAAGAATTTTGACCAAAAGATTAACCAATTATTTAGCCAAAAAGTTAATCAAATCTTTAGTCAATCTTCATTCTTACCAACTATCAGCTTACCAACTAAAGCAATTCCAGTTGAAAAACGTGCTGGTATTTATTTAGACTATCCAAAAGCTCCAGAATACGGATTTGATAAATACTTTGGTATTGGTTTTAAAAATCAAGAACAAGATTGAAATAATGTAAATATTTCAAATAGCATTAAAGTTGAACAAGGTGTAAATATCAATAGTTTAATTGATAATCTAAGAAAAATTTCAACACCTGATCAAATTTCTCAAACATTCAACTCTGTTGAGCTTAACTCTAGATATGAAAGAAACAAAAACGGAGAAATTGTTCCTTCAACTTATTCGTTATCACCAGATCAAAGCACTTATGGTTTAGGTCTTGATCAAGAACAAGAAAATTTAAAACCTTTAATTGCTAATTACAATACAACTAAACAATACGAAAACAAATCTGATCGCGAAGTAGCAGGAATTTTAGATAAAGAATTCTTAAAAACTCACGCATACATCAATAACCGTTCATTTGTAACCAAAGATGGTGCTGATTTCTTCGGTCAAAAAATCGGATTAATCTATAAAGGTAACTTATACGGATACACTGTTCATGGTGATCCATCAGTTGCAGAAAACTATACTAAAGGTGGTTCTGGTAGTGACAAAGTATTCTACTACCACAATACATTCAGCAACGATTCATGATGATTAAAAGCTGGTAACTTTAACAAAGAAAACTTTGTTAAATACTCACCTTACTACTTTGGTTTTGGTAATTTAGAAAATGCTAATGCTAGTTATGGAACATATCCAGAAAGTGTTGGTATTAGTAATGACACAATCCATGTAGGTGCTGATATTTTTGACCTTTCAACTGGTAGAAGAAATGCATCTGGAATTGTTAATGATATTAGACATCTAGGTAAACGACAAGATGCTTGATCATGATCATTAACATTCTTACCAAGCTATTGAGAATCATACCGAATTGCCCCACAAAACAGACAACTTTACTTAAATGTAAATGTTGATTGAAAATACGAAAACCAATTAGTTAAGAATAAAGATGAATTTATTAAAAAAATTACATCTCAATTCGGATTAAAAGAAGAAAACAAGCAATTAACTATTGATAAAGATTCACAATTCTATAAAGATTATTTAAGTCAATCATATGTTAATGGTGCTAACACTTATGCAATCTTAGCTGGTTTAAATAACTTCAGTTCAGTTAATGCAGCATTAGATGAAAACTTCTTAACTGTTGCTAAGGCTCAAGTTAAAAAATTCTCTGATTTCTATGACAAAACTACAGCAACATTCAGCTTAGGTAATGGTCAAGATAATAGATTTGCTGATTATCTAAATACATTTAACGACTTATTAAAAGCTAACTCAAACTTAAAATACAACTCAATTAATATTTCTGGAACTAATAATGCTAACTTCTTAGTTCAACATGTCTTTGATAATAAAGATATTAAACCAGTAATTACATTTGGTAATAATAAACAACCATTATTTGAAATTGATTTAGCTGCTGATAAAAAGAACTTACTTGTTGAAAACTTAAAAACAAACCAAAACAATTTCAAACAAGCATTATTATCATTAGTTACTCAATTACCAAAAGATGAGTTACAAAAAACATTAATTAACTTATCAAACCACTATCAAGTTGAAGGTATTGATTTCTCAACTTATACTTATGATTTAAAATCACAAAGATATTTAGCTTTAAACTCACAAAACAAAGTTGAACTAAAAACTCAATATCAAACAAATAGTGAAGTAAGACAACCACTATTACCAAGAAACGTTGATGCTAACCAATACGCAAGATTAATTACTGATGATCGCACATGATATGCAATTACTT
Organism: Mycoplasma sp. E35C; assembly: GCF_019873825.1. Lineage (NCBI taxonomy): Bacteria > Bacillati > Mycoplasmatota > Mollicutes > Mycoplasmatales > Mycoplasmataceae > Mycoplasma > Mycoplasma sp. E35C. The sequence goes on along the minus strand of NZ_CP068418.1, from coordinate 790,518 downwards.
ACATGTGGAAGTTCTATGAACAAGCATTAAGTAAGCTATCACAAGATAAGATCAAACAAGATAATTTAATTAGTAATCCTGATGACATTTTAGTTTTAGAAGGAAGCATTAATTCATACTACGATTTAAGATTTGGTAAATACTTCAATGTTACTGGTGATGATGTGAATTTAGCAATCAACAGTTCATTTACTAGTCATAACTTATTCTTTGACTCAGTATTAAAACGTGAAGCTACGAAGTATTACAACTCACAATTATCAAGCAGTGTTAATGTTGATGATAATTATGAAATCGTGTTGTATTACAACAATGCAACTAATAAAAACGTTGGGCTAGTTAGAGGTAACCACAAAAACCTTAAAGAATTAGAACAAAGATCACGTATGAGAGCGTTAGTTGAACTTAACCCTCCAACAGATAATAATTACAAGTTCTACATTGAAGGTGAAGATAAAGTAACAAAAGTTAAGAACATTACTTTCACACTTTATCCAGCTAAATTACCTAATGGTAAAGTTATATACTTCGACTCACAAGAACATTTAAAGAATTATCTAAAGAGATAAACTGATTGAAAAGTTCTGAACTAATTAAATAAATATTTATTAATTGAAGATGGAAGCACAAAAAGCTAATAAGAAAACAAAAACTGTTGAACAAGAAGAAATTCAAGAAATAATAAAAAAAGAAGAACTTTCTTCTTATTATGAAAGAAGAAAGAGAGCTAAAAGCTATACAGTTATTTCAATCATTTTATTGATAATTGCTGTTTTTAGTTTTGGTATCGGAACATGATTAATTTCATACGTTGTTGGTTCTGCTAACCAAAGAGTTAGTGATAACAACGAGTTCAACCCAGATCAATTAACTGATTTTGCGTCAGTGTTTGGACATTCATTAGCTAAGATTTCTTATGTAATGATTGGGCTTGGTGCTTTCTTAATTATTTTGGCAATTGTTTTAGCAATCATTTCAGCAATCTTAATTGTTAAAATTTATCGTATTCAAAAAGAAGATATTGATGAATTATTAGAACAAAACCAAGCACTATTAGATGAAGTTAAGTTGTTGAAAAAATCAAATCTAAAATTAGAAAGAAACATTGAAAAATTAAATATTGATAATCAAGAACACATTGAACAAATTAGATTATTAACTATTGAAATTTCAAATCTAAAAGCTGAACACCAAAAAAATATTCAATTAATTAGCCAACAAAAAACACAGGTTTTAGCTAATCCAATTGTGGTTAATCGCATTCAACAACCAGTTCAACAAGTGCCAGTCCCACCTAAAAAGATTGTAAAAATTACCAGAAGAGTAATCACTAGACAACTAAACCCATTACCACCTGGCAATTTAGCACCTAACCAACCAAACGCTTTACCACCTTTAAGACCAGCAACAAAACCTGGTATTAATCCACCAACAAAATAACTAAACTAATTTAAGGACATGAAACTATAAAGTTTTATGTCCTTATTTATTATTATTAAACCTTGATTGATAACCAACTCAAATTTGAGTTGATGAGTGATAAAATCAATGATTGTTTGATGTATAAAAATAGCCAAATAATGGTAAAATATATAAGACATATTTGCTTTGTCTAATTAAGAATAAAATTAATCAGAAAATAAATAAGTCAATTTTTAAATTTTCATACCCAAGGATTAAAAAAATACAAATGGCAAAATATGAAATTATGCTATTGGTAAGCGGAAAGCTTAACCAAAAAGAAGCACAAGCTGTTAATGATGAATTAAAAGCTATTTTAAAAACAAATGATATTACTGAAGAATACTTAGGTCAAAAAACTTTAGAATATCCAATTAATAAAGAAGTTACAGCTCACTACTACAACCTATTTTTCACAAGTGGTGCTGATGTAATTCACGAATATAAGCGTTTAGCTGGTATTAGAAAAGATGTTCTTAGAACATTAATTATTAATACTGAAAAAGACTTTGGTTACAGAGCAACTCAAAACAAGAAAAAAGTTGAAATTGCTAAACAAAAACAAGCAAGATATGAAGAAATCATGAAACAAATTCAAGAAAATGGTTTCTTCCAAATCAAAGGATCTAGAAGAAATTCAAAAGTTGAAAAAGCATCTGCTAAAGAAACTTGAATTCTTCGTGAAAAATTTGGTGATGATTTACCAGAACAAAAAATCCCAGTTCTTAAAAAAATCAACTTAAACAAAAAACCAGCTGCAGCTAAAAAACCTGCTGGTGAAACTAAACCAAAAGCTGAATAGAAGCTTAATAAAGAACAATGAATCGTGTAATTCTTGTCGGAGTCCTTACAGATATACCAAAAGAATTCGTTTTTCGCGATAACAAAGGTTGTGAGTTAAAACTTGTTGTTCAAACAAATGATATGCAACAAACAATGTATCCGAGAGACCCTTACTTTTTTACTGTAAATCTTTGGAACAAAAACGCTGAATATGCTCTAAATAGCTTAGATAAAGGTGATTTAGTTTCAATCGAAGGATACTTAAAATCTGAACAACAAACAAGCAGTAACGGTAGAGATTATTTCAGAATATCAATTGTTGTTGAACGTGTTAAAAAAATTCCATTAGCCTTCAACCAATCAGGTAACCGTTATGTGCCTAATCAAAACCGATTTAACAATCGAATTGATTACAAATCTTTTAATAATCAAAACAACAATAATGGATTTAATAATGGATTTAATAAACCGTTTGATGTTGATGATGAACCGTTTGATCCACCAGCAACAACTGAAATCAAGGGTTATCGTGAATCTTACGATTTAGAAGATATCAAAAAAGTAGAACCAAAAGAATTTGCCCAATTCAGCACACCATCATCATATAAAGCTAACCATAGTTTAATCGATGAAGATAACGAAGAAGATCTATCTATGGATATGGATGACTGAATGAACGAAAATCAATAATTAATATCAATATTATTAAGGAAGAATTAATATGAGCGACATTACAAAATTACCAGCTAACAACATTAGTGAAGACAAAAAACCAGCAACAGCTAAACCAGCAACAACTAAACCAGGTTTTGACAAGAAGAAATTCTTCAAAAACAAAACAAGAAAACTTTGTCACTTCTGTGCTAAGGGTATCTTAAAAGTTGATTACAAAGATGTAAACACTTTAAGAAAAAACATTAACTCTTACGCTAAAATCGTGTCAAGAAGACAAACTGGAAACTGTAGCTTACACCAAAGACATGTTTCTAACGCAATCAAAAGAGCAAGAATCGTAGCATTACTTCCTTTTGTTAAAGATTAATTACATTACAATAAAACTACGAGGTTATATTTATGAAAGTCATTTTAATCAAAGATGTTAAGAACTTAGGTAAAGCTGACACCGTAGTTAATGTATCAAATGGTTATGCTAAGAACTTTTTATTTAAAAACAACTTAGCAGTAGCACTAACACCAGAAACACAAAAAGAATTAGATTTAAGAAATACTAAACGTAACGAAAACCACGAATTATTAGTTTTAGAAGCTAAGAATTTAAAAAACCAATTAGAAGGTGTGGTTTTAGAATATTTCATTAAAACTAATGAAGAAAACAAAGCCTTTGGCACAATTGGATTTAAGCAAATTGTTGATGATTTAAACAAAAAGCACATTCCAATTACCAAAGATATGCTTGATACTAAGATAAAGCTAGATATTGGACAACATAATGTTGTTATTAAAATCTTTGAACAAGTTCAAGCAACTATCTTAGTAAAAGTTCAAAAAGCTTAATTACATGTCTATTAATCAGTTTGATGATAATTTCAATGATGAAATTAACAATGATGAACTAAACGAATCAACAGACATTTCTGCAGTTGACAATGATAATGTTGCTGAAGAAGAAATTTTAGCTTTGTCAGAAATTTATAACAAGGACATTATTTCTTTCAATCCAGGTGAACAAGAACTGTATCGTAAGAATGCGATGTTTCTTTATAAATGTTATCGTTTAGAACTGTATGTTTTAAGTTGTATTGTTCATCGTGTTAGTGGTTATGAAGTGGCAAAAAGAATGCTAACTCCTAGTGATTTCATGGGAGTAAACCGCCGTATTTTTGAATGCTTAACCAATGATTTATATTTAAATCAAACTGATGGGTCAATTGATGATATTCAAATTTGGCTACAAAATAATTTCAATTTAGATAAAGTTCAACTTGACGTTTTAGACCGAGTTTGTGCTTATATTCGGGCTAATAATAACATCAGTTCTGAAAACTTTTCAAAGTTTTTAGATAGTTTAATTGAACATAGTAAGTTTCGTTCAGTGTTTTATGCTTCATATAACTTTTTTGAAAACATTGATTATGACGAAACTAGTAAATATACACCTTCAAATCGTTTAAGAAATTTTGAACGGATTATTAATGAAGTAGTAAACCGTTCTGTTCAAAGTGAATTAGTCACAATTAAAGATATTGCCAATAACTTTTTAATTAAAATTGGCAACTTAATTTCTAACAAAAACCAACAATCATATTCAACAGGTTATTACCGACTTGATCAATATTTAAGTGGATTGGTTGCTGAAAACTTATTAGTAATCGCAGCTCGTCCTGGTCGTGGTAAAACCGCTTTTGCTTTAAACATTTTATATAATGTTGCTCAAAAATTACGTGAGCAACAAATCGAAGAATACGAAAACCAACAAGCCCAATGGGATGATAATTATCAACAAGATCTAGATAAACCCCAAGAAGTTTGTTTAATGTATTCGATTGAAATGGGTGATACAGAAATCTTTTCAAGACTAGCAAGTTTACATACCAATATTAGTTTTAAGATTTCAACAGCACTTAATATGTATCAAAAAGATCAAGTTAAGTTTAAATCATTCGAAAAAGGTGCAAGTGATTTTACCAATGATTGACCGATCTTTATTAATGCTTCACCACAAACATCAATTAAAACGATTTATAACGACTTGCATTATTTAACCAGCAAAAATGTTATTCCAAGATTGATCATTGTCGATTATTTACAATTAATTAATACCAACGACATTGATGATATTAGAGCTAGAAACCGTCATGAAGCTGTAAGTTATATTTCAGGTAGTTTAAAAAGAATTGCCAAACAATATAAAGTTCCAGTAATCGCACTAGCCCAATTATCACGTAAGGTTGAAGAACGTAAGGGTTCAGATGCTGTTCCAATTCTATCTGACTTGCGTGAAAGTGGAAGTATCGAACAAGATGCAGACATCGTAATGTTTATTCATTCCAACAATCCGAATAAAAAAGACGAAGAAGAAAAACGTGAAGATGATATTATTGATGTAAAAATCGTTATTGCCAAAAACCGTTCAGGTCCAACTGGCACCGTTAATTTTGAATTTGATAAAAAACACTCAAAATTCAGAGAGGAATCATAATGAAAAAGAAATTATTAACAATTCCAACTTTTGTATTAACCTCTGGTTTAATTCTCAGCTCATGTTCAGCTGCAGTTTTTAATCGTAATGTTGAAACTTATTCTAAGTTTGCTGAGATCTTAAAAGACCCATCTAATCCAGGTAATTCTGAAAAGCAAGTTGTTTATTTATCAAGTAAAACTAATTTTTCAGCCGTAAGTATTACAGGTTCTAGTAATAACGATAATTCTGGAACATTTAAATACGCTTTTGGTGATTATAATTCTAATTCAACACCAATGTTTGAAACAAACACTCCCGATGTTAGTTTTAAACAATTATACGAGCAAACCTTCAAATCATTATTAGCTTCAATCAGTATTCCATCAATTAACTATGCAACACATTTATATAGTTATCTAAAATCAAAAGATACTGAAAACTGATCAGAAAGTTTATTCCCATCATCACAAAAAGATAGTAATCCAACAGTTCAAAAAGAATTTTATTCAGCATTTTCTAATGGATTGTTAACTGGTAATGAAAATAATAATTTTATCTTTCAACCAATTGATTTAAAATTCCATTTTGAACAAGTATCAAGTGATTTAGTTAAACAAAATAAGGTTTTTGACATCAGAGCTTATAACAATAAATTGACATTAACTGATGAACAAAAAAATGACAAAGCTAAAACGGCTTTAAAATTAACTAAATTGTTCGTAATTTCAGATATTGAATTATATTTTGGTTTTTATTTAGTTGGTTTAAATAATGATAACGCCCCAACTCGTGATGATTTTGTTACAACCAAAGGTGATAATGAAACTGATGAAAATTCAAATCAACAAAACAACCAAGCTAAAAAAGAAATTTTTGATAATTTAGCAACAAAATTCAAACATTATTACAAGCTTGATTTAAATAATCCTGTCTTTAAATTAAAACTAAAAGATCTAGGTGTGTTAGTGAATTATGTCATTGATGGCGAAGATAAAATCAAACCAAATTCAATTGATAGTATTATTCCATTAAGTCTAATTAAAGATTCAAACCTAACATACCAAGCTGGTGATTTAGCTAATAAACCTGTTGGTTTTGATAAAGAATGAATTAGTAAACTAACTGATTTTAACCAAGTTTTAAGTGAAGAAGAATATTCAAATACTGATACAACAGTTAGCACTTTTTATAGCCAAAACCAAAACATTAAAAACACTAACGGTCAATTATTAGACTTCTTAAAACAAACCCACTTCCAACCGATTGAAAAAGATGCTGTGGTTAATGAAAAAAATAACCTTAATGCTAACTTATTAACATTCTATTCTTGATACTTTGAAGATTTAAGTTCAATTAATAATTACGAACAAATCGTGCAAAAATTACCAAACCAAGACCAAGATCTTGCTAAGTTTAAACAACAACCAGCTAATTAATAATCATGTTAGATCAACTAATCAATCAATTATCAACCAATTGAAAAGATCTAATTCTTGATTTTTTTAACAATCACAAACATATTTATTCAACTCTGAATGAATTGTTGATTAAAAGAAATAAAAATAACGAATTAATTCCTAAACAGGAATTAATTTTTAATGCCTTTAACTATTTTGATTATCAAAAAACTAAAGTAGTAATCATCGGTCAAGATCCTTATGCTGACATTAATAAAGCCAATGGTTTGTGTTTTGGAACTTATAATAAAACGATCCCTGTTTCATTAAGAAATATTCTTAAAGAACTATCAAATAACTTTAATCAAGCAATTGATTTTAAACAATTTGATGCTTCATTAACAAACTGAGCCAAACAAGATATTTTATTAATTAATACGATCTTAACCGTGCAAAATAAAAAACCATTAAGTGATATTAATCAAGGTTGAGAATTTTTAATCAAAGATTTAATAATAAAATTATTAGACCTAAACCCCCAACCAATCTTTATATTATGAGGAACAAAAGCCCAAAACTTTGTTGCTGATTTAAAGATTGATTATCAACTTAAATCAGCTCATCCAAGCTTTTTTAGTGCCAAACAATTTTTTAACAACAATCACTTTAAAACTGTTAATGAACTTTTAATTAAAAACAATCTAAAACCAATTAAGTGGTTTTAGATCTTAAATAAGTAAAAAATAACAAAGAAATTATTTAGCCAATTAAACAGTTTAAAATTCGATAATTTATAATATCACATAACATAAAGCTTTATGACTGAACAGTTTATCCAGCCAAATAGTTCTTTTGCTATGGCGGTATTTGCTATTATTGTTGGGTTAGTAGTATTTTTAGCAATGGCTAAAAAACTCTACTATTTTTTTGTTCGTAAAAAACGCTACTATACAATTCCCAGAGTATCAGTAACTGGTATGACGAACATTGCGATGGTAATTGCGATTGCTGTGGCGATCATTTTATTAATTAGTGCTGTTACTGGTGGGTTGGCCTCAATCTTATTCAGAGTTTATCCAGGAACACGGGTTTCTATTGAGACTGTATTGGTAAAAATTTCAGGATTACTATTCGGCCCGATCATTGGAATGATATCTGGTGTGATTATTGATCTGTTAGCAGTAACACTATCAGCTGGATTTTTCCATTATGGATATTTTGTTGTAGCGGTGCTAACTGGTTTGATTTCAGGAATGATCAGAGCATTATTAACCACATCAAAATATTCAAAATACCGTAATTTTTCATTATCAATTTATTTAAGTGTATTGGTATTAATTAGCATTTTTGCCACCACCTTCTTGATTTCATCAATGCCTGAAATTGTGGCAAAAAATGGCTTTGATTTATCAATTCCAGGAATTGCAGATACCAAAATTTCATCAACAATTTTTAATTGAATCATCATTGGATTTGGCATCAGCACGATCATCTTTATCTGGGTTACTTTCTTAGTTTATCGTTTAACCACATTTAATCATTCCAACAACTTAAGTGGTTTTTCTCACAAAACTCAACCACACTCAAACCATAAGAGTATTATTCGGATTGATGCTAGAAAAAACTGATATTCTTCATTGGTTTCATTGGTATCACTAGCCACCATCAACGCAACACTAATTAACTTATTCTTCTTACCAATTTTTGATAAGGAGATTACTGGTCAGCCTTATGCTTTTTGAATTTCAATTAGATTAATCGTATCACCATCACTATTCTTAATTGATATCATCGTGATTTATCCTGTGATCATGATTATCCAACCGATTATGAAATATAATTATGAAGACGAACTAATTGAAGATCTAAATACACCATTATTTATTAAAAAATGAACAAGTAAGAAAAAGGGCAATGATATGAAGATAAATAAAGAAGAATTAAAACGCTTATCCAGATTGGTTAAGTTTGAATTAGATGATCAACAAATTAACAAACTACAATCAGAATTTGATGACATTTTATCAAACTTCCAAGAAGTGCAAAAGATTGATACTACCTACATTAAAGCAATGAACTATCCAATTGAAAGTAGTTCAAATACCTTAAGAAATGATAATGATGTTTATAGCACTGACAAAGATATTATTAAAAAAACAGCAAAAGAAACAAAAGGAGACTTTGTTAAGGTATAGCTTATGAAATCAGTTATCTTAAAGCTTAATGAACAATTAAGAAATAAAGAAATCACTCCTTCTGATCTAGTGCATAAATCATTAAAATTAATTGATAAGTATCGTTGAACGAATGCTTATTTATATGTTAATGATAACAACTCAATTTATAAGGCTCAACACCATAATGATGAATTGTTTAATAGTTCATTATTAGCATATATCCCTTATACTTTAAAGGACAATATTTCAACAAGAAACATGATTACCACAGGCGGATCACGTTTTTTAGAAGAATATACTCCTACTTATGATGCAACCGTATACAAGATTTTAGATAGCATGAGTGCTTTGATGATTGCTAAAACTAATATGGATGAATTTGGTCTAGGTGGCACAGGGTTAGATTCAGGTTTTGGTTATACTTACCACCCGTTATCTAAAAAATATGCACCAGGAGGATCTTCTTCTGGAAGTGCGATTAGTGTTGCCAATGGTTCGGTTGCTTTTAGTATTGGAACAGACACAGGTGATTCTGTTAGAAGACCAGCCAGTTTAACTGGGGTGGTTGGTTTTAAACCAACTTATGGATTAATCTCACGTTATGGAGTTTATCCTTATGCACCATCATTAGACCATGTTGGTGTGTTTGCTTCAACTGTTACTGACATTGCAATTGTTAGTGATGCTTTAAACCAATTTGATACCAAAGATTTCACATCACAAAAACAAAACTTGAAGTTATTAGATCAATTACTAAAAATTGATCATAATAAAAAAATCAGATTGGGATATTACAAAAATCTAGAACCATTTATGTATGAACACGTATTAACTGGTTGAAAACAAACACTTGATTTTTTAAGAAAAACTAATAAGTTTGAAATTGTTGAATTAGAATTCAATCTAGATTTATTAAAAGCAATTGGTCCTGTTTATCAGATGATCAGTTATCCAGAAGCTAATAGTTGTTATGCAAATTTATCAGGTATTACTTTTGGACAAAAAGCTGATGGTGAAAATTATGAACAAAAAACAATTAATGCCAGAAGCCAATTTTTAGGTAATCAAATTAAAAGAAGATTTACCATTGGAGCATACATCACTTTAGCGCAAAATTACGAACCATTGTTTAAAAAAGCTCAAAAAGTTCGTCGTTTAATTGTTGAAGAATTCGAAAGAACTAAAAAAGATGTTGATGTTATTTTCTCATTAGGTTCTAGTGATTTTGCTGCACCAATTGAAGACATTTTAGATGGTAGTTATACCAACGGCGTGATCGATGATTTCTTGTGTGTTGCTAACTTTGGTGGTCATCCTTCAATTACAATTCCAATGATTAAAAATGCTGATAATTTAACAATCGGACTAAACTTAGTATCTGATAAATTTAAGGATGATTTAGTTTTACAAACAGCATATTTAATTGAAACTGAATTAGATAAAATCGGAGGCAGCATCAATGCGTAATTTTGAACCAATTATTGGAATTGAAGTCCATGTTGCAGTTAATTCAAAAACTAAAATGTTTTCACCAGCTGCAAATTCACACAGCGATGCTGCTAATATCAACGTTCATCCAATTGATTTAGGTTTACCTGGAACAATGCCTGAACCCAATGCTTTGGTAGTTAAAAAAGCTTTAGTGTTAGCTAAAGCTTTACATATGAAAAATGTTGATACTTTCGTAAAATTTGATCGAAAAAATTATTTCTATCAAGATTTACCAAAAGGCTATCAAATCACCCAACAACACCATCCAATTGCCACTGATGGTTATATTGAAATTACTAATAAAAAAGTTCCGATTCAAAGATTTCATATTGAAGAAGATACTGCTAAACAACTAAACCAAAATAATGAAATTTTATTAGATTTCAACCGTGCAGGATCACCTTTAATTGAGATTGTTACTGACCCTGTTTTTGAAAGTGGAAAAGAAGTTAAAGAATACTTAACTAACCTAAGAAGAATTTTAATTTTTAACGACATCAGTGATGCTAAATTAGAAGAAGGTTCAATGCGTGTTGATGTGAATGTTTCAATTCGTCCGTTTGGTGTTAAGTCATATGGAACCAGAGTTGAGATTAAAAATATTAACTCAATTAATAATGTTGAAAAAGCCATAAATTTTGAAATTGAACGGCAAAAACAACTATTATTATCAAACCAAGGTGTAATTCAAGCAACGATGCGTTATGATGATCAACTTAATGAAACAATCTTCATGCGTGAAAAAACTGATGCTGTTGATTATCGTTACATGTTAGAACCTAACATCTTAGGCATCATGTTAGACGAACAATTCTTGAATGAAGCTAATGCTATAAAAGTAATTGATATTCAAGAATTACAAAACACATTAATTCAAAGTGGTGTTGATGCTCAGTTTGTTGATTTATTATTAGATAACAGCTTACTTTATCAAAAGCTAAATCAGATTAATGAAAAACTGAATGATCTAAGTTTTGTTGCTAAATGATTATTAATTGAATTTATTGGTAGAACCAATAAATTAAAATTAAAAATCGAAGAAATTTCAGATGCTTGATTTGAATATTTAGCCGAACTATTATTAATGGTTAAAAATGAAGATCTTAACCAAAAACAAGCAAAAACCGTGTTAGATGAAGTGATTAAGTCTAATGAATCACCATCAGTTGTGGCTAATAAATTAAACATGAAGCAAATCAAAGATCCAGGTCAGATCAAAGAATTGCTAGAACCAATCTTATTAGAAAATATTTCAGTTCTAAAAGATTATGACACTCGTAAAGAACGCGTTGAAAAATTATTAATTGGTTTGTTAATGAAAAAAACTAACGGTCAAGCCAACCCAAATATCAGTGTTCAAGTATTAGATGAATTAATCAAAAAACACCATCAATAATTATTTATGAATAGACAAATAGGATCACTAAACATACAATCAATTTTGATCATAGTGCTAAGCATTGTTGCACTAATTGTTGTTGTATTATATGGTGCCTATTTTGTTATTTTTTTAAGAGTTCGTCGTTCAATAAATCGCAACTATAAATTCAGAGAAAAATATAACGTTTTATCGGCAAAAAATTACAGTTTAACAATTCAACAACTAACTAAATTAGCCGATCGCAGATCAGATTTAAAGTATGTTGTTGAATATGTTAATAAGTTCAATAAATTTTATCGAGAACAGATTGAATCAGTTTATGAACCAATCAAAGAATTAAGTAATTTTGATTATCATTTTGACTTTGAATATACCAAAAAAGCCAGCATACAAATCACCCGTTATTTAGATAAAGCTGAAAGCTTAGATCGTTCTTTTACTGAAATCAAAGGTGATATATCTGGATATAAAAATAATTCATCAGCTTTAATTGTTCAATTCAAAGAATTGCTTGATAAATTAAATAAATTCTTAGAACGTCACATCTTACCAACATTTGATAACGAAGAATTATTAAGAATGGTAGATAGTTTTTCTAAATGTTTAATGGAACTAGAAGATTCAGCCACAATGTTATTAAACAAACGTTTATTAGCCGTTGTTGATCACTTATTAAACAATCTACCAGCATTAATTAAGATGTGTAAAACTTACTTCTTACTTAACAAGTTAAGAGTAAGATTAAAATACTATCTAAGTGATATTAATTATTCATGCAGTATTCTAGAAAAAGATGCTAACTTTAGTGAATTAAGAAAGAAAGAAATTCTAATCAAAGTTAATTATGCTAACAAAGATCTAGTAAATGTTTTTGATCTATTAATGAACCGTCAATTTAAAGACGCTCAAAGAGTATTGGATGATAAGTTAAATCTGATTGCTCCATTAAGAAAAGAATTAGAAATCGAAACCAAATCAAAAGCGACAATTAGCGTCATTAAAGAATCATTTAATTATTGAATTAGTCACTTTGTTAACAACTTTGATCAATTAAAAACCAAATTAGATAAGTTATTAAATAACTTTACTAAAGATTTAATGTTAATGGAACAAATCAAAGAATTAACGACTAAATCTGGACATTTAAGAATGCTGATTGAACAGATTAATTATCAAAACGAACGCACAATCACGCATAAGAATTATTTACAACTAATCAACAATATTGCCATTCAAGCATCTAAATTAAATGATAGTTTGGAAGTTTTAATTAAAACGATTGCTGATAATATTGCAATTTATGAAAACTTCTTATTTAATACGAATAACTTAAAACTGCAATTTGCATTAATTAAGAATTATTACCAAGATAATGAAATCAAGAATGATAATTTATACAAAATGATTTCAGAAAATAACAATCAATTAATTCAGATCGAATCAAACTTATATAAGAATTACAAAGAAAATATTAATAAGTTTGATGCTTTACATGAAAACATTGAAAAGAGTTTTATTCTAGCACTAACAACCTTAATGAAAGAAGTGGCTCTAAAAGAGTTATGTGATCAGTGTTTTATGTTCTTAAATAAATATATTTATGAAGCAGAAGACATTAGAAAATATGCTAGTGATTTCTACAAACAACTATATGATAACGGTTTGTATGAAGAGTGTTTAAATAAACTAATCATCTTATTAACTAAGATGAAACAAGTAGCTAAAGAAAATCAAATTGTTCTTTCTTAGAGTTTTTGACATATCTTTAACAGGAGTTAAATATGATTACTTCTGTATATGCAAAAATAGAATATGTAACAGACACAAAAATGTTGTTTGTATCCAATAACTGAGGTTATTGAGTTAATGTAAAACCTAACAGTGGTTTTAGTAGAACTGAAAGCAATGCTTTAATTTTTATTCATCAACTTAGCGTTGTTAATCAAAATAATATGATTAGCAATGAAATTTATGCTTTTAAAACCCTTAAAGAAAAAGAGTTTTTCAAGAGTTTATTAACAATTAATGGTATTGGTCCAAAAACAGCAATTAACATTATGGCAAATCCAACCAATGAGCTTATTGATCTAATTAAAAACAATGATCTTAATGGTTTGATGAAACTTGAAAACATTAATAAAAAAGTTGCCACAATTTTATTAATGTCAGATCTTGCTAATAAGAATTATTTCCCAAGTGAAACTAATAATCAAAAACAAGATAATTTTGATAGCAAATCTGATGACAATAAAACTGATGATGAAAATAAAAACAATGAACTATCATCAGAATTAATTGTTGAAGCTGTTGATTGTTTATTGACATTAGGTTATAAGCAACAACAGATTGAAGATGCTTTGTGTCAAATTGATTTAAATGAAAATTTAATTAGTGACTCAGCTGATTTAGTGGCCATGATTATTAAACAAATTGGTTTAAGAACCAATGAAGTTAGCTAGACCAAAAAATTTTGATGAGTTTATTGGTAAGGTTGAGTTAAAGCAAAAACTTTTAACTTTTATTAATGCTTCGATTAACCAAAATAAAGCTCTTGATCATGTCTTATTTTATGGACCACCTGGTGTTGGCAAAACATCATTGGCGCAAATTATTGCAAATGAATTAAAATCCAAAATCAAGATCTTACAAGCATCACAAATTCAAAAACCTGCTGATTTACTCAACGCTTTTTCGTTATTATCTAAAAATGATGTTTTATTCATTGATGAAATTCATTCATTAAACCCAACAATAATGGAACTATTATTTCCGATCATGGAAGATTATGTTGTTGACATTTTAATTGGTAAAGAATTTAATTCGAAATTTACCAGAATGAAGCTACCACCATTCACCTTAATTGGAGCAACAACAATGTATGGTCGGATTATTGATCCATTAGAAGAACGCTTTGGCATTTTATTAAAACTTGATTATTATCAAGATGAAGAAATTTATGAAATTATAAAAGCAGCTAATCTGAAAGATAAGATTAAATTAAATGATCATGAGTGTCAAACGATTGCGATTAATTCCAAAGGCACACCAAGAAATGCATTAAGAATTTATAAACGAGTTATGGATTTTAAATTATTTAATCCAAATGAAAAAATTGATGTCATTCTTAACAAACTTAATATTCATAAATACGGTTTATCAAACCTTGATTTAGAATATCTAAAAGCCTTTGATAATAACCCTAAATTATATTTAGGATTGAAATCAATATCGTTAATTAGTGGTATTGATCCGTTTACCATTGAATCGAAAATTGAGCCTTATTTAATTAAACTGAATTTAATTAAAAAGACCCTAAAAGGACGTCAGATTACTAATAAAGCTGTGACATACCTAGAAGATAATTAGTTTATTCTAATTGTCTTATTTTTTTATATTCTATTAAAATTAATAGAAGTAAGCCTTAAATAGTTTAAACTATGAACCAGAAGCCGAATCTACCACCAAATCAAAATAACAATTTGCAGCAAGCAATTAGGCCCGCTGTAAATATTAATAATAACCAGCCAAGAGCTAATAACAATATGTATCAAGCTCAGGCACAAATCATTGGCATGCATGCTAAAAAAGAAGGTGCAGCTGCGCAACCTCCTAAAATGCCGCCAAGAGTAAATCCGCAACAACCCCAACAACCAAACAGGATGCAAACACCGCCTGTTATGGGGCCTAATACACCTAGACCAAATTTAAATAATAATAGCGTTCAAAATAACGCTCAAAATAATAATCAACAAAATAATAATCAAAGATCAGCTTCTAATTCGAATCAAAATCAACAACCACCCCAACAGCCTCAACAACAAAGAAATAATATTCAACAACCTGGAGCTGTTAACCAACAAGGAATGAACCAACAGGGAATGAACGTTCAACAAAGAGTTCAACCCCAACAACCAGTAAATCAAAATCTTCAACAAAGAGTTCAACCTCAATTACAAAACCAACAACCAAACCAACAAGTTCAGCCACCAGTTGCTCCAATTAACAACAATAATCAAGTTAATAACAACAACAATCAAGCACAAATGAATGTGCCACCTGTTGAACAACAACCAACTAATTTCAATAGTGAAGTTGTTCAACCAACAACCGAAGCAACTCAAACAACAGAATTTAACAACCAACAATACAATCAACAACCACAAGCTGAACAAACATATGAAAACAATAATGTTCAGCAAGAAACAAATCAAGAAGCTGCAAACCAACAACCTGCTGTAGAACAACAACCACAAACTCAAGCACAGAATACCCAAGCTGAGCAACCACAACAAGAACAACCACAAGTTCAACCAGCAATGCATCCTTCTGGCATGACTCTTGAAGAGTATATGCGTAAGAAGCTAGAAACAAAGCTAGTTGTTGTTGATGAAGAAACATTAAGAAAACAACAAGAAGCAAAAGACGCAAATGCTCTGGCTGATAGCAACCCTGATTATCAACCAGAAGAACAAGAACCAACCGAAGGAGAATTTTCTTTACAGTATGATACTTGAACATTATCACGCTTAAAGAAATTCAGTATTACCAACACTGTTCTAGGATTATTATCAACAATCATTGCATTAGGTGCATTAGGATTAGCTGTGCTTTGAATTCTTAATTCAACACAAACACTAAGCATTGAAAAAATTGGTATTTCTCAAAACCTATATAATGCAATCTTCGTTGCTGTTATCATCGTCTATATTATTTTCAGTTCGATTTATCGATCGTTTGCATTAGCAAGCATCTTGATTAGCAGTCAGATCAGTAGCCAGAAAAACTTCTACAGTTATGATTTTGATTCTTTAAAGGTAGTTTTATCATTAAGTATTTTCTTTGATTTCTTTGCTCTAATCTCATATCCATTGACATTATCAAGAATTTCAAAAACCCTTAAATTAATTCAATAATCATAAACATACTAAAACAAATAAACAAGAACATTAGAGCCATAATGTTCTTGTTTTGTTTATCAAACTACTCACACAACAAAAACATAAATTAAAATCAAAACAACAAAATTAAAATAATATCAATAACAATAAAGTTCTTATGAAAGATAAATTGCTGCATGAAACTGAATGATTAAACCTTTATCAAACTGATAAAGGGTTTATCTATGCTCAAAGAAAATCAGTTAATAGCATTGCTTCATTATGTTTTAAGCATGTTGGTGATGAAGTAATGTATTTAATTCATTACCAACCACAACCAGAATTAAAAAGTAAGAAGTGTTGAAACGATCTATATCCTTGTCCGATTACAGGAGCGATTGATCCCAACGAAACACCCCTACAAGCAGCAATCAGAGAAACCTATGAAGAAGGTGGAATCAAGGTTGATTTAAACCAATTTCATGATCAGATTTATTTTGTTCCTTCAACCCAGATGAATGAGATTGTTTATTGTTTTATTTTTGATGTAACTAATTTAGAACAAGAAGAACCAAAAACAGATGGAACACTTTTTGAATCGGTTTCAATTAATAAATGAATGACTCAATCTGAAGTCGAAGACATCTTGTTTAAGAACAAAGAAATTTATTTAACCAGTTTATTGAACGCTTATTGCTTAGTGCAAAAACACTTAAAGGATCTTAAAAATTAATATGATTAATTTTTATCAAAAATACCGTCCAAGAAATTTATCAACAATCATTGGACAATCTCATGTTACTAAGATTTTATTAAAAGCCAGTGCTAATGATCAGTTGGCTAATGCTTATATTTTTCAAGGATCAAGAGGGATTGGAAAAACTTCGATTTCCAAAATTTTAGCCAAAGCATATAACTGTCTTGATAAAAAAAATGGTGATGTTTGCAACCAATGTTCTGCTTGTAAATTGATTGATGAAAACAAGTCACAAGATGTTTATGAACTTGACGCAGCTACCAACAACGGGGTTGATGAAATTAGAAAGATAATTGATACCATCAATTATTCTCCAATGAATTTAAAAACTAAGGTTTATATTCTTGATGAAGCTCATATGTTAAGCACGGGTGCTTGAAATGCTTTATTAAAAACCTTAGAAGATCCACCAAAACACGTTGCTTTTATTTTTGCCACCACTGAATTTCATAAGATCCCTTTAACCGTAGTTTCACGATGCCAAAGCTTTAATTTTAAGAAATTAGAACTTCAAGAAATTATTGATGTTTTAAATAATGTTGTTAAGAATGAAGAATTAAAAATCCAATCAGAAGCAATTAGTAAGATTGCTGTTTTAGCTTCTGGTTCAGCTCGCGATTCATTAAGTATTTTGCAACAATTAGCTTATGATAAAAACAATGAAATAACGCTTGATAAAATTAATGAAACTTTTGGTTTAATTAATTTAGAAATCAAGCTAAGTTTTTTAGATTTAATTAATAAAAAAGATTATGAAGGGATTGTTAATTTATTAAATGAAGTAGAAACTAAAGGAATTAATTTTGCTTTATTTATTCAAGACTTTTTTGCTATCTTATTAGACCTATATATTTTTGATCGAACCCGCAAAGAAAACTTATTAAAAGTTTTGGATTTAAATCAAGTTAGAAAGATTAATTACAGAGGTGTTAATTTATCAAATTTATGCGAAAAAATTAACAATTTATTAGCAACAAAAACATTTCATAATAACCTAAAAGAAAGTTTAATTTTATTAGTTTTTGAATACTTTGATGAATACAATAATTTTAGATATGATTATCTAGCATTACAAGAAAATATATCTAATCAAACAAGAACTAATAAAGTTGATAAACAACAAGAAATTAAACCTATTGTTGAGATTAAAAAACAAGAGATTAATCAACAGATTAAACAAGATCTTATTCAACCAATTAAATCACCTAACGTTGAATTAATTAAACAAGTAGATCAACCAATTAAACAAGATTTTATTCAATCAGAACAACAAGAACAAATAACTAAAAAAACCAGAGCATCAAAAACTAAAAAACCATCTGAACCCGAATTGATTGAACAACCTATTGTTGAAAATAATACCCAAGAACTAACTGAAGAATTTAGCACGGCTGAAATTAATGCTGTTGATAAGTTTAAAGCATTTAGTGATGAACAAATTGATGAATATTTAGATGCAATTGTTTATTGCGTATTTAATGATAAAAGCTTAATGCTTAAAGATGGCACGGAGCGTTTTAATGCCATGCAAAAAAAGTTCCAACAAGGTAATGATAAAGAAATGGCATTATACAAAAATTCAGACTCATACCTGACAAATGCTAAACCATTTGCAATCACGAATAAAGCTGCAATTTTAATTAAGGACGATGAACAAGATGCAGCCATCATCAATGCTCATGATTATGACAATAACAAAGTTCATACGATTAATTACATCTTTAATCGTGAAATCTATGTCTTTGCTACAACCAAAGAAATTTTAGGTCCGAAATTCAAAAAAGTCCAACAACTAAAACCAACAGATAAAAAAGATTTAGATAAAATAAATTATTATAAGAATCTGTATGATTCGCTTGATGTAAAGATCTTAAAAAAGATTAAGAAACAAAAAACACAAGCTGAAAATCTTAAAGATTTATTACTAAAAAAGACTAAATAATACTAATTATGAACTTCCAAAATTTAGCTAACCAAATGAAAAAAATGCAACGCGAAATGGAAAAGAAGCTTGCAGAATTTGAAGAAAAAGAATTTAATTACGATTACAAAAAACTAATCAGCACAACAATCAAAGGTAATTTAAAGATTGTTAAGATTGAAATCAATAAAGATCTAATTGATCCAGAAGATCCAACTACTTTACAAGAAATGGTGGCAGAAGCAATCAATGAAGCAGTAGCTGATGTTGAAAAACAAAAAGATGGTTTAACATCTTCAATTACCCCACCAATGCCTTTTCCAGGATTTTAATTAGTTTAGCTTAAATAATATGTCGTCAGATTGAGATCTGAATGAGTTTAATAGTCTAGTCGAACAAATTAGCGATCTGCCTAAAATAAGTGCTAAGCATGCTAAAAAGATTGCCCAACATTTATTAATGAAATCTGATCGTTATGTTTATGAATTGATTGAAACAATCAAACGGGCAAAGTTTGCCATCAGAGTTTGTGAGCTTTGTCAGGGTTGATCAAAGGGATCAGTTTGTAATCTTTGTTTAGACGAATCAAGAAACAGTGATGAGCTTTGTATAGTTAGCTTTTATGATGATTTACATGTCATTGAAGAAGCTAAAGTTTACAATGGTAAATATTTTATTCTTAACAACGAAATATCACGTAAGAATAAAAAAATTATTGATGAAATTAATTTTGATTTATTAATCCATCGTATTAATAAAGAAAAGATTAAAAAAATAATTATTGCTACCAACTTTACCCAAGATGGACAAACTACTGCTAATTACATCCAATTATTATTAGCAGATCATGATGTCGAAATCTACAGACTGGGTATGGGATTGCCGTATAATTCTTCAATTGATTATGCTGATGCATTCAGTTTGAAGGGTGCTTTTGATAACAAAACAATCATAAAGTCTAAGAAATAAAATCTTGTTAGCCAGATTTATAAAAATTTTTAATAATTTTCTTTTATAGCTTTCATAATATAATATAGTTAGATACATATAATTTTTGAGGAAATTAGCAATTAAACATGAAATCTAAATCGAGAGCTAAAAAAATAACAAAAAGCATAGGACTAGCAGGAGCATTATCAATCGTAAGTGCTACTCTAGCTTCTTGTGGAAGTTCATTGGCATTCCAATCTTCAGTTCAATTAGTTGTTTCAGATGCTGGATCAACATTAGCTGACCAATCATTCTCTGAAAGCACATTTAACGGAATTAGAAAATTCTTTAGTGATAAAGGTTATAGTGTTCCAGAAGCTAGTGATAACAGCATTTCTGAAAACAACGGATTATGAAAACGTCCTGGAAAATCAGACCAAGATCGAATTAACTCTTATAGACAAATTATGACAGATGGCTCTCAGGTTGCAGTAGCTACTGGTTTTAATCAAGATAATGCGCTAAACACAATTTTAAAGGACGAAATTCTTTATAATGAATTCAAAAACTTTGGTTTCATTTTTGTTGATGGTTTAATTGAATCTGCTGAAAACGGAACTAACATTTCTTCAGTTACTTTTGAAACTGAAAGTGCTGCATTCTTAACAGGTATTGCATCAGGTGTTCTTCTTAATAAACACAAAGATTGATACCATACTGTTAAAGTTGATGAAAAAGACACATTCGGTATTTCTGGATATGTTGGTTTAGCTTTACCTTCAACAACTAATTTCTTAAACGGATTTAGATTAGGTGCTATTTTCTTTAACGAATACATTCAACCAAGAATTAAAGATGCTAAAAAACTTTCATGAATTGTTTCTGATGATAGCAATAAAGGAAGTCGTGATACTTTAGTTCCTGACGTTTCTGGATCATTCAAAGATACTGAACAAAGAGCTAGAACTATAACTGATACTTTAATTGATAATGGTGCATCATTAATTTATCCAGTAGCAGGACCACAAACAAGCTTAACTCAAGCTTCAATTCTTGCTAAAAAAGACAAGCACGTTCAAATCATTGGTGTTGATACTGCTCAAGAAGATCTATCATCTACTGAAAGATTAGAAGGTGCCCCAGGTAATAAGACAATTGCTTTCTCAACAGTTAAAGCTCTTGATACAGCTGTATATTCAGTTCTTAAAGCGATTGAAACTGGTAAAGAATTTAACGGTTTTTATGGTTATGGATGAAATAACTGAGCGACTTTATCTAACGGTGGGGTTTCATTATCAAATCCAGGATTAGAATACTTACCAGACTTAAACGATTTATTCACTCAAACTAAAGAAGGATCTGAAGAACAACCTAAAGAACAACAAGGTTCTAAGATGACTGAAGATAAGCAAACTGAAGCATCAACAGAAACAGCACCAGCAGACAAAGGTCTAAATGTTAAATACGGAACAAGTTCTAAAACAATTGAAATTGCTAATTTAAAAACTGCAAAAGAAGAAGCAAGCAGAAAATCAATTATCGAACAATACATCCAAATTTTAGCTGGTAAATCACCATTCTTTGCAGAAGAAAATGAAAAAACTCGCTGACACATTAAAGGAACAGAGTTATACACGTTCGCAACAAAAGTAAATGGAGATGCTAAGTTAATCCCTCTTCTAAAACCTGCTAACGCAACGGATGAAGATTTACAACAATGAAGCCACGCTTCTGCAATCTTTAAAGACGGTAAATCATACAAAAAAGCAAAAGGTGAATTACTGAACCAAAGCACATTACCGTTTGAATTTAAAAGAGCATAATAAATAAAACCCTAAAAAGAAAAATAACAGCCCGTTATTTTTCTTTTTATAATTTAAAACCAACTAACTAAATAAAAAGGAGGCAAAAAATTGGAAGATCAAGGATACGCCCTTAGGATGGTAGATATCCATAAGTCATTTAATAACGGACAGATTAAGGCCAATGTTGGAATTAATTTGAATGTTAAAAGAAATGAAATTCATGCCATTATTGGTGAAAATGGAGCTGGAAAATCTACTTTAATGTCAATCTTGTTTGGTTTATATCAACAAGATAAAGGACAAATATTTGTTTGGGATAGAGAAGTAAATTTTAAGTCTTCAAAAGATGCATCAAAAGCCAAAATTGGTATGGTGCACCAACACTTTAAGTTGATTGAAAATTTTAAAGTAATTGACAACATCATCCTAGGTAATGAACCGACAAAAGGTGGGATTATCTTTTATAAAAAAGCTGCTGATAAACTGAAAAAACTAATCAATGAATATAATTTCAAAATTGATTTAAATGCTAAAGTTTCTTCATTAACAGTTGGTGAACAACAAAAAGTTGAAATCTTAAAAGTTTTATATCGAGATGCAGATTTATTAATCTTTGATGAACCAACAGCAGTATTGTCAGATAATGAGATTGAAAGCTTTTTAGAAATTCTGAAAGAATTTAAAGCTAAGAATAAAACGATCTTAATTATTACTCACAAACTTCATGAAATTAAAGCTGTAGCAGATAGTGCTACTGTTATCAGAAAAGGTGAATATATTGCTAGTTTTGATGTAAAAGATAAATCGATTGAAGAAATGGCAGAATTGATGGTTGGTCGCACTGTGGTTCCTTCGATTAACAATAATCCTATAACTAGTGATGATGTTGTTTTGTCTGTTAAAAATCTCAATTTAAATACCAAAAACGCTCAAGAACAATATGATGAATTAGTTAATAAAGCTGGCGCTTGAGCAAAAACAGCAGTAACAAAAGGGATTAATGCTGCTAAAAATGTTTATAAAAACTTATCAAAAACTAAATCACACTCTAACATTAATTTTAATATCAGAAAAGGTGAAATTTTTGCAATTGCAGGGGTTGAAGGTAATGGACAATCGAAATTAATTGAATTAATTTCGGGATTAAAAAAATCATTTCCAAACACCATCTTATTTAGAGATAAAAACGGTTTAGTTGATGTATCAAATAAATCAATTAAAACAAGAGCAAAAATGGGGATGTCTTTTGTTCCAGAAGATCGTCACAAACATGGTTTAACCTTAGATCAAAGTGTGCGTTTGAATTCAGTTAATAATTTAATTGATAAAAAACCGTTTTCATCTATGGGAATGGTTGTGCCATTTGAAATAGCTAGTTATGCTCAAAAAATTATTGATCAATTTGATGTGCGTGGAACGGCTAATGGAACAACCAACTCTCGTTCATTATCTGGTGGTAATCAACAAAAGTTGATTATTGGAAGAGAAATGACAAAAGATCATGAGTTATTAATTTTAGCCCAACCAACTCGTGGTTTAGATGTTGGTGCTATTCAATACATTCATAACCAAATCATTGAAGAAAAGAAGCGTGGCAAGGCAATTTTATTAGTATCTTACGAACTTGATGAAATCATGGCGCTAGCTGATACGATTGCTGTCATTAATAGAAATAATATTATCGGAATTGGACCAAAAGAAGAAATGACAAGATCTAGAATCGGTCAATTACTAGCAGGGGAGTCATTGAATGAACAGATTTAAGAACAGCCCAGGTTTTTTAATCTTTTTTGATCGACTTTTTTATAGAAAAGAAAATCAAAATAATTTAAGAAGATCACTAAGTGTAATCTTTTTAGTAATTATTGCTATCTTTATTACTTTCTTGCTTTTATTAGCAACACAAGTAAGAGCTAATGCGTTTTGATCATTATTCAGTCAAGGACTAAAAGGTCAACAACAACAAAAAGATTTTATTACCAACATCGCAATCTTTACTTTAGCAGGTCTATCTTTTGGGTTTGCTATGCAAGTAAAAATCTTTAATATTGGAATATCAGGACAAATGCTTGCAGGTGCATCGTTTGCTTTCTTTATTACATATTATTTACAAAAAGCAGGATTTGCTCCAAAACAAGGTGGTCAAATTATTACTATTCTTTTAGCAATGTTTGCTGCTGCGTTTGTTTCGGTATTTACTGGGGTATTAAAAATCTACTTAAAAGTTAATGAAGTTGTATCAGCAATTTTATTAAACTGAATTATCTTATTAATTCTTGGGGCGATTATGATTAACACCCCGATGTTCATAGATGCTAACGCTAGAAGAAACGGGCAATTTTCATCAATACCGTTTGCAGAAGAATATTCATTTTATGTAAGTAGAGGATCTTCTTCTTTTACAAGTAACACTGGATGAGTTTGATCAATTGCAATAACACTTGTTTGTGTGATTGTTGTTTGAATATTATTAAGATTTACTGTATTTGGTCACAAACTAAAAACAACTGGTTTATCTTCAACTTCTGCTGAATATTTTGGGTATAACAAAAACTTATTACAACTATCATCATTTGCAATTTCAGGTGCTATTGCAGGAATTTTAGGTGTGGTTGTTTATACAAGTGGATATGTGAGAGCAATCAGCTTTACTTCACTTGGTGATTTCAATTTAAGTGCTGTGCCATCTGAAGGATTTAATGGAATTGCAGTTTCATTGATCGCTCTAAACAATCCTTGAGCAATTGGTGTTATTT
Organism: Mycoplasma sp. E35C; assembly: GCF_019873825.1. Classification (NCBI taxonomy): domain Bacteria; kingdom Bacillati; phylum Mycoplasmatota; class Mollicutes; order Mycoplasmatales; family Mycoplasmataceae; genus Mycoplasma; species Mycoplasma sp. E35C. Next base: position 765,640 of record NZ_CP068418.1, on the reverse strand, counting down.
CAATCTTATTCTCATTAATTCAAGTTGGTCAATTATCAGCTAACCTACCAAACCCTCAAACATTATCATTAACATTAGGTATCTTAATGTATATGATTTCAATCTTCGGATTAGTTGCATACTTAAAACCATGACGCTGACTAATGATGTTTTTATATGGTAAAAACAACATTACCAATTACCAAAACCTCGAGAATAACATGGCGGCTTTAAATGAAAATTACATCTTTAAAGTCAAGAAGTTAAGAAAAGATTTAATATCTAAATTAAGTGAAAATAGCAAACAAAAACATTGAGCTAAATTTGCTGGATGATTTAAAGTTTGATGGTTAGATGAATATAAAAATTCAATCGTTGAGTATAAGAAAAAATACATCAATGATCGTATTGAAAATGTTAATGAATTCTATCATGCTTGTGTGTTTGATATCATTCTTGAAACTGAAACTAATATTAGAGAATATGAACACTCAAGAAATAGCAAACTTTTATTATCACTAAATAAATGGGATAAAAATGAAAAATTAATTAAACGATTAGTTGTTTCATTGCAAGATGAATTAAAACCACAAGTTGATAATCATATTGCTAATATTCAAACTAAACTAAAAGAATTAAATTTATTGAAAGGAGTTAAATAATGTTTAGCATATCACAATTAGACATGTGATTAATCCTAGCTCCTGCTTTAATTCTTGGAGTTTTTAGTGGTTATTTAAGTGAACGAGTTGGGATTGTTAATATTGGAATCAACGGTGCCATGACATTTGGTGCAACGTTTTTTGTGTTGTTTTCAAATATCTTTAATAAGGTGTTTAATTCGCAATCAACCAGCACAGCATACCAATGAACATTTGTTGTTTCATTATTAATTTCGACATTATTATCAGTTCCGATCGGAGCATTATTTGGTTTAGCAACCATTAAATTAAAAGCTGATCATGTAATTGCAGGAACAGGAATTAATTTATTAGCAACAGGATTTGGTCAAATTTTATCAAACCGTTCATCTGTTCTATTTGGCGAAACTAGTTTAAGAAATATTTACATCAGAACAACAACTGATAATCAAGTAAGCACACAAGCAATTGTTGTTATGGTTGGGTTTATCTTATTGTTTGCAATAATTTATCTAATCATGAATTTCTCAAGAGTTGGTTTAAGATACCGTGCAATTGGTGAAAATCCTAACGCAGTTGATTCACAAGGAATTAATGTAACTTTATACCAATGAATTGGAATTCTTATAGCAACTGCAATTGCTGGATTAGGCGGTGGCTTGTTTGCTTATTACCAATCTGGACGTTCATTTGCTGGTGATGTTGATGGTGTTGGGTTTATTGCTCTTGCTATCTTAATTGTTAGTGGTTGAAAATTATTACCAATCACAATCATCGGTTTAGTATTCAGTGCTTTATTGATTTATTCAACATCAACATTAGCAGACAACTCAACAAGTTATTTATTAAGAATCATTCCATACGCATTAACTTTATTAACGATGGTTTTATTAGGTAATTTCTCGATTGGACCTAAAAATGCAGGGAACCATTTTGATAAAGGATTGCGTTAAATTACATTTAAAAAATTTTTAGTTATTTAGTTTTTATTTAGTTATAAGATAAGAATATATACAACTCACAGAAGGGAATATTAAAACATGACTCCACACATTAAAGCAAAAAAAGAAGATATTGCTAAAACAGTATTAATGCCAGGTGATCCATTACGTGCTAAATGAATTGCTGAAACATTTCTAGAAAATCCAAAACTAGTAAACGAAGTAAGAAATATGTATGCATTTACTGGCACATATAAAAATAAACCAATTACAGTAATGGGTCATGGTATGGGTAATCCGTCAATCGGAATTTATTCACATGAACTTTACAATGTTTATGATGTTGATAACATTATTCGGGTTGGATCTTGTGGTGCTTTAGTTGAAGGCATTAAGTTAGGTGATGTGATTTTAGAAAGTGAAGCATTCAGTGAATCACCATATGCAAAATTAATTGGTGTGGAAGTTAAAAACAAAACCAATTATCCTTCAGAAAAAATCTTAGAACTATCAAGACAAACAGCTAAAGAACTAAACATCAAATACCACGAAGGTTTAGTGATTTGTGAAGATGCTTTTTATCAAACCTTATACACACCAAAACAAGCATATGAAAATTGAAAAGCAATTGCTGTTGAGATGGAAGGTTTTGCTTTAAATGCTAATGCACAAAAAGCTAAGAAAAATTCAATGACGATTTTAACAGTATCAGATTCATTAGTTACCCACGAAGAAATGAGTCCAGAAAAACGTCAAACTTCATTCAAGGACATGATTGAATTAGCACTTAATGTGGCTATTAAACTTTAATTTATGAGTATTCTGAAATTTAATAAACTAATTGATCACACATTACTAAAACCCAACGCAACATACGAAGAAATTGAACGACTTTGTCATGAAGCAATCGAATATGATTTCTTTAGTGTCTGTGTTAATCCAGCATATATTAAAACTGCTAAAAAAATCTTAGAAAAAACTGATGTTAAAGTTTGCACAGTAGTTGGTTTTCCGTTAGGTCAAACGTTTACTGAACAAAAAGTTTATGAAGCAAAAACATCAATCAAAGCAGGTGCTGATGAAATTGATATGGTGATTAATATCCCTGAATTAATTAACAGCTGTGCTTGTGTGATTGATGAAATTCGCCAGATCAAAAAAGTTTGTGGTGAAAGAGTATTAAAAGTAATTGTTGAAACTGCCTTATTAACTGATGAACAAATTCAAAAAGCAACATTAGCATGTATTGATGGTGGTGCTGATTTTATTAAAACTTCAACTGGTTTTTCAACTCGTGGTGCTTCACTTAATGACATCAACATTATGAAAGAAGCAGCTAAAGACAAGATCTTAATTAAAGCCAGTGGTGGGATTAGTAATGCTAGAGATTTAGTGGAATTTGTTAAAGCAGGTGCTGATCGAATTGGCACTTCTAGATCTGTTAAATTAATGCAAGAATTAAAGACAATTAATCTAGCTTAATCATTAATTATGAACATTGTAGAAATCATTGAAAAGAAAAAAACCAAACAAGCATTAAATCAAGATGAAATCGGTTTTTTTATTAATGGATGCGTTGATAAAACAATACCTGATTATCAAATTAGTGCGTTGTTAATGGCAATCTGATTTAATGGCATGAATGAAGATGAATTATATTATCTAACTGATTTCATGATCAAATCAGGTAAAACATTAAGCTTTGATACCAACAATAAAAAATCAATTGATAAGCATTCAACTGGTGGAGTTGGTGATAAGGTATCAATTGCTCTGGCTCCTGTATTAACTTGTTTTGATTTCAAGATTTCTAAAATGTCAGGTCGTGGTTTAGGTCATACTGGTGGAACAATTGACAAACTAGAATCAATTGGTGTTGATTGTTTCATTGAACTAGATGAAGCTAAAAAGATCTTAGATCAAAATGATATGTTCATTATGGCTCAAACCAAAGACCTTGTTGTGGCTGATAAAATTTTGTATGAATTAAGAGATGTTACGGCCACAACCGATTGCTTGGAATTAATTGCAGCTTCAATTATTTCAAAGAAGTTTGCTGTTAATTCTGATCATATTTTTATTGACATCAAATATGGTTTAGGTGCTTTTTGTAAAACCATTGAACAAGCTAATCAATTAAAACAACTGATGCTAAATTTAGCTAAACGCTTTAAACGTCATCTAGTTTGTGAACTAAATGATATGAATGAAGTGTTGGGTAATAGTATTGGTAATGCAATTGAAGTTAAAGAAGCAGTTGCTTATTTAAAAAATGAATTAGACAACAATAATTCATTCAAAGTTTTAATGGATAATTTGTTAGTTGAAATTTTAGTAGAAACTAGCAAATTTAACGATAAAAAACAAGCAAAAATAGCTATCGATGATTTATTAAAAACCAACAAACCATTTGAACAGTTAGTAAGTTGAATTAAAGCTCAGAAAGGTGATTGACAAGCAGTTGTTAATGACCAATATTTTATGCCTAAATACAAGCATGAAATTAAAGCAACACAAACATCAAAAATCAAATACACTTCACCAGTTGACTTAGCCCTTGTTTCATTAGAACTAGGTGCTGGTAGAAAAATCAAAGGTGAAGCAATTGATTTTCAAGCTGGAATTTATTTAAACAAAAAAAGTTATGATGAAGTGAAAAACAACGAACTAATCATGACTTTATATTCATCAAAACCAATTGATGAAACAATTATCAAAAAGGCTCATGCAACAATAATTTATGCGATATAACCAACTAATTGAATTACTAAACAAAGCTTATTGTATTTATTCAAACTTCGCTTGTGCTTGTATCTTAGTTGATACGAATAACAACGAATATCAAGGAGTTAATGTTGAAAATGCATCATATCCAGTTACATTATGTGCAGAACGTAATGCGATCGGCAGAATGATTGTTGATTCAACAGGTGAAATTCCCTTATTAAGTCATATTTATGTAATGACTGATTCGATTGATGAAAATTCATCACCATGTGGAATGTGTCGTCAAGCACTATGAGAATTTAGTGATGATAACACTTTGATCACAATTTATTCAAAAAATAATACGAAAAAAACCTATCAATTCAAACAATTAATTCCCTTAGGTTTTAATTACAAAGCACTAAATAGCAGATAATAAAAAGTAATTATACCAACCACACATTAATCGTTAAATAACAATAAGAACATTATGAATAGCGTAAAATACTGATTAGCTCATCCAAGAGTAAGTGAAGAATTAAAACAACAAATCCTACAAATGTCAGCAGAAGAATTAGAATATGCTTTTGCTGATAAACCATTAGCATTCGGAACAGCAGGAATTCGTCAAAAAATGGGTCCTGGATTCCAATACTTAAATGATTTTACTTATGCGCAAATGGCATTTGGTTATGGTCGTTTTTTAATTGATAAATTTGGATACTCACCACGCTGTGTAATTGCTCATGATAATAGAAAAGATGGTGCTCATTTTGCCAAAGTAATCACAGATGTATTAACTTCAATGGGCATTGAAGTTTTCTTATTTGATTGCAACAAAGTAACATCAACACCAATGCTATCTTATGCAATTCCAAGATGTCATGCTGATGGTGGTATTAATGTCACAGCATCACATAATCCAAAAACGGATAATGGGTTTAAAGCATATAACGAAAAAGGTGCGCAATTATTACAAGAAGATGGTCAAAAAGTAATTGATTTCATGCCAAAAAGTTATGAAATCTTAAACTTAGAATATCAACCAAACGATAGACTTGTTAAATTCATTTCAGAAGAAATTTATGATGCATATTTTACGAGTGTTTATCGTAATTTATACAAAACTGATAAAAATGTTTATAAAGATTTTCCAATAATCTTTACAGGTCAACACGGTGCTTCTTCTTACTGATTACCTGAGATGTTAAGACGTTTTAATTACAATGTTATTCCTGTTAAAGAACAATGTAATTATGATGAAAACTTTAGTTTTACCAAATCACCAAATCCAGAAGCAATTGAATCATGAGAACTATCATTAAAATACGCTAATCACTTTAATGCTGACATCATGTTAGCAACTGACCCTGATGCTGATCGTTTGGCGGTTGCTGTTAGACATAAAAACGAATTTAGATATCTAAATGGTAATGAGATGGGAATTATCTTTTCTTATTACATCTTAAAACACAAGAAATTACATAAAACTCCTTACATTGTTTCAACATATGTATCAACGAATTTAATTGATCGAATTATTGATAAATACAATGGTGTAGTTTATCGCGTTGGCACTGGTTTTAAATGGATTGGTAATGAAATTAATAAGCATAAAGACAACCAAGATTTCATTGTGGGATTTGAAGAAGCAATTGGTGCTTTAACTTCAACAATTTCATTAGATAAAGATAGTTTTCAAGCTGCTGCGTTAGCATTAGAAATTCATGATAGTTGTCTAAAACGTGGTATTACTATGGTTGATTTCTTAGAACGAGAAATCTATCCACAATTTGGTTATATTCACAATGACACGATTACGATTAAAATTGAAGATCTAAATTGAAAACAAAAAGCAATCAATTGACGTGATCAATTAGCTAACTATACAGCCGATAGAATTTGTGATCGTAAGATTGTTAAAGTTGAATGAAATAACAAAGGTGATTGTTTAGATTGAATTTTAGAAAACGATAGTTGAATTAGATTCAGATTATCTGGCACTGAGCCAAAGTTTAAATTTTATTATAATTTTTATGGAAGCTCGCTTAATAAATTAAAACAAGAAGCTGATCAAATTACAAAAACGCTTAAACAATATATTGGTTTAGAATAAGATGAAAAAATATATTTTTGGTAACTGAAAAACAAATAAAACAATTAAAGAAGTTCAAGCATTCTTTAATACTTTAAATGCAACTGATTTATCACAACAATCAAATGTTAGTTTTGGAGTTGCTCCTGTTTTCTTACATTTAGATTTAGCAAATCAATTAAAAAAACCAGAATGCATTATCTTAGCTCAGGATGCTAACTACATTAAATCTGGTGCCAACACAGGGACAGTTAGTTATGAACAACTAAAAGACATGGGCATTAATCATGTGATTATTGGTCATTCTGAACGAAGAACTTTATTCCATGAAACTGATGAATTAATCAATCAAAAAACTAAGGTTTTATTAGAAAATAATATGACTGTTGTTTTATGTATTGGTGAAACATTAGAACAATACGAAGCAAATAAAACTAATGATGTTTTAAAAGAACAATTATTAAAAGATCTTAAAGATATTAACAAAGAATTGTTCGTTAATTTAATTGTTGCTTATGAACCAGTATGAGCAATCGGAACTGGTAAAACTGCATCAAGTCAAACGGCTCAAGAAGCAATTGCTTTTGTAAGAAAAGTTCTAGCTGAAATCAGTTCAACTGAGATTGCTAGCAATGTGCCAATCTTATATGGTGGTTCAGTAACACCTGATAATATTTCAGAATTATTAGCACAAAAAGACATCAACGGTGCATTAGTTGGTGGTGCTTCATTAGATGCAACTAAATTTATTAAGCTAATTGAAGCTAAATAAAATTAAGCTAAATAAATAAAAATAAGGATTGAAAAAGTGGTTATGAAAAAAGCTTTATTAATGATTTTAGATGGGTATGGAATTAGTGACAACACCCACGGTAATGCGGTAAAAAACGCACACACTCCAAACTTAGATAATTTAATTAAAAACAATCCAACAGTAATGTTGGGTGCTAGTGGAGAACACGTAGGATTACCAAAAAATCAAATTGGTAACTCAGAAGTTGGACACTTAAATATCGGTGCTGGAAGAATTATTTATACAGGTTTATCTTTAATTAATAAAGAAATTGAAACTAAAAAATTCTTTGAAAACCAAGCATTATTAAATGCGATTGATCATGCTAAAAAGCATAATTCAAAATTACACATTCTAGGTTTAGTATCACCAGGTGGGGTGCATGCTCACATTAATCACATTTATGCAATCATGGAATTGGCTAATAAGCACAATATTTCAACCGTATTACATGTGTTTGGTGATGGTCGTGATGTTCCGCCAAAAAGCTTAGCTTCATACCTAGATGAATTAATTGATCGTTCTAAAAAAACTAATACGAAAATTGGTAGTGTTGCAGGTAGATTTTATGCCATGGACCGTGACCAAAGATGGGATCGTATCGATTTAGCTTATCAAAACTTATTATTTAATAAGGGTGTTAGTTATGAATGCATTCGTGAGTATGTTCAAAAATCTTATGATGAAAATATAACTGATGAATTCATCGTGCCTGGATTTAATAAGAACTATAAAACTGAAGAAATTACCATCCAAGATAATGATGCAGTTGTGTTTGCAAACTTCAGACCAGACCGCGCTAGACAATTAAGTCACTATATTTTCAATTCAGATTATTACAAAGACCACCCAGAAACTAGAAGAAACAATTTATACTTCGTAACAATGATGCAATACGAAGGAATTGTGCCAAGTTCTGTTTGTTATCCACCAAAAATTGAAAAAAACACACTAGGTGAAGTTTTAGCAAATGCCAACAAAACCCAATTAAGAATTGCTGAAACTGAAAAATATGCCCACGTTACTTTCTTCTTTGATGGTGGTGTGGAAGTTGATTATAAAAACGAAGATAAAGTTTTAGTGCCATCAAGAAAAGATGTTAAAACTTACGATTTAGCTCCTGAAATGTCAGCTAAAGCAATTGTTGATGAATTATTAAAAGTTTATCTTAAATATGATGTAACGATCTTAAACTTTGCTAACCCAGATATGGTTGGTCACACTGGAAATTACGAAGCAACAGTTAAAGGTCTAGAAGCTCTTGATGTTGAAATCGGCAGATTACTAGAAGATGCTAATAAAAATAACGTAACTGTATTCTTCACAGCTGACCATGGTAATGCTGAAGAGATGATTGATGAAAACAATCAAAAAGTAACCAAACATACAACTAATGTTGTGCCATTTAGTATTACTGATAAATCGGTTAAATTTAAGAAAACTGGAATTCTAGCCAACGTTGCTCCAACAATCTTGAAATACATTGGTGTAGAAATTCCTGCTGAAATGGACCAAGAACCATTAATTTAGTTTAAAATTTAATCAATGAATAATAAAAATTGCGTAATTAAATTTGAAAATGTTTCGTTTTCATATAACAGTAAGAAGCAGGTTTTAAAAAATGTTTCATATGAAATATATGAAAAAGAATATGTTTGTATCATTGGACATAATGGTTCTGGCAAATCAACAATGTCTAAGTTGCTTACTGGAATCTTAAAACCATTATCAGGCACCATTTACTTATTTGGTTATGCGATTTCTCGTGAAAATATTAAATTTTTACGAGATAATGTTGGGATTATTTTCCAAAACCCCGATAATCAATTTATCGGGATTACTGCTGAGGATGATATTGCTTTTGGTTTAGAAAATCGTAAGATCCCAAGAAGTGAAATCAAACGTATTATTGACAGTGTTGCTGAACAAGTGGGTATTACAAATATCTTAAAATTTGAACCACACAAACTTTCAGGTGGACAAAAACAAAGAGTGGCAATTGCTTCTGTTTTAGCGATTAATCCTAACATTATCTTATTTGATGAATCAACATCAATGCTAGATCCTAAGGGTAAAAAGGATATTAAAAACTTCATGTTGCAATTAAGAAATCAAGGTAAAACCGTGATTTCAATCACCCACGATATGGAAGAAGTGGTTAATTGCGACCGTGTTTTAGTTATGGATCATGGTAATTTAATCAAACAAGGTGATCCTAATGAAATATTCAAAGATCGTGAGTTTTTAAAAGAAATTAATTTAGATATTCCCTTTAGTTTAGATTTAGCCATGCAACTAAATGAGATGGATGCTAAAATCAATACTACATTAAAATATAATGAGTTAATCGATAATATATGTTCAAGAGTTGATCAAAAAGATTAAAGCACAATATTACTCCGTTAGTTGATAACCAAGTGCTAAGAGCACAAGGTTTAAAGTGCGTATTTGATGAAAATTCTCCTGAAGAGTTCTGAGCTCTTAAGGGAATAGATTGCACTTTTGAAAAGAACAAAATTTATTGCATTATTGGTAACTCAGGTAGTGGTAAATCAACATTAGTAACCCACTTTAATGGTTTGTTAGTTTCTAAATACGGAAATTTATCAATCCGTGATTTTAAGAATAACAATGATATTGTTATTTCTTCTTCAACCAAGAAGATTAAAAACTTTAAACGCTTAAGAAAAATTATTTCCATGGTCTTTCAGTTTCCTGAATACCAATTGTTTAAAGACACGATCCAAAAAGACATCATGTTTGGTCCTGTTGCTCTTGGTGTTAATAAAGAAGAAGCTGCAAAGTTAGCAAAATTTTATCTTAATAAAATGGGACTAGATTCTTCTTATTTAGATGTCAGTCCTTTTGAATTATCAGGTGGTCAAAAACGCCGTGTTGCGATTGCTGGAATTTTAGCCATCCAATCTGAAATCATCATTTTTGACGAACCAACAGCTGGATTAGATCCTAAGGGTGAAGCTGAAATGGTTGATTTAATCTTAGAATCCAAAAAAGAAAATAAGACCGTAATCGTCATTACTCACCAGATGGAAAAAGTTTTAGAGATTGCTGATGAAATTATCTTATTAAATGATGGTAAGATTTTAACATCAGGTGAACCATACGAAATCTTTACCAATCCTGATGTGATTAAAAACACCTCAATAGCTTTACCGCAAGTTATTCAAGTGATTAATGATTTATCATTAAAAAATCCAATATTCAAAAAACTTTATGATTACAAACCCCGAAATATCAAAGAACTAGCCAACGCAATTAATACGGTAATTAAAGAACATGAAAAACGCAATTAATGGATATATCTTAAGCAATTCAATTGTTCATAAAACCAACCCATCAATCAAATTGATGATGTTTATTGCTTTTGTAATCATCGTTTTTTTACCGACAGGATTGGTATTTCAATTAATTGTATTTTCAATCATCTCAATAATCTTTTTTATTTCTAAACTACCGTTTAGAATTTATTGATCGTCCTTAAAAACAATAATAATAATGTTTTTATTCTTGTTTTTAATTAACTGGTTTACTTATCGTAACCCTGGATTTTTAAATGTCTCAGAGTTTTCGCACCAACATAATTACATTATTATTGGTAACTTTGAAGATCGACATGTTTCTAATCTTTATGATTATGATTGGTTCATCAACCACCCTGAAATTAACATCTTAGATAAACTTAATAAGAACAATCCAATTAGCTTTAATCAAGTTCTAGAAGATTTAAAAGATAAATTATCCCAAGATGATAAGTTTGCATCATTAATCCAAAATGGTAATTATAAATACTTCTTTGAACTATCAGTGCCAAAAGTAGCAGGGGCTGAATTAAGAAGTTTTGTTTTTGATAAAAACCTATTAACCTTAACACCACAATACTTCTTTCAACCATACGCATTAAGTTTTAAAACATTCTTCATTACCTTATCAATTGTCTTTAAGATTTTCATGATGGTCTTATTGGCAACAATTTTAACATCAACCAGCACTTCAATTGAATTAACCTTTGGAATTGAACAATTATTATCACCATTAAAGTTATTCAAAATTCCAGTAAGTTCATTAGCAATGACGATTAGTATTTCAATCCGATTTGTGCCTTCATTGTTATTAGAATCACAAAGAATTCTAAATGCCCAAGCTTCTAGAGGAATTGACTTTAAGAATGGTAATTTCATCGAAAGAATGCGTGCTTTGGTGTCATTAATTATCCCGATGGTATCAATTGCATTCAGAAATGCAGGTGAATTGGCTAACGCAATGGATGCTAGAAGTTATAACCCAAGATTTGCCAGAACTAGATATCGAATTTTCAAAATTCATACCTTTGATTTAGTTTTATACGCAATCTTAATGATGATCTTAGGATTCTTCATCTTCTTAGCTGCTAGTCGCGTCTTTTTTGGTGTTTTTGGTTCACCTGAATGAATGACAATTGGTCTAGGAAACAATGTCGGCCAAATTCGAGCTTAATGTTTTAATGAACATCTCATACCATGGAAATAAGTTCCATGGTTATGCGATTCAAAAAGATTATGTAACCGTCCAATCTAAATTGCAAGATGCATTAGAATGGATTTATGAAAAAAAGATCATTATTAATGCCAGCGGTCGCACTGATAAGGGTGTTCATGCCATTAATCAATATATCAGTTTTAGAATTGATGATAGAATTAGTTTAGAAAAGCTACAAGAAATCTTAAACCGATATGGACTTAATCAATGGCATATCAAATGGATTAAACCAGTTGATAAAAAATTTCATGCTCGCTTTAGTGCTAAAGAAAAAACCTATCTTTATTTAATTGATTATTGTTCAAATAATCCGTTATTTTATGACCACGCTTGAATTGTTAATTTTAAGTTAGATTTTGATCGCATTAAACAAGCAATCAAAATCCTGGAAGGGACTCATAATTTTTGATCGTTCTCAACAGCTAATGAAGATAAAGGATTAAGAACGATCAAAAAAATTGATTTACAAATCAAAGAAGATAAGATTTATATCTATGTAACTGGCGATGGTTTTTTACGTTCCATGGTGCGTATGATCGTCGGAGCGCTATATAACATCGGGATTAAAAAATATGATCTAGATCACTTAAAAAAGTTGCTAGATAATCCTAAAAAAGGAAGTGCAATCACCAAGGCTCCTGCTAGTGGGTTGTATCTTTATGATGTTTATTATTAATAATCGTTTAAATCTAAAACCAATATTCTGAAATTTTAATTTTCTATATATGGTTTGTATGCTAAAATAAATCATATAACATTAAACCTAATGTTATATAGCACTTTAAAATGAACATTAACATTATCAAGAATCAATTAGATAATTTTAATAATCAATTAATCGTTAGAACTAAAAATATCTTGGATAGGGTTATCCAAAATGATAGTGATAAGATTAATATTTTTAGTTATAACCAAGTGTTAGATTATAGGGTTGAATTCATTAAAAACCATTATAAAGTGCTTATATAAATTAACCTTAAATTAATTTTTAAATTAAATCCCTGACAACTTAGTTATCTACTTATTAATCAATAATAAATAGATAACTAAGTTTTTTTATAAATGTTTAATATGAAATACTTCTTTTTTAAAAAACATATTGCGAAGTTTTTACTGGTCGTTTTCTTGTCATTTTTAGGTAACTTGCTTTTAGTAGGTGGAACTTTTTTACCAACGTATGCAATTAGTTCATTGCTAAAAGATGATTTTGCATTATTTGGTTATTTCATTTTGGGAACGATATTGGCTGAATTGTTTGGTTATTTTACTAACTATTTAAACCATATTGTTAAGCAAAAATACATTCAATCATGTTTTAATGAATATCGTTTTATCTTCTTAACTCAGATTAATGTTTATTCTTATCAAGAAATCTTGAAGAATGATAGCTCAATCTTACATAACCAGATTAATAATGACCTTAATAATTTTGATCGATATGGATTGAGTGTTATTTTTAGCATGATTGATTTATCATTCACGGCAATTTATTCATTAAGTTTCTTAATATATTTAAACTGGATGATTGCTTTGATAGCAATTGGCTTTTTAATTCTTTCATTCTTAGTGCCGATTGCATTTAATAAATACTTAAGAAAGATTTCATCAAATTATGGTGAAGCTAATCAAAAACACATTCAAACTATTAATAAATTAAATAAGGGTGTTAGTAATCTATTCTTTTTAAATCGTTTAGATCTATTGATCCAAAAGATGCAAGATAATTCTGCATGGTTTCAAAAAGAAGAATTAATTTATTTAAAAAAGCAATCATTGTTTGCTTTTTGCATTAGTATAGTTAGTTCGTTTTCGCAAATTCTCTTAATCACTTTTGCTTTAATGTTTGCAGTATTATATGCAAATAATCCGATAATTCCGAATGATTTTGGCATTTCAGCAGTGTTTTCAGTTACTAGTTTAGCTGGTAATATGTATGGTAGTTTTGGTGGTATTTATCAGGGTGTTAATAAGTTATCTGTTGCTAAGAAAATTATTAAAACCAACTTGAATGAAACCAAACAAACTAAGTTTGATCCAACAAGCACAAAGATGTTGAATTTTAATGCAATTAGTTTTGAAAATGTAAATTTTAAATTCGAAGAAAAAGATATTTTAACGAATTTTAATTACCAATTCCAAGCTAATAAAAAGTATTTAATTATTGGTGCTAGTGGTTCTGGTAAATCAACGTTAATTAACTTATTAATGGGTAATTATGCTGATTATGAAGGTCAAATTAAATGGGATGAAAATGATATTAAAGATATTAATCAAAAAGAAATATTTAATACCTTAAATTACTTACAATCTAACCCTTATTTATTTTTAGGAACAGTTAAAGATAACATTACGTATTTCAAAGAAAATGTTGATGATAATAAACTAGGTGAATTAAAAGAGTTGGCTAAACTTGATTTCATTAATGATTATGATCAACAAATTGATTTAGAAAACAATTTTTCATCAGGACAGCAACAAAGAATTGCCATTGCTAGACATTTCTATAACCCTAAACCATTATTAATTTTTGATGAAGCATTATCACATTTAGATAAAACCAATGCTAATGAAATTGAAAATCAAATATTAAAAAATCCTAATTTGACATTTATTCATATTTCACACCATATTGATAAAGAACAGATCAAAAAATATGATGAAGTAATTAATTTTAATGAATTAACAGGAGCTGCAATATGTTAAAGTGTCTTTTTAAACATAAGTTCTTAACAACATTAGTGCTTGTTTTAACTTTTATTGTTTCAGCAAGCACAACTTATTCGTTCTTTGCTGGATTGTTCGTATTTCAAGCAGCACTAAAAGGAGATATTGCTTGAATCTTTATTTGAACGGGAACAATTTTAGTAGCAATTGTTAGTGCGGTTTTATTATCAATATGAACTAACTATATAAGCCAAATTCTTTACAACAAAATTTCATTCCAATTAAAGGTTTTGATTACTAATAAAATTTCATCATTAAAATACCAACAAATACTAAGTGATGAATACAATTTAGAATCATTATTTATTAATGATTTATCAATAATTCAAAGTAAAGGTTTTGAACAAATTCAATCATTAATTAAATCAATTTTTTCAATTGTTTTAATGGGAACTGTTTTATTTTTATTTAATTACATTATTGGATTAGTTGGTTTAGGTTTTTTTGCATTATTTACGGTAATTTCAATATTTTTTAACAAAATGGTTGTTAAAAAAACACTTGAATATAATCAAGCATCTGCTAATTATATAGGAACAACTAAAAAACATTTAGAAGCATTAAATACATTGTTTTTTGCAAACAAAATTGATTTGTTTGTAAACAAGTTATTAAAGAAACCAAATCATGATATTTATAAAGCAAATGTTAGATATGCAAAATATCAAAAATCAAGATTAATTTTTTATGGCTTTGCATTAGTAATTTCTGAAAGTATTTTAATCTTTTTATCAGGTTATTTATATAAGAATAATCAATTGATGTTTGGCAATCTTCCTGGAATTATTTTAAGTGTATCTTCATTAGCAAATAACTTTTTTAGAGAATCATTTACATTATTTGACACAACAGGTGATATTAAATCAGCTTCTGCAATAATGAAGAAGATAAATAATTTAGTTAAAATTGATGAACAAAATAAGGTTGTCTATAATTCAGATCTAATTAAATCATTAAGCTTGATTAATTTAAATTATCAAACTGATCGTGAAGAAGTGTTGTTTAAAGATGTTAATTATGATTTTGAAATTAATAAAAAATATTTAATCACTGGTCCGTCTGGTGCTGGTAAAAGCACTTTAACAAAAATCTTATCAAATCATTTATCAACAGATAATCAAATGTTAAAAATTAATGATCAATGAGTTGATAAAAAAACGTTCTATAATTCGATTGGTTATGTTGATAATAATTCAATTGTTTTAAACGATTCATTAAAGAACAATATTTGATTAAATCACGGTAATTTTGATGAAAAACGATATAAAGAAATCATTGAATTATTGGAATTAGAATCACTCGATGATGATCAAATTTTAGGTAGTGATGAAAAGGGTGTTTCAACCGGTCAACAACAACGAATCAATTTAGCTAGATATTTATATAAAAACTATAAATTCTTAATTCTAGATGAAGCATTAAGTAATCTAGATGTCCAATTATTTAAAAAGATTGAAAAATATTTAGCTTCAAGAGAAGATTTAACATTACTACATATCACTCATCATTTAGATTCAATTGATCGAAAACTGTATGATTATGAATTAAATATCAAAGATCAAAAACTGAATTTAAAAACAATTTAATAATTGGTAGTAATTTAATAAAAAATGTTAAATTTACCGTAGTTTTTTAATTTTTTATTAAAAATTTAGTTAATTATTTTGCGTTAAATTTAACAATTATTTAACCAAATTTTTATGTATAAAAATAAATAATTCAAACTAGATATTTAACAGTTTTTAACTTTAAACTAAATGTGAAAAAAACTAATTTTAATCTTTTTAATTAGATTAAAAAACTTTAAAATTTGCCAAAAATAAAGTGGTTTAATATTTTAAAATTGTTGTATTAACTAGTTAAAAATGCATATTAAATCTAATCACATTATTTTCGGCTTATCTGCCTCTAAAAAATTAACAGAATCTATTTGCAAAAAATTGAATGTTAAACCTGGTGAAATAGCAATTCAAAAATTTGCTGATGGTGAAATTTTTGTTCGCCCTGATTGCACACTAAGAAATAAAGATGTTATTTTCATTCAATCAACATGCAACCCTGTTAATGACAATTTAATGGAACTTTTAATTGCTATTGATTCAGCTAAAAGAGCATCAGCTAAATCAATTACAGCTATGATCCCTTACTATGGTTACGCTAGACAAGATCGTAAATCAGCAGGGAGAGAACCTATTAGTTCTAAACTTGTAGCCGATTTAATTACTAAGGCTGGTGCTGATCGTGTAACGTTGACTGATATTCACAGCGATCAAACTCAAGGTTTTTTTGATATTCCAGTAGATACGCTAAAAGCATCATTTGTTTTATTATGTAATGTTTTAGTAAATAACAAAATTGATGATTTAGTTGTTGTATCACCTGACTATGGTGGTGTTAAAAGAGCTAGAAAAATTGCAGAATCTATCAATGTTCCATTAGCAATCATTGATAAAAGAAGACCAAAACCAAATGTTGCTGAATCAATCAATATTTTAGGTGAAGTTGATAACAAGTGCTGTATTTTAGTGGATGACATGATTGATACTGGTGGAACAATTATGTCTGCTGCTAAACTTTTACACAAACATGGTGCTAAAAAAGTTTTAGTAATGGCTACTCATGGGTTATTGAATAAAAATGCTATTCAATTATTTGATGAATGTCATAAAAATAAAGAAATTGATGAAATTTACATAACTGATACTATTGATCAGTCACACCGTGATTTAGATACTTCATATTTTAAAGTAGTTAAACTAGACCACTTTTATAGCTTGGTATTAAAAACATATATGGAAGGTGGTTCTATCAGTGATATTTATAGTGCATATCAAGAATGAGCGAAATCACCAGATCTAAAAAAGATTTTAGAAAACCTTTAATCAACGAAATTATTATCGTTGAAGGTAAAACCGATACCGTTAAATTAAAATCCATTTTTAATTGCGAAACAATCGAAACTAATGGATCAGAAATTTCACTTGAAAAGATTAACCTAATTAAGCAAGCTAGCTTAACTAAAGGGGTTATTCTTTTTTTAGATCCTGACTATCAGGGTAAAAAAATAAGAGATCGATTAATCAAAGAATTAACAGTTTTTAAAGAAGTTTTTATTGATATTAAAGATTTAAAGCATTCTAAGAAAAAAGGCGTTGCAGAAGCTGACAATCAACTGATTTTAGAAGCATTTAAAAATTTAATAAGTGTTGATAAAAACAATGAAACCCAAACCTTAAGTTGAGAAGATTATTTATCATTAAATTTAAACACAAAAAAACTCCGTTTAGAACTTTGCGAAAAACTTAAAATTCCTTATTGTAATAACAAAAGTTTATACCGTTATTTAAACTTATTTAAAATGGATTTATTATTGATAAAAAAACTTATTTCTGAAACTTAAAATATTCAAAATCAGCGGCAATATTTAACAATTCTTGATTTAATTCTTTATTAACAGAATTAACAATTCTTTTTAAAATTAAGTTATTTTTTTCTTCGTATGACAACTCATTAAACATATTAATGTTAGTTGTCATTTTATATTTATTTTTAATGTTAAAAAAACCAACACTAATATTTGAAACTAACTCATCATTATGTAGTCTTTCTAATAGTTCAATTGACTTGTTATAAAACAACGATTTTTTATCAATAAAATCATCAAAACTAAAAGATAATGAGTGAGTTTTTGTTGTTTTTAATGAAACGCTAATACCTTTTGCTAAAAAATTTTGTGTTTTTAATCGATCAAAAGCTTCTTCAAATAATTCATCAAATAAATTAACTAAATTTTCATAAGTGCTAATTTTATGTCTAAGGTTTTTAGAAACAGAAACACTTCTTCTAGAACTCTTTTCATAATCAACAAAATCACTACCAATTCCATTAGCGTGATTATAGTGAGTTCAAAAAGTATTTTTAAATATTTTTATTAGTTTATTTTTATCTTCAAATTGTGCAAAATTACCGATGTTTTTAATATTTAATGAATTTAGCATTGGAATTTTTGTTGATCCGATTAAATACATTTTTTTAATATCAATTGGTCACAATTTTTCTTTGATTTCTTCTGGTCAAATTTCATAAACACCATTTGGCTTATTTTGATCAGTTGCCATTTTTGCTAAAAATAAATTATTGCTAATTCCAATTGAAACAGTTAAATCTGTCATTTCATAAATTTGCTTTTGAATTTTTTTAGCCAAATCAAAAGGCGTTAGTTCTTTATTTTTGTCTAAGATGTTAGTTACATCTAAATAACATTCATCAATTGAAGCTACTTCAATCTTTTTGCTTATGTATTCTTTAAGATAAGAAAAAACATATGCTGAAATTGCTTCATATTTATAAAAATTAACTTCACTAATAATTAGATGAGCACAAAGCTTTTTGGCTTGACTGATCGGCATTGCTGAATGAATACCGTATTTTCTTGCCAAATAATTAGCACTAGAAACAACAGAACCATTAGATTTTGAAGCTACAATCAAAGGTTTATTGACATACTCTGGATTAGATTTTTCTTCAACAGAAGCAAAAAAAGCATCAAAATCGATATGAAAAATTACTTTTTTACTCATCAAAAACAATAATTTATATAAATATTAAATTATTAGAAAAAATATTTAAAATGTGTTAATTAAACAATAAAATAGCATCTATAATTAAATTAAAA
This sequence comes from Mycoplasma sp. E35C, assembly GCF_019873825.1. Taxonomy (NCBI): domain Bacteria; kingdom Bacillati; phylum Mycoplasmatota; class Mollicutes; order Mycoplasmatales; family Mycoplasmataceae; genus Mycoplasma; species Mycoplasma sp. E35C. Next base: position 746,550 of record NZ_CP068418.1, on the reverse strand, counting down.
TAGCAACTAAGCATGTTATGAATGAAACTAATTCACGATCATCCGAGTTTTATTATGTAAAAAACCCTTTAATTTCTATTCTTATTCCTGTATATAATAATTCGAAGTATTTAGAAAGAACAATAAGCTCTGCGTTATTTCAAAGTTATAAGAATATTGAAATCATTTGTATTGATGATTGTTCAACTGACGATTCGTTTCAAACCTTAAAGATTTTTGAAACAGTTGAACAAAATGTTCGTATTTACAAAAACCCTGTTCGTAAGGGTCTAGGTGTTGTTTATGATCAATTAGTTAAATATGCTACAGGACATTTCTTTTTATTTTTAGAAACACCGAACACGCTTAACCAAGATGCTATTAAAAACATGGTTTCAGTAAACGAACAGTTTACAGAAATCATTCTAGGGCGCAATATGATAACCACCACTTCAAATCCAATGAAGGGGACTTATGATATTCCAACCAACGATAAAAGAGCGTCAGATCGCAATTCTATTGACTATATATTTAATAATTCATTTACTACTCAAGGAATGTTGATAAGAAAAAACTTCTTTGAAGCACTAGACATGAAGTTTGCTAAAAACGCTCATATTCCAGATTCATATTTAAAATATGATTTATTGGCAAATGCTGATTTCTTCAGGGTTGTTTGAAAACCAACAATAAATTACATTGAAAATGAAAGATACTATGACGAAAGCAGGATCAAGTTATTGATTGCTAAATATCGTTATATCTTTGCTAACTTCCCTGACATGATTAAATGGTTTAGCAATTACACAGTAATTAAAGACAGATTAAAGGATTTTAAATCTAGTATAATTACCAATATAATAGACCAAGTGCGTATTCAATATCGTAGCACAGCTCCTAGCTGTAAAGAGATATTCGAATCCGAAATTATTGGTTTGTTGAAATCTTATTATTTACCATCAAATTATATCTTTAAAGTTCCTAATAACTTTAGAGAAAAGTTGAAGAGCGCCGAAAACAAACGATTATTCCGATAGTTATTAATCATGGTTATTAAATCGATTTATCAAAACAAACCTTTTCCTAAAGATGCTACAACAATCGTTAATAACTTTAGGTTTTTAATTTTTGATACTGTCAATCATAGTTCAATAGGTAAAGCAGCATATGGATTTGGCTCAGCCAGTTATCTATATGTTTTATTTCGTAACTACCTAGTTATGGACATTGAAGACATCGATGCTGAATATAACGACAAACTAGTAGTATCCAAACAAATTGGTGGATCAATCATTCGCACTTGTTATTACATACTAGAGCACCCAGATATTCAATTAGATGATCTGATCCATTTTTCATATGATAAAAAGATTAGAAATCTTTATGATTTTTCAAAATACAAATCTGGGTATAGTTTAGCTTATGCTGTTGGTTTGGCGATTGATGCGAAGTTATCTCAAAAAGAATCGCATAACACCAGAACTAATAAGATTTATTGTATTGTTACTGCTGCAGATTTAAATTCGAATTATGCACTAGCAGCACTAAAAACTGCGGTTAATCAAAATTTAGATAATCTTGTTATTATCTATGATAATAACAGATATGAAGATCGTGGGGCTAATAGTGACTATTTAGTTACTGATTTTTCAACGATCGTTAAAGATCTTGGTTATAAATACATTAACGTTGTTAATGGTAATAATCTGGATAAAATCGATGTTGCTTTTAACAAAGCAGTTAATGCTAAAAAACCCGCTTTTGTTGAAATCAACACGATTGTTGGTCATGGTTATAAAACAGCAGGAACGCACGAAGCACTTAATAAAAACCTTGATCAATCTGAATTAGATGACTTAATCAAACGTTTTGAATACAACGGTGAAGAATTTAAGGTATTAATTCAAACAACGAATGATATTTTGCCTGTTCAAAAAGAACGTAATCAAAAATTAAAACGCTTGATTAATGATCAGATCACAATGATGAAGCAATCTGGAATTAAACTACCAGATCATTTAACATCATTTGTTGATTGAAAGATTGATGCTAATCAGATTGCTGATGATTTAAGTTTTTCTCAACTAAAAGCAGTAATGCTAAGAACTCAACCAAATACAATCTTATTACATGCGAGTGATAATGATTATTATTTAGAACAAGAAGTCGATGCTTTAAATAATGATCGTGTTGTTTTATTAGGTAACTGAATTGAATTAGCTCAGATTATTGCTTTTGCAATTACTGAACAAAAAGTTCATTTACCAATCATTAATACTGACATTGATTTAATTTATACAATTGCAATTAAATCACTATTGTATAAGATCTTACACAGTCCTTGTTTGTATCTAATCAACACTCCTAAAGGGTTTACTAAAAACTTCTTAAATCTGGTTTATCACACCTTATATAACATTGAAGATTCATTGGTATTACAACCAGGAACATACGATGAATTAAAATACTGTATTTCGCATTTTTATCGTGAAAATAAAGCAAATAATTTCTTAGTATTACCTCATGCTAATGACTTAGTAAACGCCAATGCTGAACGTATTAATCTAGGTGGGTATGAACTAATTAATAATAGTTATGCTTCTGTTAATATCGTAACTGGTGGAAGTGATTTAATTAAGGCATTATCATTCAGAGATCAGTTGATGCAAAACTCAATTGTGCCAAGAATTATTTCAGTAATCAGCACCAAACACTTTGATGAAATGGATGCTGTCTCTAAATCAATGTTGTTAAATAATTTTCCAAGTTATTTCATGGGCAGAATGGAAGAAGTAGCTTGGGGTAGTGTTTTATCTAAAAACCCATTAGAGTTAGTTTCAGTTGATGAAATTCCTGAATTTACGGTTGAATATAAGAAAACTAGACGATCACAAAAAAATAATGCTTATAAAAATAATAAAATTAAAGCATTGTCAGGATCACAACTAAACAATAATACCCAAGAAGAAACTGACACACAAACTGATTTTTATCATTCAACTTCAACTCAAGAACAACATTTATTAAATGAAGAATTGGATATCAAACCAATCAAAGAAGGTGATATTCTTAAACGAAGTAATGATTATCAAAATCAAACTAATAAAGAAAGTCATAAGGAGTAGTATATGGAGAATTTAGCATTAGCATTAGGATTAAGTATTCCACTTTGTTTGATTGCTGGAGCGATTATTGGTTATATTATTGCGATCAAAGTATTCAAACGCCAAATCAAGAAAAACCCACCAATCACCGAAGCGCAAATTCGTAGTTTATACGCACAAATGGGTCGTAAACCTTCAGAAGCACAAGTAAAACAAATGATGCGTGCTTATACTAAGGAAGCTAAGTAATTAAAATGAATCGCTTTATTAAAAGCGCTGCCAGTTTATCAGATTGCATTAATGATGCCAAAAAAGAAGTATGTTTGATTGGACGATCAAATGTTGGTAAATCAACAATTATCAATGGCTTAGCCAGATCTAAAATCGCGCATACTTCAAAAACTCCAGGACGAACAATTACCATTAATTTTTATGAAATTAATAACCGTCGCATTGTTGATTTACCTGGATATGGTTATGCTAAGGTTAATAAAGTTCAAAAAGAAACGATTACTAACTTCTTATCAGATTATCTAAACCATCGTCAAAATTTGGCTGCGATTTTCCAAGTTCTAGATCTTGGTGTAATTACTGACCAAGATCTAGACATCACAAGATTACTAGCATCCTTGGGTATTGAATACTACATTGTTTTTAACAAGATTGATAAATATCCCAAATCAACCTATGATAATAACAAGAAAAAGATCTTGGATTATCTAAAAGTTTCAGAAGATAGAATTTTATTAATCAGTGCTAAACAACAAAAAAACCTTAACAATTTAATGCTTAAAATCACCGATCTTATTTCTTAAAGAATTGATAACTATGAAACGATTAAATAAAATTGATTTAAACCAAAAATACGATCATAAACATATCAGTGAAGGTGTTGTAGATTTTTGATTAGATAATGATTATGCTAATCAAAAATCTTCATTTTATGTTCCCAACACTAAAGCGTTTAGTGTCATCATGCCACCACCTAATTTAACAGGGAAATTACATATTGGGCATGCTTGAAACTTATCAATTCAAGATTTAATCGTTCGTTATCAAAAACTAAATATGGGTTATGTTGAATGGATTCCAGGTACTGATCATGCTGGGATTGCAACCCAAACTAAATTTGAATCAATTCAACGTGCTAATGGTGTTGATTATAAAAAAGATGATCGTCAAACACACTTTAATAATATTTATAAATGAGCTGAAGATTCATCTAAAACAATTAAGAATCAAGCTAAATCATTAGGTTTAGCATTAAACTGAAAAAAAGAAAAATTTACCTTATCTCAACAATCTAATAAGTATGTTTTAGATGTATTTATTAAGTTATATAACCAAGGATATATTGCTAAAAAATACACTTTAGTTAATTGGGATACCAAACTTAATACTGCAATTTCTAACATTGAAGTAATTAATAAAGAAACCAAACAAAAATTACATTACATTAAATACTTCATTGAAAACAGTGATGAGTATTTAGAAATTGCCACCACAAGACCAGAAACGATCTATGCAGATAGTGCTGTGTTTGTTAATCCCAACGATCAAAGATACTTAAAATATCATAATAAGAAAGTTATCAACCCTCTTAATAATCAATTATTACCAATCTTAGTTGATGATTATATTGACATTGAGTTTGGTAGTGCTGTGATGAAATGCACACCAGGACATGACCATAATGACTATGCGCTTGGTAAAAAACACAATTTAGCAGAACTAAACTGTATTAATTATGATGGCACTTTAAATGAACTAGCACTTGAATTTAATGGGATGGATGTTTATGAAGCCAGAGAATTAATTGTTTCTAAACTTCAAAAAGAAAACAAGTATGTTAAGTATGAAGAAATCATTAGTAACATCGGTTATTCTGATCGTTCTAACACAATTGTTCAACCATTATTATCTAAGCAATGATTTATCTTAACAACTAAGTTTGTTCATGAAATTAAAGCATTAGTTAATAATCAAGATAATATCAAGATTTATCCTAAACGCTTCTTGGATACGATTAATAACTGATTGGATTCTAACCAAGATTGATGTATATCACGTCAATTAGTATGAGGTCATCAAATACCTGCGTGGTATCACAAAGACAATCCTGATGATATTAAAGTTAGTTTAACTGCTCCAAGTAATGATTATTACCAAGATCCAGATGTGCTTGATACTTGATTTTCATCATCATTATGACCATTAATTTGTTTTAATGATGGTATTGATCAAAATGAGTTTGAAAACAATTTTCCCAACTCATTATTAGTAACAGCTTATGATATTGTATTCTTTTGAGTATTAAGAATGATTATGATGTCATGGTTATTAAAAAAATCAATTCCATTTAATGATTTATTACTTCATGGTTTGATCTTGGATGATCAAAACCGTAAGATGTCAAAATCATTAAACAATGGAATTGATCCAATTCAAGTAATTAATGATTATGGTGCTGATGCTTTAAGATTGTTCTTAACATCAAACACTTCTCCAGGTGAAGATGTTTCATATAATACTGAAAAAATGAATGCAGCTGCTTCATTTTTAAACAAACTATGAAACTTAGCGAAATACTTAAAATTAATTGATGTTAATAGTTTAACTGACCAACCGCTTGATAGTTTAGATCAATGGATTATCAATAAATTTAACCATGTTAATGCAGGTGTTAAGGATAAATTAAAAGAATACCGTTTTGCATTATCTAACAAACAATTAAGTGATTTTATTTGGGATGATTTTGCCAACATTTATGTTGAATTTAATAAGAAAAACAAATGATCAAAAGCTAAGTATCAACTAGTTAATCAGATGTTTAAGAACTTATTAATCATGCTTCATCCTTCTGTGCCATTTATTACAGAACAACTATATAACTTATTTGATGATAATAACAATCAACCATCAATCATCTTAGAACAATGACCAGCTTTAATTAAAACTGATCAAACTAATAGTTCAGAGTTTGATAAGATATTAAGTATTATTATTAAGTTTAGAAACTTTAAGCAAAGTTTTGATTTAAAACCAAAAACAGAATTAAATGTTTTATATAAAAACGATGTTGCTTACTTTGATGATTTAGCTAAATACTTAAAAGTTGAAAACATCAATTTAATCAAGATTGATAATCATAAACTTGATGGTTTATTCTTAATTGCATCTGATGATAATGAGTTCTATGTGGTTTATGAAAATGATAAATCTAAGATTATTGATAAATTACAATTAGAAATCAATAAATTAGAAAAAGAAGTGGAACGTAGTTTAAATATTGTTAATAATGAGAACTTTAAAAACAAAGCTCCAAAAGAAAAATACGAACTAGAACTTAATAAACTACATAACTATCAAGAAGAACTAAAATTAAAAAAAGATAAATTAAATTCTTTAAAATAAGGATTTTTTCCATATCTTGTATATGGAAATAAAAATCAAAACTAATATTAAACAAAACTATCCACTAGCGTTATTGTTTTGTTTAATATCATTATGAATTTTAGGCTATAACTTTAATCAACAATCCTGAGTGCTGATTGGTATCTTGGTGGTTGTGTTTATTGTTGTAGCATTCTTTTTATTTCATTATTCAATAGCAATCTTGATTGTTAGTTTATTGGTATTATTTTCAATCTATTATTTTGTTTATTACAAATTTCAAATTAAAGGAATTGTGATTAAAGATTTATTAGATAAGATACCGCAAGAATATGATTTAAGAAAAATCATTATTGATTATTTAAATACTAATACCAATAAACAATCAAGAGGGTTTTTGTTACTAACATTATTTAATGTAAAAAACAATGATAATAAATTAATTTATCAGCAGATTTTAAATTTATCAATTGCACATTTATTAGTGATCAGTGGATTGCATTTATCATTAATAAATTTAGTGATTTTAAAAATATTCAAAAAACACAAAATCATCGGTAATTTTGCATCTTTTTCAATTTTATTCTTCTATTCTTTTTTACTAAGTTTCAGTTATGGAGTGCTAAGAGTTTTAATAGGAATTTTGCTAAATTTAATTCTTGAAAAATTCATTAAAAAGGGTGATGTTAAATTATTAAGTTTATCAATATCAGGAATGTTATTGTTATTACTTAATCCTTATAGTTTTAAGAATTATTCATACATATTAAGTTATCTTAGTGTGATTGTTATCAGTATGGTATTTAAGATTAATAAACTCAATAATTTTATGAAAACACTGATAGCTAGTGTTTTGATTAATTTTATTGTTGGTGGATTGATTGTTAATGCGTTTGGTAAGATTAACATTTTAACAATTTTCTGATCAATCATTCTAAGTCCAATAATAATTGGAATTTACTTTATTAATCTATTTTTATTCCCTTTTAGTATTGCATGAAGCTTTTTAGGTTTAATTCATAAGGGGTTCTTTATTGTTATTGATAAGCTTCAAATCAATTTATTAATCATAAAATTAACTAATTTAGTTAATTGAATACCTTTTTACTATTTAATAATTTATTATTTGTTTATTAGCTCTATGTGAATCAAAAGGTTAATTTAATAATGAATTATCTAGTGGTTTGTGACGATTTTTATTTAGCAAAGAATAATTTAATTGATAAGTTAAAAGATGAAAAATTAACTTTTATTAATTATGATGAAAAAACAAATTTAAATCCTTATTTAAATAAGGGTTTGTTTGATACGAATTCAGATAAAACTTTAGTGATTATTAATCCTTTATTTTTATACAAAGATTTTAAAAATGAAGAAGCTCAAATTATCATTAATAATCTTAATAATAGTGATAAGAAAATTTATTTAATTGTTAATTCTAAATACGATACAAAAAAAGAAAAATTTTTAAAAATCAACGGTAAAATTGACATAAAATCATTAGAAGATAAAAATAATTCTAAGATTGAATTCATTAAAAAAGAGTTAAGTAAAAATTTTAAAAAATACCCTGAATGACTAGCTTATTCAATTGATAAAAAAACTAATTTTGAATCAAGATTAATTATTAATGAAATTCAAAAATTAATTTGATTAGATGATGAAGATTTAAATGATAGTGAAGTAGTTGAAAAAGTTTTAATTGATCATTCTGATAGACAAATCTACAACTTAACCAAAGTCATTATTAACAAAAACACAGAAGAAACTTTAATGATCTATGAAGATTTAATTATGGACAAACGTCAACCAAGCGAGATTATTTCAACCTTAATAACGATGTTTTCTAAAATTTACTTCATGCTTTTGGGTAAGAAAATGAAACTAAGCGATGAAGAGATTGCTAAAAAAATGAGTGTTAATCTTTATTGAGTCAAATACACATACCGAGATATTCAAATAAAATCTAGTAGTCTAATAAAAGAATTTATTGCTAATTTGTTAAAATTAGATATTAATAATAAAAGAAGTTTAGTTGATTCTTATCAATCACTAAAATATTTCATAATAAAAGGTGTCAACTAATAAAAATGGAACTAAACCAATTACTAGATAAAATCAAATTTAAACTTAATGCGATTTTTAATACTCCAGAATTTTCTGAAGAACTTAAGAAAAATGAAGCATTTAGGGGTGTTGTATTAAAACAAATAGCGATTTATAAGTTTGTGGCTAATAAAGCAGAGAATGCTTCAACAAATTTAGAAACCGTTGATTTTTTATTAGAAAAACTAAATCAATATCAATCAATAAAAACTAAATCAGAAGATTTAAAAGATTATAAAGATCTAGATGATGCAATTGATGATGCTAACTATTTAGACATCTTCATTTTAAACACCTTTAATAAATCTATTGATGAAATAATTAATAAAAATAACCCAGTCGATTCTAAGGTTGATGACAAATTAGATAAAAGCTCAATAAATGAAGCTGATAATTCAGATATTAAGAAAAACTTTAATGAACCAACAGTAACAGATGTTGATGAAAAAGACTTAGAATCAAGCTTTGCTGGTAGTAGAGCTGCTTTTAATCCTTCAAACATGAAGGACATTTTTGAGCAAGCAGCTGAACAAAATTACCGTTCAATGGCAGCATCAGTTGTTAAACTTGAAGCTGATATTGGTAATTACTTCTTGTTTAAACAAAAACACAAAGGAATGCTGGTATTAAATTATTTAGCAGCAATTAGTTGTTTTTTATTTGCTTTATTAAATTTAATTATTATTTTCTGATATCTAACACTTAATTCTAACCAACAAATACCAGATATAAATTACATAATTCAGGGCACTGCAAATCCAGTTAAAATTGTTAATCCTGGTTTGTATCTAATTCATGCAATGTTAATTTTTGTATCCGTATTCATTGGATATCGTTATGTCATGAATTTGATGGGAAAAACCCCTCAAAAGATTTTAAACAACGCATTAAATACAATAAAAGCTTATACCAACAGAGATGTTGATGCTCCAAATATCAATGATAATTTAAGATTTAGCTTTAAATTCCAATTATTATTTATCATGTTGGTCATTACAATCATCTTTAGTTTTATTCCAGTTGGAGCTGGTGGTGGTTCATACTTAGATTTAGTTAAAGAGATGAATACAGTTGATTCAAAGATTAGTTTTCCAGAAGGTAGCTTAGATATTGCAATTGCTCGTAATATTTCTACTGGCCTTTGAATCTTATTGTTAGCTTATCCAATTTCATTCTTAGTTTTAATCTTTATTTCATGATTCTTTAAACCAACAGTTGATCATGAACGATTAGATGCAACAATTGATCAATACACTGACGAAATTAAGAAAACAGCAAAAGAAGCAATGGGTGCTTTTTTTGGTCAATTCCCAGACAAATCTAGTTCAGGAGCTTTTTAGAATTTGCAAAAAATAACAATTGAAGAAAACCTAGTGATTGCTAAAAAAAAGAAAGTTAATAAACAAGCAATCATTAAGTTTTTTTTACCATTTTGACCATTAAAGCTAAGGTATAACATCTATTTGATTTCATACCTTTCTTTATTTATAGCTTTAAAGGTTGCTTTGGGCTTTTTTGTTATTAAACTAGGACCAACAATTAGTTTAGGAATATCTTGAGTTGGTTTAGCTTTAATTGGTTGAATTTTTGGACCTGTTGTGGCTGTTCCAATTGGATTTTTAACAGACACACTATCTTTTTTATTAGGACAAGGTGGGGTGTGGTATTGAATGTTTGCCATTCAAGAACCATTAATTGTTTTTACAGCTTCATTATTTGGTTCAATCTATCGAATTAGAAAAGAAACAAAAAACAATTTTTATGATTTTGTTTTCCAACAAATCATGATTATTGGTTTTAGTATTTTAGGTTTTGTTTTTTTAGGTCTATACAACGGATCTGAAAGCACCAATTCTTTCTTATTAAAAGAAACATCATTTGGAACAATCGTTAGCTTAGTTTTAATGGCAGTGTTTTTTGTTTTTGCTGAAATTATTAGCTGAACACTTTATTTAAAAAATAAAAAAACAAAAAACTCAATCAAGTTATTTTTATATGTTTCTACAATGATGATTAGTTTATCAATTCTTTATTCAATCGTGATGGGAACAATCTCAATTAATGAGTTTTTAATTAATGTAAATCACCAAAAACCAAAGGATAAAGATTACATCTTAACAGCATATCTGATACCTAGAATTATTAAAGAAACCCTACGCTTACCAATCCTGATTATTTCTGTAATAAGCTTAATCAAGATCTCAGAACCACATCTACAAAACTTCTTTAATTTGTCTCGTTTGCGTTGATAGATCTAAAAAATAACGATATAGTATAATCTAAAACGATATAGACGGAAGAATCGTTGCGTTTCTTCCTATTTGTTCATATACACTTATCTAATTTCAATGTTAAAAAACAGAAAACGAAAAATACTTTTTAGTTCTTTTATATTAGGTCTAGGTTCTGTGGTCGGAATGATCGCTAGTAGCTGTGGAGTAGTTGGTGGTGATGCTGACTTATTTAAACCAGGGCCAGCCCCTCAAAACTTTAGTGATTCATCTGTGGGAAGCTTTAATGAAGTTTTCCATAATGCTTTATTAAATGATCAAGGGTTTAATAATTTTGCTAGATTTCTAGTGGCATCTTCACTAGAAGATTGATATAAAAACAACGCATCAGAAGATGTTGTTAAACAATATAATAACTGGATTAGTGAGGCTGATAGTAAATTAGAATCAGAAACCACTTCATTAAGAAACCAGTTTAGAAGAAACTTTGAAATTAGAAAACAAACCGATCTACTAGATGCTAACGGTGGAAGTGCTGAAAGCTATAAACAAACTCAGATCTTAACTAATCTTTTTAATGATTTCTCAAGTAAAGTCTTTAATAAAGATTATTTAGGTTATTTTGATGAAAATAATAAGAAAATAAATAACCCGTTAATTGAAGATTTAAATAAACCAGAAAATTGAAAAAACTTAAAGTTTTACAGCAAGGGTTATACAACTGATAAATCAACAGACAACGATGATCAAATGTTTGCTGATTTCCAATCATTCGTATTTGATAAATGAGTTAGACAAGAAAACCCTAACCTTGTATCTCGTTTAGTATTTACTAATGAAGATGTTAGAGGTGGATTGGATCAAATATTTAATAAGAAAGTTGTTAAAGATGATCTGAAAGCTAGTTACAACTTCCAAGCATTCACTGATCCTAAGAATGTATTAGATCCACTATCACCAAAACTATCAACAGGATTCAAACAATTAGTGGCAAACAATGGTTTGGCTAACTATTATAATGACAGTAATAAAACCGTTGATTTCTTAAACCAATTCTCATCAGATAGTGGTGGTAAGTTGTTAATGACATCAAGTGATATGTTTAATACATACGATGTCGCATTTAGCTCTGCTTATGTTCAACAATACCAAGATTTAGTTAATGATGCTGATAAAGATAATGGTGTTGCGTCAGTTGAATTAAAACCTGACAACATCATGGAGAATTTTATCTTTGCTGATAATGGACAAAATAATAATGCTGCATATTCAACTAAGTTAGATTTAAGTTCAAAATCAGAAGGACTTAAAAAAGATGCAGTTAAAATTGCATCAGCAATCAGATTGTTCGAAACTGATACAGAGGGTGAAGAAGGATCTGCGCAATCTAAAAGCAATAATAAATTGAATGAGTATTACAAACCTTATTCAGAGTATGCTCAAGGGAATGCAAGTCTTCACGAATACATCCGTCCTAAAACATTAACTAAGGATAGTAAAGATCTTGCCAACCAATTCATCTTATCAAGAGGTAAAGATGGTATCCATGTAATGGCAATCGATGGTGCTAATTACTACTTAGTAAATAACACTAGAAATATTGAAAAACAAAAAGAATTCTTATTATTTAGAGATGCACTAGTTAAAAACCCTGACTTTGGTCGTTTTTATTCTGATAAGAGTTATGAATTTAAATTAACTGATACTGTTAAAAAATTCTTTAGTGATAATAACGTTAATCTGATTTTAGAATTCTTATTAAATGCAGTTGATAATGAAGATTCATTCTTACACAAAGGTGGAAGTTATTATGCTTCATTATTAGAATCTTTAAGACAAATCAAAGAAGTAGTTAAAGATTTATTTAATAAAAAAGCTAACTATGATTTAGCTAAAAGAATTAGAAACGATGCTTTAAATGTTCGTGATAAGATTTATGAAAGAGCTAAAACTTATGACGATTTAATTAAAGATAATAAAGCTGAAAAAATCGGAATTGCAGGTAAATTACCTCACATTGCAAGTAAAGATGGTTCATACATTGGACTTGAAGGTTATTACAAACAATTGTTGATAGCTAATGGGTTGTTGGATACTAAATTTGCTACTACTAAAGATAATAACGGATTAACTGATGTCTTTAATAAGGTTGTTAAAGATGCTCACGATAAATTTGAAACAAGCGTTAAAGAAGCAACCGAACTTTTATTGTTAGAAGGTGTTTCAAGCTATCAATATTCACAAAACGTTTTTGTGAAATCAAAATTTAATGATCGTTATAGTTTAGCGATTAACTCAGCAATTCAAGCAGCAATTAACTTACCAACTTCAACTAATAATTACAAACGTCAATTCTATTTAGATAACGCAGAATTTAAAGAATTCTACGATGCTAGCAAGAATAAGTTTAATGATTATGCTGGATTAAAAGTTAATCAATTTGAAAACGTTATTAAGTTCTATTACATTCAAAGCTTATGAACTTCAGAAGCTAAGAAACTAAAATATGGTTCTTGATCAAATCAAGAAGAATATCAACAAACATTAACTAATTACTTTAATAGTTTAGTAACAACAACTGATGTTAATGATAATTCTTCATTAAACTATCTAAGATACTTAAATGCATTTAGATATTTAATTAAAGATAATTTAGCTGAATTCAAAACAATATTATCTAACCAAATTACTTCTGGTGTAAGTGCTAATGTTTCATGAACATTAACAACTGGAACTAAGTTAGATAGTAATGGTAATATTGCAGACAAACAAGATCCAGTTGATTTCACTAAATTCACATCTAACCCAGATTACTTACAAGGCAGTGAGTTCAACTTCTTAAATTTAGCTAATGCTTCATCAAGTAGTGAAAATGCGAAGTCTAAAAACTTAAATTACTCAACTGTTAGTGATGATAATAAAATAGTTTATGGATTCAACGGTTTAAGTTTTACAAACTCAACATCTAACCTTAATGATGAAGTTAAAGCTGCTTTATATGACAACCAAGACCAAGAAGGAATCTTCTATGCGTTCGGAAGCAATAAAGATGAAATCATGAAACACATTGAAGGTTTAACAAGTGATCGTGAATTAGATGCTTTTGTTGAATTGTTAAGAAGAAACAATGTTAATGTAACCTTGTTTGATCATGATGAAAGTGGTAAGAGTTTAGATTTTGAAGCAAGAAAGAAAAAACTAACTGAGTTGTTAAATAATGAACAAATTGTTAAACAAACAGCCTTCACTAAATTTGAAGGATATGTTGGTCAAAACAAAGTTGCTTCAAATGATATGACTAAACAACCTGGTGATTTCAAACCATATCAATCAAAACAATCATTAACCAACTGAATTACATACACTAAACAAATTAACTTTAATGATGTGGCGAAACTTGGTGGTGAATCATGATTAACAAATAAAGAAAACCGTTTAGGTTTATCAATAAATGAATTGCTATCAATTATTGCAACATATGCTTTTGAAAGCTCATCACAAAATTTAGCTGAATTAAAACTGATTAATGATCAATCATTAATCAAAGTAAATGACAAGCGATTATATGATGCCCTAACCAGCAAGTGGGTAGAAAAAGCAAATAATTAAAAAGTAGTAAAATTAGATAATTGGAGTTAATAACCTGATGTTTCAACCTAAAAATAAAAAGCGTAATATTTTCAAACAACTATCATTATTATCAGTAGTTTCAGCAGTCGGAATTATTGCTAGTGCTTGCACAAGCGCAGCACAACCAACTGGCCCTGAATTTAAAACTGGCTTTGTTGGCGGAACCCAAAACCAAGGCTTTATTGAAAATGATTCAATCTTTGGTGGTCGCGAACAACAAGCAAGCACAATTTTAACTAGTGCACTAAAAAATTCTGATGCTTTCCAAGCTTTATTAAGCACTTCATTAGGAGAAGTGTTAACTGAGTATTATAAGCATTCTAAGTCTGAAGTAATTACTAATAAATATGAAAACTTCAAAGAAGATGTTGATAATCAATTAGACACCTTAAAAAAAGATAACCAAAATGTTTATGGTAATAACTGAAAGAAAGTTTTACAAACTCAAAGCTTAGATGTTAATGGTGGAACTGAAGATAGTTACAAAAAGAACCAAATTGCTCAAAAAGTTTTAGGTGACTTTAGCAACACTATTTTTGAAACATCATACTTAACTTACGCAGCAAATAGTAATAAAAACCAAGATGGTTATACAACTTATACTAATTTAACTAAAACTCCATCTAGAACAATCTTAGATAACCCAGAAAACTGAAAAAACATTAAGTTTACTGATGGTGGTTTTTCTAAGGATGATCAAAATAAAAACAATAACGAATTCATGGCTAAAATCCAAGAATACGTATTTGATCAATGAGTTAAGAACGAAAACCCTAACTTAGTATCAAGAATTGTCTTTACTAACGATACACCAAAAGATGGATTAAACTCTATCTTTAATGAAAGACAAATCGGTGCTTCTGCTTTAACAGCTGGTTATAATTTTCAAGCATTCAAAGCTCCAAGTGATCAACCATTTGATGAAAACAAAGGTATGAGAGCATACAACCAATTTATCCGTGATGGGTTGGATGCGTATGTAAATACAACAACTAAAGGAATTGATATTCCTAATAATTTCTCATCTGATTCTGGTGGTAAGTTGTTAATGACTGCTAGTGATATGTTTAATAGTTATGACGTATCATTCTCAGCAGCTTATGTTCAACAATATTTAGAACAAACACACACAGTTCATCTTGATAATGTTGGTCCTGCACAAACCACGATTGATAAAATCAATTTAATGAACAACTTCATTAGAAATGGGACACCAGGTTATCAAGAACAATTTAACAATAAAGAAGCATTACTAAAAGAGAATGATGAAAGCAGAACTTCAAATGAATATTATAATGCCTATAAGGATTTAGCTTCTGGAAAAAATTCTATTTACGAAATTTTTAAATGAAATGGCCAATCTAATGGCGATAAAGATAAAAATAAATCAGCTGAAAAATTCATCTTCGCTCGTGGTAAAGATGGTATCCATGTAATTGCTATCGATGGTGGTGATTATTATCTAAAAGGCACTCATGGTCCAGATGAATCACCAAGAGATATTGAAAAACAAAAACAATTCTTACTTTACCGTTCATTATTAAAATCTTCAGTAAATCTACCTGAAAATCAAAATTACGAATTTAATATTGATTCTCAAATTAAATCTTATTTTGAAAAAAACAAGAACCTATACACTTACTTAGCTCTAAGTCAAATGTATGAACAATCTCTTGTTGAAGATAATAAACAAGATAACATCTTTAATCAAGAAGGACTTGAAGATTTTAAAGCATCATTCAAGAAGCTTTATGACCGTATTAATAAGTTAGTTAAAGCTGAAAGTGAATATCAACAAGCTTTAAGTTTAGAAACTCAAACTAACAACGTTAGAGCTAAAATCTATGAACGTGCTAAGGGTTTTGAAGACAATGAAAAGAGCCACTTAGCAATAAATAATGGTATTGCTTCAAAACTCCCTTATGTTCGTTCATCTGATGGTTCATATAATGGTTTAGAACAATTCTATTTAGATATCAATGGTTTAAAACACACAGAAGAAAGCAAAGGAACTGTTGAAACTATTGAACAAAATAAGAAAACTAAATTAGAAGCTAGAAATAAAGAAATAGCTGATTTTGTTGAAAGTTTAGGTATTCAAACTAAGTTAGTTGATAATGATTCACAAGCTACTTTCTTAACTGCTTCTAAATTAGAATCTCCTGAAAAAGATGATGTTGATTTAGCACTAAATATGGCAATCAATAGCTATATTACTGGTGCTGGATTTAACAATCAATTCAAGATTGAATTAATTAAGAGTTCTAAAGAATTCTCAGACTTTTACGATATTAAATCTCACAAAGTTAAAGAAGCGTTTGGCATTCAACAAAAAACTTTAGAAGATGTCATTAGAAATGTTTATAAATTCTCAACATTTAATTCATTAAGCGATAAAACTTCAAAAGGTGTTTATAACGACTTTAAATCATTAAATGCAATTATTGATAAAGTTTGAGACGCTCAAGACTTAGATAACAATTCTTCATCTGACTTAACATTTAATTACTATAAATTCTTATACACATTCAGATGATTATTAGACAACAACTTAGCTAACTTTAAAGAAATTGCTAAGAGCAACATCAAAAAAGGTGAAGTTGGTTTTGCAACTTGAACATTACCATTAGATCCTACCAAACAAACAAATCCATTAATTACATTTGATAAAAACCCTGATGGTATTTTAGGAAGTAAAACTTCTAACTGGAAGAATTGAAATCAAGAAGATTCTAAGAAAATTGACGAAGCTAATTACTGAAATAACAGTTCATTAACTTACAAAGTTTCAACTTCAGAAGAAGATAATAAACAAACTCCGAAAACTCCACAATTTGGTTTTGCTGGTTTAGTGTTCAAAAACTCAAACGCTCCAATTAACGAAGAAACTAAGAACGCTTTATTTACTAACTACAATACTTCTGGCGATCAAGGTGTGTTCTATGGTTATGGTAGTAAAGACAGTCTAATTGCTTATGTAAATGAACTTCAATCTG
Source organism: Mycoplasma sp. E35C (assembly GCF_019873825.1). Taxonomy (NCBI): domain Bacteria; kingdom Bacillati; phylum Mycoplasmatota; class Mollicutes; order Mycoplasmatales; family Mycoplasmataceae; genus Mycoplasma; species Mycoplasma sp. E35C. Next base: position 729,111 of record NZ_CP068418.1, on the reverse strand, counting down.
AACGTGAATTAGATAATCTAGCTCGTGAAATCACAGAAACAACAAGAGTTTCTAACAACGATTACTTCAAACTAGACGATAATAAAAAATCATTATCATACACTTCAAAAGTTGAAGAAATCACTAAGATGATTAATAAAATTCCAGAAAGTGCATTTAAAAAATTCACTGGATACATTGGAACTCAAAAAGAAAACGAATACAAACTAAACAATACTTTATTCGTTAAGAATAGTTTAAGAAGAATTGCAACATACGTAAAACAAATTAATTACGATGATGTTAATAAACTGGGTGGTGAAGGCTGATTAAATAAACCAGAACAATCACTTGGTCTAACTACTTCTGAATTATTAACTGTAATTGCAATGTCAGCTAATAATGCTACAGTTCAAAACGAAGCCATCAAACAACTATCTGATAACAACAGATTTGTTGTTAATGATGTTAGAGTATACAACTCATTAGGCACTAGCTTTAGTAAGAAAAGGGACTAAAGATAGGTTGTTTAATAAATAGATCGGGTTTATAAATATGGATTTATCTAATAAAAAACATTTTTGTATCAAAAATTGATACAAAAATCTTTCAAGAGCTCAAAAAATGTTCTTTTTTGTGTTCTTGATGAACGTAATTGCTTTCGGGTTTGTTGTTTATAGTTTCATTGATAGTTTAACTATCAATGTTATTGGTAAAGATGGGGATGGTATTGAAGCATTAAAACAATATAGTTTTAAGAATGGATTTACTGAGGCTGATAAATTTACCAACCAAAGTAATATCTTATTGCTTGTTTTTTCAATCTTCTTTGTTTTCTTTCCAAAAAACAGCGTTCTTAAAAACGATAAGTTTTTAATATCAACAATTGTTTATATCTTCTTTACCTTCTTTGGATATAACTTTATTCTTAACTTCACAGGTAGAGGATTTACCAATCCAATCAACACCCTACCAAGACTAATTACTAGTGTTGTTTTACACTTAATTAATCCATTGGTATTTATTGTTTGCGGATTCTTAAAATACCTTTTTGAACCATTAAAAGAAATTAAAAAATTCCATAGTTATCTAATACCTGGAATGATTTATCCAATTCTTTATTTAGTGTATGCTGTAACCATCCCTTATGTTTATAAGATCAATGGACAAATGGCGGGATATTCAGTTTATGGATTTGCAACAGATGTAGTAAACAATCCTAAAGTTGCTTGACCAATCTCACTTGGTATGATCTTTATTTACTTTCCGATCACATTCTTTTTAGCATGATATGGTGCTAAAAAGATTTCATGATCAGTAATTAAAAAACAAGAAGCACTAAAAACAATTTAATTTATTAGATGAATCAAATAAACATATCAACAAATGAAGTTGTTGATATGTTTTTAATAAAGCAAATAAAAGATAAACGTTTGCTTTTAATATATTTAAGGATAGGAATGTTATGAATTTATCTAGCTCAAAAAAGTTTAGTTTAACTGACTGATACAATAAACTTAAAAAATCACAAAAGTTATTTTTCTACGTATTTTGAATTAACTTATTAGGTTTTGTTTTAGTTGTTGATGGGATTATTAATTCCTTATTAAAAAATGGTGAAGCTTATTTAAATATTGATAAATTTACCAACCAAAGCAATGTGTTGTTATTAATTTTTTCAACATTCTATGTTTTTATGCCAAAACATAGTTTTATTAAGAATGATAAGTTTTTAATTGCAACAACAACATATATCTTATTCACATTTGTTGGATATAACTTTATTCTTAACTTCATGGGTGATGGTTATGCTACTAAAACTAACTTCCATTTATTTAAAGACATCTATGTGCATTTCTTTAATCCAGTGTTGTTTATTATCAGTGCGTTTGTTAAGTTCGTATTAGATCCAAACCCTAACATTAAGAAGTTTCACAGTTTCTTAATCCCTGGAATGATTTATCCAATCATTTATGCAATTTATTTAGCATCAATCCCTTTTGTTTATCATAACCAAGATGGAATGCCATATTCAGTTTATGGATCAGCAACTAATACTAAGACTAATCCAAAGATTGCATGACCAATTATTATCTTAATGTTATCAATCTACTTCCCATTAACTTATTTCTTAATTTGATTTGGTGCTAAAAAGATTTCAGCTAAATACATACTAAAAAACACTCCAGTTAGCTTAAAGAAGAAAACAATTAAGTTTATTGTTTTTAAATTACCTAATAACAATTAAAAAAAGAACAAACCATAAAAAAATAATATTTTTAGTTATCATTTGATTAACTAGAAATATTATTTTTCATTTATGGGTTTAGTAAATAATAACAAACAAGGATTTATTAATTGATATAAAAATAAGCTAACCAAGGCTCAAAGAATATTCTTTTATGTTCTTATTATTAACGCCATTGGTTTTGCTTTAATAATTTATGCTATCATCAAATCTTTAATGGAAAAAGGTCAAGCCTTTACTAGACTTGATAAGTTTACTAACCAAAGTAATGTTTTGCTTTTTATATTTTCTATATTCTTTGTCTTTTTTCCTAAACATAGCTTTATGAAAAATGACAAATTCTTAATAGCAACAACAGTTTATATTTTATTCACCTTTATTGGCTATAATTTTGTATTAAGTCCAATGAAATTAGGTTATCAAGTTAATGATACTCCTTTCGAGATGTTTAAAGACTTATACATTCACTTCTTTAATCCAATAATATTTATTATTTGTGGTTTTATAAAGTTCGTATATGAACCTAATATCAATTTAAAGAAATATCATGATTATTTAATTCCAGGATACATTTATCCTTTCATTTATACAATTTATTCAATAAGCATTCCGTTTGTTTTTAATACTCATGAAAATCAAGTGTATTCAGTTTATAAGCAAGCAACAAATATTAAGGACTATCCACAAATTGCATGACTAATTTTTAGTTTTAATTTGTTTGTTTATTTACCTTCTTCTTATTTCATAATTTGGTTTAGTGCTAAGAAGATTTCTCAAAAATATTATCTAAAATATTTAGATCAAAAATTAGCTAAAAATACAATTAAATTTATTCGCTTTGATTTAGATAAAAATTAAAAATATACGGTAAAAATAGCATATTTTTTATTTTGTTGATAACTGATTTTAATATTTTTTATAGTTCATTTTTTTAATTAAATTAAACATTTTACTACAAAGATTTTGTTAAATTTATTGAATACTAAATTCAATATTTTTCTTAACCAGTTTCTAAGTATATTTAGTAATTTAACTAAATCTATTTTTGTATTAGTTTATTTGAAAAATAACTTGGAAATTTAGATTAGCTGTTTTTGAGTTTTTATTTCAAAATAAATTCATTTAAAAAGATTAAAATTTAAATTTTTAATAAAAAACAAATATTTACTCTTAGATATAAATAGTTGTTAAAAAAATAATTAGTTTTTAATTTATTTAAAAAAACATTTAATAAATCAAAATAAATAAAAGAAATTAAAGCTAATTTATAAATTCTTTTTATAGAATCTTTTAATGAAATTATTTAATTATTTATTTCTAAAAAAATTAAAAAAACACGGTAAAAATAACATTTTTTTAAGTAGTAATAGTTAATTTTAAATATAAATTTTAATGTCTATAACAATCTTTTTTTGCAGTTAATTTTGCTTCAAAAACATTAAAAAATTAAGCATTAATTTATTGATTAAATAATTAGTAATTTTTTTAATTCAAAAAAGTTTATAAAAAATAACACATATAAAGTTTATAAAAATGTTGAATTCCAGCTTATAGAATAATAAAATTAGTTAGTTAATTCATGGACAAGAAAAATATACGTAATTTCAGCATAATTGCTCATATTGATCACGGTAAATCTACACTTTCAGATAGATTGATCGAGATTACTGATACTGTTTCTAAAAGAGAGATGAAAGATCAACTTTTAGATAGTATGGAACTTGAGAGAGAACGAGGAATTACGATTAAATTGAATGCTGTCCAATTAAAATTCCAAAGAAATAACCAAGATTACACTTTCCATTTAATTGATACTCCTGGACATATTGACTTTACTTATGAAGTATCTAGAAGTTTGGCTGCATGTGAAGGTGCTTTATTAGTTGTTGATGCCACCCAAGGGGTTCAGGCTCAGACTTTATCAAATGTTTATTTAGCTTTAGAAAACAACCTAGAAATCATTCCTGTTATCAACAAAGTTGATTTACCTTCGGCTGATGTTGATAAAGTTAAAAAAGATATTGAAACCACAATCGGTATTGATTGTTCAGATGCTCCGTTGATTTCTGCTAAAACTGGATTAAATGTTGAAGATGTTCTTCAAGCCATTATTAAGAAGATTCCAGCTCCTAAAAAAGCAGAAAACAACGATCCATTAAAGGCATTGATATTTGATAGTTATTACGATCCACACAAAGGAGTTGTGTGTTTTATTCGTGTTTTTGATGGACAACTAAAAGTTGGTGATGAAATCTTGTTTATGGCAAACAAGGTTAAATACATTGTTACAGAAGTTGGGATTAAAAATCCAAACATGCAAAAAAAGGATTTTTTAGAAGCTGGTGAAGTAGGATATGTAGCAGCTTCAATCAAAACAATCCGTGATATTCATGTTGGTGATACCATTACTAATGCAAATAATCCTTGTGATACACCTTTACCTGGTTATCGCAAGATTATGCCGATGGTATATGCTGGATTATATCCAGTAGATACTTCTGATTATCAAAACCTAAAAGTTGCAATGGAAAAAATCGTTTTAACCGATGCAGCATTAGAATATGAATACGAAACATCAAATGCCTTAGGTTTTGGTATTCGTTGTGGATTTTTAGGTTTATTACATATGGATGTAATAAGAGAACGGATTGTTAGAGAATATAATATTCCATTAATTTTATTAGCTCCATCAGTAATGTATGAATGTCATTTAACTAATGGTGAAGTTATTAAGGTAGATAACCCTGCTAAAATGCCTGAACGTAATAAGATCAAGGCGATGTTAGAACCTTATGTTAAATTAACGATTTCAACTCCTGATGAATTTATTGGTTCAATTATGGAGTTATGTCAAAACTTCAGAGGTGAATACCAAGAATTAAGAGAAGTTGATATTTCAAGAAAAATCTTGGTATATGAAATTCCGTTAGCTGAAATCATTTATTCATTCTTTGATAAATTGAAATCAGTAACCAAAGGTTATGCTTCATTAGACTATGAATTAATTGGTTATCGTGAGTCATCATTAGTTAAAGTTGACATCTTATTAAACGCACAAAAAGTTGATGCTTTATCATTCATTAGTCATACGCAATTTGTTTATCAAAAAGCGAAAAAAATCGTAGAAAAACTAAAAACTTTAATACCAAGACACTTATTTGAAATTCCAATTCAAGCTGCTGTTGGTTCAAAAATTATTTCACGTGAAACGATTAAAGCAATGCGTAAAAACGTATTAGCAAAATGTTATGGTGGTGACGTTTCTCGTAAGAAGAAATTATTAGAACAACAAAAAGAAGGTAAAAAACGCCTTAAAGCTATTGGTTCTGTTCAGATTCCACAAGAAACATTCTCAAAATTATTACAAGATGATGAATAAAACCTTAAATTCGCTAATTATTAACGGATCACTGTTAGCAGTGTGTATTGTTATTAGCATCATTTTCTTTTGAAAAGTAAAGTTTGAAAATAAAGGCTATAAAAAACTCTTCATTTTTTACACACTTTTTTGAATTCCAATCTTCCTTGTTAGAAGCTATCGTGGATCGCTACATAATGACTTAATGGCTGATCCAAAATTGCTGTTTTTACCGTTAAGTTTGTATGGTTTTGTCGGAATCTTTGCAAGAATTTTATTCGATTATTTAGGTATAAAATTCAAGTCAAGAAAGAAAGTTGTTTTATTAGCAATTTTATTGCAATTAATAACGTTTATTCCAGTTATTATCAAACCAAGTTTTGAGACAAATTTAGTTCAAGTAATCGGTGTAGGTATTGGCGCATCGTGTATTGGCTCATTTTCTTTATGATTTAATGAACAACATGCTAAAGAAAAACCGTTTTTGGCAATTTCAATACTATCAATTCCACCATTGCTAGCTGACTTCATTGCTTCACCAATGCAATCATTCATTCGTTCGCTGTCAATTACACCAGAAAAAACAGTGGATGTAAACATCACAAAATACTTGTGGGTTGTTGGTTTATTTTTTATCTTAATCAATTTAATTTTTTGATGATTTTTACGGGAAAATCCAGCATTTGTTGGTTTAAAAAAAGAAAATCCAAAACAAATAATTAACAAATCTTTTAAGATGATTTATGCATTTGTAATAGTTATCTTATTTGGTGGATTAATTAGCTTCACTAGATTTGCCATTTCAGATGGAGTAGCTCAACTAACATTACAACAACTTGTAGGTAAAGAAGTTAGCGCTCCTTATGAAGGGTATTTATCTGTCATATTTAGTGTCACCCAACTACTAGGTGGAGTTTTAATGGGATTAGTTGGTGTCAAATACTTTGATAAATGATTAGTTGCACTATTAGGTGGCATTTTCTTTATCTTATACAACGGATCAATGATCTTATTGCTTAATTCAGACCAATTAGAACAAAATGCTAAGGGGTATGTTTATTTAGCGATCCAAGGATTATCTGGTTTTGGATACGGGGTTTTATATAACTTATTGATTGCTCACGCCTTATCCTACGGCTTTAAAACCAATAAAATTACCCCTTTAGGGGTTTATCAAACCACAGCTTCAATCTCAATTACATCTGGTAATTTCTTCACAGGATTCATTAAAAATAATATCCAATTAAGTTTTATTCGTTCTAATACAGTGATTTCTTATATATTAATAGCTCTGCTTGTAATTGGGTTAATCCTATACTTTTTTAATAGTTATATCGATAATGAATACAAGATCAAACCCATTTTTCAAATCAAACGCCTTTAAATACATATTTAAAGGTTAATTTAATGGTGAAAATTAAGAATATGGATTTTTTAAAGTAAATTATAATAATATAAAATGTTTTGCTTACACAGTTAGGAATATAAAGTGGCTAAAAAAGACAATAAGAAAAATAAAAAAGCAGCAAAGGCCTTTGTAGAAGAAGAAGAGATTAACGAAGAAGAATCAGAAGCCATCTTCGGAAATCTTTATGATGGCGCTGAAGATGTAGTTCCTGCAGCATTAGCATATGAAAGTGGACAATTGCCAGAAGATGGTTCAATTCAAGTAGCTTTTGATGCTGATAATAATGCTTACTACATTGCATACGATCCAGAAAATGAGATCTTCATTGAGCCTTATGAAAACTACGAATTAGATGCAGCTAACCTTTATGATGCAGAAGGTAATCCTTTTGATTTCTTTGCTAATTATTTCGTAGAACAAGAAGAAGTAGAACAACCAGAAGAAGAAGGTGAATATTGAGAACAATTCATCGGGGTTGAAGGTTATGGATACTACGATGAAAACGAAGAATGAGTTTGGGCTGGTTATTTTGATGATAATAACGAATTCATTCCTAATGAAGCAGAGGTTGTAGAAGAAGAACAATACGAAGAACAACCTCAAGAAGAAGAAATCCAAGTAGAAGCAGAACAAGAAGAAACTATTTCTGAACAACAAGAGCCACAAGTTGAACAAGAAGCTGCTGTTGAACAAGAACAACCAGAAGAAGTTGAACAAGAACAAGTAGAAGAAGTTGTTGAAGAAGTTTCAGCTCAACCAGAAGAAGTTGAACAACAAGAAGAACAAGAAATTGTTGAAGAAGAAGTTCAACCAGAAGAAGAATTACAAGCAGAACAACAAGAAGCTGTTGAAGAAGTTCAAGAAGAAGCTCAAGTTGAAGCGATCAATTGAGAAGATTACATCGGAGTTGAAGGTTATGGATACTACGATGAAAATGAAGAATGAGTTTGAGCAGGTTACTTTGATGACAATAACCAATTCGTTCTTTATGAAGAACAAGAAGCTGGCTCATGAGAACAATATGTCGGTGTTGAAGGATACGGATACTACGACGAAGCTGGTGAATGAGTTTGAGCTGGTTACTTTGACGAAGAAAACAACTTCATCCTTAACGATGATGTAGAACAAGTTGAAGAACAAGCTGCACAAGAAGAAGTTGAACAAGAAGTTGTAGAAGAACAACCAGAAGAAATTGTTGAAGAAGTTCAAGAAGAACAACAAGAAGTTGAACTTGAACAAGAACAAGCTGAAGAAGTTGAAGCTGAAGCAGAACAACAAGCTGATGAAATTGTTGAAGAAGAACAACAAGAAGTTTCACAACCAGAAGAAGTTCAAGCTCAATCTGAACAAGAAGTTGAATCTGAACAACCAACTCAACCAGAAGAAGCTCAAGCACAAGAAGAACAACCAGTTGCTTCTGAACAAAATGCTATTGCTCAAACTGAATTTAACTGAGAACAATACATCGGTGTTGAAGGTTATGGTCACTACGACGAAAATAATAACTGAATTTGAGATGGACACTTTGATGAAAATCAACAATTTATTCCATATCAAAGCGAAGGCGGAAGACCTGTTTGAGAACAATATGTTGGTGTCGAAGGTTATGGATACTACGACGAAAATCAACAATGAATTTGAACTGGATTCTTTGATGAAAATAATGAATTCATCCCACAAGATGGTGACCTTGAATCACTAGAAAAAGGTTTATCAGATCAAGAACAACCAGTTGCTTCTGAAGAACGAGTTTCAGCACAAGAGCAAGATGCTCAACCAGAAGTTGTTGAAGAAGACAAAACAACTGTTGAAGAACAACAAGCAATTGAAGCTCAACCAGAACAACAACCAGAAGTTGTTGAAGAAGACAAAACAACTGTTGAAACTCAAGTTGAACAACCAGCTGAAGAAGACAAAACAGTTGTTGAAGAACAACAAGTTGTTGAAGTTGGATCAGAACAACAACCAGAAGTTGTTGAAGAAGACAAAACAACAGTTGAAGCTCAAGTTGAACAAACTGAACAACCAGTTGAAGAAGAGAAAACAGTTGCTGAAGAACAACAAGCAATTGAAGCTCAGCCAGAACAACAACCAGAAGCTGTTGAAGAAGACAAAACAACTGTTGAAACTCAAGTTGAACAACCAGTTGAAGAAGACAAAACAGTTGTCGAAGACCAACAAGTTGTTGCTGAAGAAGTTGCTGTTCAAACAACTGCAACTGATGATGTTCGTCTTGTTACTGAACAAGAAGAAACCAAAGCTACAGAAACTGTTGAACCAAAAGTTGAAGAACAACAAACACAAGAAGAAATTGTTCAACCAGTTGTTAGCGAAAAACCAATTGTTGATGACACAATCGCATTAGCAACACAAACAGTTCAAACAGTTAAAACTGATGTAATCACTCAACAAACTCAAACTACATTCAATCCAGAATCATTTATTGGTAACATTGATTTTGGTTACTTTGATGAAACTGGTGAATGAATTTGAACTGGACACTTCGATCAAGAAGGTAACTTCTTTGATTTTGACGGTAATTTAGTTCATAAATCTGAATTACAAAAACAACCAGAACAATCACAAAATATTTTTGAAACAAAACCAACAGAAGTATCTGAAGAACTTCCAAAAGCTTCATTAGTAGTTACTGATTTAGAAGCAATTGTTGAAGAAATTGTTCAAGATGTTAAGCCTTCAGAATTAGAAGATGGATCTGAAACTGGTGCTGCAAGAATTTCTGCTTTATTAGAACCTACAAAAGTAGCAGAACAAGCAACATTACCAACAATCAAAACTGATGAAATTAAAATCGTTCCTTCATTCAAGGAAGAAAGTTTTGATTTACCAAAAGTTGATATTAATACACCAATCAAAGTTCAAGCTGATGAAGTATTATTAAATAACGATGCAATTCAAGTTGATATTAAGCCTCAAGCAACATTACCTAACTACTTAGAAGAAGCTCCAAAATCTAACGAATTAGTTCCTTGAAATCCAGAAGTAGCAGAATTTGAATCAACTGATGATCAAATCAATGTTGATACTAATGGATTTGTTCCAGAATCAGCTAAAAACATCTTTGAAGCTAATAAAAAAGTTCAAGCTATTGAATTTGATGAACCAAAAATTAATGAACAAATTCAAATTAGCAATAACATTAGCTTTGATAAATCACAATTAGAAACTCCAGTTGTTAATGTTCAACCACAAGTTGTTCAACCTCAAGTAATTCAAGCTGAAGTAATTCAACCACAAGTTATCCAACCTCAAGTTGTTCAACAAGAAGTGATCCAACCACAAGTTGAACCAGTTGCTAAGTTTGATAAGATAACTCATTTAACTGAAGAAGTTTCAACTAAAGTTGATGTAGTTTCAGCTGAAACTCAAGATCAACCAATTCAAATCAATGTTTCAAGTGAAATTGGTAGTGAATCTAAATTTGATTTATTTAAAAAAGTTGAAGTTGTTCAACCTATTAATGATCAAATCGTTCAACCAATTGCACAAGAAATTGTTCAACCAGTTGTAGAACAAAATATTGTTCCTGATTTAAACGTTAAAGTTGCTGAAAACTTCGTAAAAAATGATGATTTAGCAGTTTTAAAACAAAATCAAACTTACTTTGATGAACAACAAAAAATTAATGTTAATGTAAATGATGATTTAGCGATCAAAGAAAAAGTTATTAACATTAATCCAGTAATTAACGAAACAAGTGAATTTGACATTAACAACATTCTAAAACCAGCTGTAAAAATTGATGAAGTATCTAAACCAGTTTTAGGTGTTCATGTTAATGTTTTAGATGAACCATTCAAAGCTGTTAGTCCAGTTTATGAAGAAAATAAACCATCAACAGCATTAGAAGTAATTCCACAAGAATTTATTGAACCAAAAGTTCAACCACAACCTGAAACTAAAGCTCTTGTTGAAAAAACTGATGAAATTATCAAAGTTGAAGAACAACCTCAAACTATTGAAGAGCCATTCTTTAACAAATTTATTGGTAATGAAGCTTATGGTTTCTATAACAAAAACAATGTTTGAGTATGAGCTGGATACTTTGATGAAAATCAAAACTTCATTTCAGACAAAGAAACAAAAACTGATAAAGTTGATTTATTAATTGAAGAAATTAATAAAAAAGAAGTTACTAAGAAAGCTGAAATTGTTAAACAAGAAGTTAAACAAATCGAAGAAAAACAACCAGAACCATTCTTTAACAAATTTATTGGTAATGAAGCTTATGGTTATTACAACGATAAGAAAGTTTGAGTATGAACTGGATACTTTGATGATAAACAAAACTTCATTTCAGACAAAGCTTCTATCTCTAAATCAGATAAATTAATCGAAGAAGAATTACAAAAACAACGTATTTTAGAGTTAGAAAGACAATTAGCTCAAACTCAACAAAAACTTCTAGAAACTGCTAAACAAAAAGAAGAAACTCACAAAGAAGTTAAAAAAGCAGAAGACAGAGTTGATCAAGAAATCGTTGTTGAAAAACTTGAACAACCAATTCAAGATACAGTTCAATTATTAAACCCAGCTAGAGAAGTTGAAAACTTAATTGCTGTTTATAAATCAGAAAAATCTGATTTAGACTTAACTAAATTAAGAGAAGAATTTAACAAATTCAAAGCTGAAAAAGAAGAAATTGATAACTTCAAAAACATTAATGATTTAGATGTAATTAATTTAGATAAAGCATCAGTTAATAAGAAGACTGATATCTATGTTTTATCTGGATTTGAACGCAAAGAAGAAGCTTTCAAGGACAAAGAATTAAGTTACTTACAAAAACTAGATCTAAATGCTATCGTTGAAGTTCAGCCAAAACTTGAAGCAAAACAAGATGTTGTTGAATTAGTTAAACATGAAGATGTGATTCAACCAATGCAACAACAAGAAATTGTTAGAGTTGAAGAAGTTAAAGAAGAAAAAACTGATGTTATCAAGCCAATTGAACAACAAACAGTTGAACCAAGAGCTCAATTAAGACTTGAAGCTAAAACTCAACCTAAGGTTGAAAAAGCGCCTTCAATTCTAGACAGTTACACACCTTCATTTGATTCTGAAAAACCATTAGAAGAATTAAACTTTAAGTTTGCTAGCCTACCAGAAGTTAAAGCGCCAGCTAAACAAGAAGAAGCAATTCTAGAACCAATCCAACAAGAAGACATCTTTAACAAAATTAGAGAAGAATTAGAATTAACTAAGGATTCAAAACTACCTGAAACAAAAGATTCATTAGATGAATTAATTGATGGAGCAATCCAAGAATTAAAATCTGATTTTGAACCATCAACTAAGATCCATTCAATTGATGAAATTGAAGAAGTTGAAGATGTAATTAAACCATTAGCTGATGCTCAAGAAGAAGTTGTTTTAAGAACTGATAACTCTGACTTCATTCAACTTGATGATGGTAATGAATTTGATGATTTAATCGTTAAATCTGATGCACAACCAAGAACTAAAGTTGTTGAAGAAGTTAAAGTTGAAATTAAAGCTAAACCAGAAGTTAAAGCTCCTGAAGTTAAAGTTTCACAACAAGTTGAAACCCCAGTTCAACAACCAACTAGTCAAATTGCATTAACTAACGAAGAATACAAGAAGGACATTACAGAATTGAAACAATTCTTAGAAAAACGTTCAGAAGAATTATTCAAACAATACTTTGCTAAGTTTGAAGAATTATCACAACGTCAATTAGAATCATTCAATAACATCAGAGAAGAACTTCGTTCAGAAATGAATGAAATTAGAGATGAAGTTAAAGCTAACCAAATTGCAATAACTTCTGAAATCACTGAAGAAATTTATCCTTCTAAACCAAAAGTTACTCGTAAGCAAAAACTTGTTAACGAATTCACAGCTTCAACAAGCGAATTTGACTTTGATAGTTCATTATCATTAATTAATGAAAATAACTACGATTTATACGATTTATTAGACCGTATTATTAATTGTGAAGATGTTAAATTAACATCTAAGAACTTATTTAAGTCAGAAGAATACCAAGACAAGATTAAACAAAGTGTTGCTGAAGTTAAATTAGTGCTTAAAAATTCTGAAAAAGAAGCTACTAAGAACTACAACTACATCTTATCTACATTAAAGAACGAAATCAGTTTATTACAAAAAGATTTACCTTTAATTAGCAACCAAATTTCTAGATTACAACAAGATTTAAGATACAACAAATTAAGTCGTGAAGAATATTCATACGCACAAGAAAACATCAACGAATTACGTGCTGAACATTCTAATAAAGCTAGAGCAATTAGCTTCTACAACAAGAAGATTAATGATCTAAAAACAATTTACTCACAACAAATCAGAAAGATTAAATCTGATTACAACAGAGTTAATGAATTGGCAAACAACAAACAAAAACGTAACAACTACAATGAAGTAAATCGTCCAGTATTTGATAACCGTTTTGATGTTCCAAACGTTAAGCGCAATTACGAAGAACTATACAGAAGTCAATTAAGTTCTAACCATAACAACAATTATGGCAACTTTAGACAATATGATCCGTTAATTGATAGCCGTTCTAAGTATGAATACTTCGCAAATCACCAACCAAGAGATTTCTTTGACGATTTAGAAAGTATTGATAACGACATCTTTAATTCAAATGATTTAATTTATTCAAACCGTAATACTTATCTGGATGAAAACTTCAGAATTAATGATTTTGAATTAACTAATAGTTTTGATGAAATTGACTCATTATATGGAGCTCAAACATTAAGATTACCAGCATTAGATAGTAGTGATTCTTTAAGTGATTTAGATTTTAACAGCACTTTTGATATTGATTTTGATCCTGAATATTAAAATTAATTATTTAAAATATATAAACTAAAATCATAAATCCCATGAATGACAAAACACAAACATTAGATTTAGGAATCGAATCAGATAACGACAAATACGCTGAGTTTGCTAGATCAAAAGCAGTGATGTTAAATCAGATTAGCAACAGTTTTTATAACAGTTCTAATGTCGTTACCATTAATCAAGAAGAGATCCAACCTGAATTAGTTGAAACTAAAGAAACCAAAATGCCAACTTTTTATAAAAAAGAGTTGTTCTTTAGCACAATTGATTTAATTTTTGGGATTATTGTTATTCTGTTATTTGGGATTGCAATGTTATTAATTGCTCTAAATATTTATGATAAGAACCAATCATGACACATAATGTGAGCAACAATTCCATTAGGATTGATTACGTTAATTATCGGATATAAGACGATTAGTAATTATGTCAATATAAAAAGCGGTTTGAAAAATCCAGAGGCCTTTAATCGGCATCAGATTGCGGTCAATATCTTGCGATCGTATAAAAGTTTGAAATTAGTTCCGATTAATATCAATTGATTAGCAGCAGGAATTTATATTGCTGTTGGTTTAGTTTCACTAGTTGCACTAGTTGTGGCTTGGGGATGAAATACTAGTGTTGATCCACAAAAAGTTAAAGAATTTGGTCAATTATCAGTTCTTAAAGAAGATAAAGTTACATTAGATTACTGACCATTATATACAATCATCACCACAGGTGGGGTTGGAATTGGAACTTTAATCATTCAAATTTATTTATTGATTACAAGCTCAATTCGCGCTAGAGAAATTGAAACTTTCTATGGCAGAATGCCAATTAATGATCTTGATATGTCGCAAATCAAGAGCAGAACTAATAAAAGAAATATGATTATCTTTTTAATCTACATTTTAATTATTGGTTTAATCTTTATTATTGCCAAACTGATTATTAATACATTCTTAGCTAAAAAAGATAAGAAATTTAAAATCCTTCCTTTTTAAGATAACTAGGTAGTTAAATATTTATGGATATTGAAAACAAAAACCAATTAAAACTAATTGGTATTGATCTTGATGGAACTTTGCTATCAAGAAGAAAAAAAGTAACTACCAAAGTTATTAATGCTTTATTAAAATTACGTCAAAAATCACCAGAATTAGTAATTGCAATTATTACTGGCAGATTTTCACGCAGTGCTCAAAGAATTATTAAAACTTTGAATAATTCAGGAGTTGATGTTAATTATCTTTGTTCTTCGAATGGTTCTGTTGTTTATTCTGTTAAAAACGAAGAATACCAAAAACTTTATGAATTAAATATCCCTTCTAAAAATGCTAGGGTGATTTTTGAATACTGTTTAAAGAATAAGATTTGTTTTCAAGGATATTTAGCTAATTGCAACAATGAAAAAAACATTGTGATTAGCAATAATACAATCATAGGCACAACAATTAACTTATTTAATAAAAAACACAGCTTTTGCTCTGATCTTTTTGTTGATAACGAATACCATAAGATTAATTTATTAGCGTTTTCTAAAAAAGCATTATCTAAATTAAAACAATACTTATATGATCATTATGGTAATGAATTAGAATTAGCTAATATTTATTCAACATTCAGCGAAGTAACAGCTAAAAACGTGAATAAAGCACACGCTCTTGAATATATTTGCAAATTAGAAAATATTGATCTAGAACACACAGCTGTTGTTGGTGATTCATTAAATGACTATCCGATGTTTGAAATTGCTAAATACAAGTTTGCTATGAAAAAAGCTAATGAAAAATTAAAGCAAATTTCAACATACATCGCTTCATCAAAAAGAAGCAATCAATTTAGTGAAATTATCGATCAAACAATCAGTTTAATTGATTAATAATTCCAAATAAAATAATTGAATTAAAAAACAAAACTCAAGCAAAAATTGCTTGAGTTTTTTAATGTTATTATCATCAAAAACAAATAAAAAACAGATTGGAATTTAACTAAACTCCAATCTGTTATTAAAAATTTAAATTAGTTGTTTTTATGTGTTTTTACCGCATATTTTTGATTTATTTTGTAATGCTTTCTTAACAATTTTGTGATAAAGTTCAAATGCTACACCGTGGTTATTGTTATCCATTTTAGTGATGTATCTAGCTAATAATTTAGCGCTTGAAATTCCATTTTTCATTGCGTAACCAAATCTAGCTTTTTGTAACATTTCAATATCATTTTCACCATCACCAAATGCCACAATTAATTCTTTAGGAACACCATAATAACTACTTAGATAATCTAATGCATTACCTTTGTTAGCATACACAGTATTAACTTCAATAATATCACCAGAGATTGGCAATGATCATCTTCTTACGATGAAAGTGCTAAATCGTTCTTTTAGTTGGAAAACAACTTCATCAATTTTCTTAGGATCTTTAATTTGCAATAAGATCGTATTAGGATCATTTTTTAAATTCATTAATTTGTCCTTACCAAAAGAACAATTATCCTTACCATCAATATGGAAACAATCTAAAAACTCATCATGTTCATTAGAACTTGATGGTTTTTTCATAATGTAAGTTCCTTCGTCGTTTTCAACAATGATATTATCAACTAGTTTAATGATTGAGCTATTGCTTAATAAGTTGGTAACTAAATGTTTAGAAAAACTTAAATTGATTTCTTTAAAACCCTTATCTGATGGGTTTCAAATAAATGAACCATTTAAGTTAGCCATTACAGTTTTTAGTTTTAATTGATTGTAAATATCAATCGAAGCACGTGAAGGTCTTCCTGTTGCAATACAAAAATGATGACCAAGTTTATTGATCTTATCAACAACCCGAATTGTTTGTGAACTTAATTTACCTTCACTATTTAATAAGGTGCCATCAAGATCTGAGATAATTAATAATTTTTTGTAATTAACCATTACACTACCATTCCCAATTTTTTATAAACATTCAATAAAGTCTGTTTAGCAATTGGCAATAGATTTTTCTTACCCATATCTAGCACTTGTCTTACATACTCATCACTAATTTTTGCTTTATTAGCTTGAATAATTGCTAAAATGTTTCAGACAACTTCGAATAGTTCTTCTTTAAAATCTTTATAAGATTTATTGTTAAATTTATTTATTATATCCTCTACACTAATTTTTGTCACCTTGTTGAATAACTTTTGTCTTAATTCTTGATTAAGGTGATCGTTAATTGATGCGTAATAAATACCAACCAAATTACTTACTTCTGGTTGAGTTGAATAATCATAATTAATCTTATTTAAAGCATCAGTTTTAGCTGATTTGATTTTTGCTAAAACTTCTTCTTTACTATCATCAAGACTAATTACACCTTTTTTAGATAAAGAAGATTTTGACATCTTCTTACTTGGATCATTTAAATCCATAATTCTAGCACCAACCGATGCAATAATAGGTTCAGGGATCTTAAACAATTCACCATACTTATTATTCATTCTAATGGCGATGTTTCTGGTTAATTCAATGTGTTGTTTTTGATCAGCACCAACACAAACATAATCAGCATTATAAATTAAAATATCAGCCGCCATTAATGTTGGATAAGTTAATAACCCTGTCGGGATTTTAACTGTTTGGTTATGTTGAACGAACTTTTGTTTTTTATCTTTATATTGTGTCATTCGTTCTAATTCACCCATAGTGGTATGACATAACAACACATGTCCTAATGCAGGGTGTTCGTTGATTTCAGATTGTAAAAAAATATTATTTTTTTCAATATCTAGTCCAGCTGCTAAATAAATCTTAACTAAATCAATAATGTTTTGTTGAGCTGTTTTGGGATCAAAATCAACTGTAATTGTATGTAAGTTAGCTACAAATAAATTAAGTTGATACTTATCTTGCAAGCTAAGATTTTGTGAAATTGATCCTAGATAGTTACCTAAATGTAAAAAACCGGTTGATTGAATTCCTGAGATTATCTTATTCATTATTACAAATATAATAATAAGTTATATTATAACCATATATATTAATAATTTATTCTGGATTTAACAGAGTGAATAACTATAGTAGTAGAAATGGCAGATATTACAAATAATCAAATCGACAACATTGTTTTATTCATAACAGCTTCTTGTATTGGGTGTACAAGAGTAAGACGATTTTTTAGAGAAAACAAATTAGCTCATAAAGAAGTAAATTTCTATAAGAGCCCGATTGATGAAAAATATTTTAAAGATATTTTAAGTTTAACCGAAAAAGGTGTATTTGATATTATCTCGACCCGTTCAAAATATTTACAAAATAACAAAGTAAATATCGACGAACTAACCATTAGTGAACTAATTAATTTAGTTCATCAACATCCAAGCATTCTAAAAAGACCAATCATTTTACAATATGATAAATCAGGCAATCCCAAGCGTTTAATGATTGGGTATAACTCAACTGATATTAGGGTCTTTTTAAGAGATATTGCTGATGTTAAAGCATATTATAGTGATGAATATTGATTTGATGAACAAAGTTCATTAAATGACAAAAAACATGAATAAAAAATACCATTTAATTTCATCTCCTGCTGCTAAGGCAATTGAATTAGAACCAAGAATTAAGAAGGTTTTAAATCAATCATTACAAGAAGTAAGTGATCCAAAACAAGCTGATTATTTATTTATTAATGGTGGTGATGGAACTTTTATTAAGCAAGCAGTGCAACATGATCGTGAAGGTTTAAAAATCATCGGGATCAATGGCGGCACTTTAGGTTTTTATACTTCATTTAATGAAGAAAATATTGATCAGATTGTTGATTGTTTGGATAAATTACCTTACAACAATTTAGATTTCATTAAGTTAAAAGTTGAAGATCAAACCTTTTATGCAATCAATGAATTCAACATTAATTCAACGACTGCTTATGGGTATGATATTTATTTCAATGATCTGTTTTATGAAAAATTCAGAGGAACTGGCTTGTTGATATCAACAAGAACAGGATCAACAGGGATTACTAAATCAGCTCATGGTGCAATCTTATTCCCTGGATTAAATGCTATTGAAATTGTTGAGATGAACCCATTGTTGCACTCAAGTTTTGTAACAATCCAATCACCAATTATTTTGCCAATTGATACGAAGATCAGAATTGAAATTAAAGAAAACTACTGTGCTGGTGAAGCTTGTCCAAGAATTATTTGCGATGGTGCTGTAATTAAAAAAGGGCTAAGTTCTACCTGCATTGAAGTTGATGCAATTAAATCTAAATCACAATTTGTTTTTGCTAATGATTTAGCTAGTTTTATTGAAAGATTACAAAAAACTTTCATTTATTAAGCTATATCAGCTTAAAATTGATATAATTTAAAAAAATTGAAGTTAATATTTAACTTAATATTTTTATTAAAAAATATTAGCTTAAGATCGATTTAAAACAGTTAATGAACAAAGCAACTTGAGTTTTTTTAAATATTATTACGCTCGGAATTATTAGAATAGTGGCTAATAAAAAAGCCAAGCGGATGTCAAGTCAAGTTAATCAAGAATTAAAGATATCAAATAAGCTTCCTTTTAATCTTGATAATTTTGTTCGCGCCTTAGGTTCATGAGACAACCTACAAAGTTCTGAAGCTACACTTAATATGATTAAGATAAGTGTGGTTGATAAAAATAAAATCAATCCAGATCAAATTAAAAAAGAATTCAAGATTAAAGGGATTATGTGATCTGGCAACAACCTTTCATTGGTTTGCGGCGATTACGCAATTAGCTTATCTGAACAAATAAATTCAAGGATTAGTAAGTAATAAATTCATCATTAATAAAATTTAATGCAATGAATTATTAGTTTTATTTATATAAAACTAATCTTCAACGAATAAAACAATTAAATTTTATTGAGAAGTTTTAACTTATTTTTTACTTATTTTTATTAAAGTTTAGATTATTTTTTAATTAATAATTCAACTGTTTTTTTGCAAAATAAATTATGTCAAATTCAATCAGTAATCAGCAAAATAATTCATTAGCAAATGCCACTAAATCTAAAAAAATTAGCTTCTTTTCAGGAGTAACCATTGCAATCGGTTCATCGATTGGAGCAGGGATCTTTTTCAGAGCACAATCAGTTTTAGAAAATTCACAAAATTCAATGATTTTTGCGATATTTTGTTGAATTTTTGCTGCTTTTTCTGTGATCGCAATGGCGTTAGCTTTAATTGAAATCTCAAGTGGTCGAAATGATAATTTATCAATTATTGGATGATGTCAAACATTCAATGGTCGATATGTTTATAAATCCTGTAAGAATTTCATGGCATATATTTATGTGCCATTAACTTACTTCTTCATGCCATTATATTCAATCTTATCAATCCAAGATGGTGTGAGTTCTTTTTATGAAGGATATAACGGTTTAGGCACGCAAGTTGATTGAATGATCATGATGGTTTTATCATTGGTTATTTCAGTTTATTTCATTGTGATTGCTGGTGTGAGTGTAAGAATTGGCAACATTCAAAATTTAATTATTTCTTTTGTTAAATTTATTCCTTTAGTATTTGCAATCATTATTGGTTTTGTTGTTTTTTATAACAACGGATCAAAACCAACAAATCCAAATATTAATAATTTTGAGTTTAAACTTCCAGAAGATATTGATATTGCTAAAAAATTCAGTTTTACCAACCTATCACCTGGTTTTGGAATGTTCATTTCAATTGGAGCTATTTATTTTGCTTATGACGGTTTTTATTACGCAGCTGGCATTCAATCTGAAATGAAGCAACCTAAAAAAACTCCATTAGCAATTTTAGTTGGATTGTCATTTGTTACAGTTGTTTATTTAATTATGGCTGTAGCAATGTCATTAGGTTCAACAGATGGTTCACCATCAGGTTTAGAAAAATTCTTAAAAGATCACAATTTAATCCCAGTTTATGCTGCATTCCAGATTGCGATTGGAATTGGAGTTTTAGGAATTGTTAATGGTTTAAGTTTATGGGCTAATCGTTTCATGGAAGATTTAGTTAAATTAAACGAATTACCTTTTAGTATGAAGTTTATTAACCAAATTCGTGAAGATAAAGCAATCGTTGGACTTAAATATAATTTAGTAATTGCAATTCCAGTTATCATCATTGCTTCATTGATAGGTGGGCTAGGTTATATTGATAGTAACTATTTAGATTCAAAATATGGAACAGGTGTTGGTAAGATTT
This sequence comes from Mycoplasma sp. E35C, assembly GCF_019873825.1. NCBI lineage: Bacteria > Bacillati > Mycoplasmatota > Mollicutes > Mycoplasmatales > Mycoplasmataceae > Mycoplasma > Mycoplasma sp. E35C. Next base: position 708,075 of record NZ_CP068418.1, on the reverse strand, counting down.
ATAGTTTCTCAGATTTAATGGGAAATTGGACATCGGTAATTGCTTTTAGTTATATCGTAATAGCAATCATTGGTGGATTAATAAATCGTAAGAAAAACACGGTAAAAGTAGATAAATTTAAGTATTTTATTCCAAGCGCAATTTGTGCTGTTGTTGTGATGATTGTCGCAGTAGCTTTAACATTCTTACAACCAATTGGCGATCTGATATTGCTATACAAAATTCCTTATAGTAAAGAAACTGAAAAAGTTTATATATCACGCATTATGTTAGTGATTGTGTTGGTGCTTTATTTATTAATCATGTTTCTTCCAATTGTTATTGAAGATAAAAAAATGATTAAAAAATACGGATCAATTGAAAAATCAGAAATTGCTAAATTAAGAATCAAAGCAGAAGTTAAAAAAACTAGTTTTAAATCAGAATTATTAGCTTATGTTGAGATGTTAAAACGCAATAAATTAAGCAAAGAATTCGAATTAGCATTACAAGAAGTTCAAGAAGCTAACCAAACAGTTTCTTCATAGAATTAATAAATAATATTTACTAATCTTTACTTAAATTTTGTTCTCTTAAAAGTTTAAAATTTTCAGATCTTTTTAACTGATTTAAGTAATTAATATTTTTACTTTTTTATCAGTTAAAAAATTAAATTTATCTATTAGTTTAGAACATTAAATTACACAATAATTTTCATAACTAAAATAAAAAAACCAATATTTAAAAAATATCATTTTTACCGTTAATTTTTGATTTTTTTTAAACAAATAAAATAAAAAAATGACTTCGCAAAGAAATCATTTTCTAAGTAAATTTTTATTGATTATTAACTGCAGTATTTAATGAATTATTTTCTACTGAGTTTGTTGGAGGAATTGTTGGAGTTCTTATTGATTTAATGTATTGAACGATTTCAGCAATTCCAGGAATTATTCCAATCATTGTTGGTAAGTAGAACAAGATAAATCTTCATAAAAAGATTGTGTCATTAATATCGTTTTGCATCGTTTTACTATTAAAGTATTTAACTAGTTCTGGTGTTAATGAGTTTTTATCAATTAATGATTTGAAATAAAGTTCTAATGTAAATTGGATTGTCCCCTCAGCTCCTGGGATTGGAATAAAGTTATTTGCTGTAACTGAAATATTAGTAAAGTTAAATACTTCAACAAAATGATAAGCATTAGCTAATTCAGAGTTCAAAATCTTTAATGACATGTAAATTGAAGAATATTGAAACAACACTAAACTAGCTGTAAATAAAAACATAAAGATAACAATACCAACTCGTTTAAATTCTTTAATAAACATCTGTTTTTGATTTACATAATCTAAACGATCAGTTTCTTGCAAGGGTTTTAGTTTTAATAATTTTCTTAATTTATTAACAACTTTAAAAACTAATAAGTGAAACTTTTCACTAAATACAGCTGTTGCAAAAAATGAAAAGATACCAAAATCAACAATCATTCCACAGAAAGTAAATCAATAAGCAATTAATCCGTTTTCTGATTGTGATAATAAATCGTACTTAGTAGATATATAAATAAAGCTAGGTCAGGTTACTGTGATCTGAACAATTGACCAATAAATAGCAGTAGCACCAACAATAGTAATGGCGTCACTTAATTTAACTTTATTTTTAACAAGTCAATAAACCTTATATGGTTCAGCACCTGTCGCAAAGGGAGTGACGTTATTTATTAATGTGCTAACTAAGGCATAAATAATTCATTCATACCATTTAGCTTTGATTTTGTAGTTTCTAGCAATAATAAATAATGTTAAGAATTGTCACAAGAACCCATAAACCATGCAAGTAAAGATTAATGCGACGAACAATAATTGAATTTTATTAGTTGGACTTTCAAGAATTTTGAAAATCTTAGCAAAGTTGGTGTTTTTCAAGAAAATGACAGTCAATACGGCGATCAACAACACAACAACACCCACAATTGTGATGCTAATTCTTTTAATATTTAACTTAGAACGATCAATTTTTGTATTAGCCATTTCTTAATGTCAATTATTATATAATTGAAACAATTTTTTATTAAAAAACAAGTGAAAAAATAAAATAAATTAGCAATCATATTGATAAAGTGCTAATTTTTTATTATAATCTTATACATACAATCAAAAACCAAATTGGAATCGCATACTAATCGAAAGGATTAATAATAAAATGTCTGATAACGGATTAATTATTGGGATTGACCTTGGGACAACTAACTCATGTGTATCTGTAATGGAAGGAACACAAAAAACAGTTATTGAAAACCCAGAAGGTAAAAGAACAACTCCATCAGTAGTTTCATACAAAAACGGTGAAATTATTGTAGGTGATGCTGCTAAGCGTCAAATGTTAACTAACCCAAACACAATCGTTTCTATTAAACGTTTAATGGGAACTAGCAAAAAAGTAAAAATTAACGACAAAGGTGTTGAAAAAGAATTAACTCCTGAAGAAGTTTCTGCTAGTATTTTAAGTTACCTTAAAGATTTCGCTGAAAAGAAAACTGGTCAAAAAATTACAAGAGCTGTAATTACAGTTCCTGCTTACTTCAACGACGCAGAACGTCAAGCTACAAAAACAGCTGGTAAAATTGCTGGTTTAAACGTAGAAAGAATTATTAACGAACCTACAGCTGCTGCTTTAGCTTACGGTATTGATAAAGGTAACCGTGAAATGAAGGTTCTTGTGTATGACCTTGGGGGTGGTACATTCGACGTTTCATTACTAGATATCGCTGATGGTACATTCGAAGTTATGGCTACTGCTGGGGACAACAGACTTGGTGGTGATGACTGAGATAACAAGATCATTGACTGAATTATTGAAGAAATCAAAAAAGATCACCCATCATTAGACCTTAAGTCTGATAAGATGGCTATGCAAAGATTAAAAGAAGCTGCTGAAAGAGCTAAGATTGAATTATCAGCTCAATTAGAAGCATTAATCTCATTACCATTCATCGCAGTTACTCCAGAAGGTCCAGTAAACGCTGAATTAACTTTATCAAGATCTAAATTCGAAGAATTTACAAAAGATTTACTTGAAAGAACAAGAAACCCAATTGCTGACGTATTAAAAGAAGCAAAAGTTGAACCAAGCCAAATCGATGAAATTCTATTAGTTGGTGGTTCTACAAGAATGCCAGCTGTTCAAAAACTAGTTGAATCAATGATTCCTGGTAAATCTCCTAACCGTACAATTAACCCAGACGAAGTAGTTGCTCTAGGTGCTGCTGTACAAGGTGGGGTGTTAAGAGGGGACGTTAAAGACATCTTATTATTAGACGTTACTCCTTTAACATTAGCAATCGAAACTCTAGGTGGTGTTGCGACTCCAATTATTAAAAGAAACACAACAATTCCAGTTTCTAAATCTCAAATTTTCTCAACTGCACAAGATAACCAAGAATCAGTAGACGTTTCAATCTACCAAGGTGAACGTCCAATGGCAAGAGAAAACAAATCATTAGGTACTTTCTCACTAGGGGGAATTCAACCAGCTCCTAAAGGTAAGCCACAAATTGAAATTACATTCAACATTGACGCTAACGGTATCTTAAACGTTAAAGCTAAGGACTTAACAACTGGTAAAGAAAATAGTATTACTATTTCTAACTCTTCAGAATTGGATGAAAACGAAATCCAAAGAATGATCCGTGACGCTGAAGCGAACAAAGAACGTGATGCTATCGTTAAACAACGAATTGAAATGCGTTATGAAGGTGAAGGTATTGTTAATACAATTAACGAAATCCTTGGTTCTAAAGAAGCTGAAGCTTTACCACCTGAAGAAAAAACAAGTCTTACTAAGATCGTTGAAGGTATTAACAGTGCTCTTAAAGCTGAAAAATGAGATGAACTGAAAAACCAAATCGACGGCTTCAAGAAATGACGTGATGATATGTCTAAGAAATACGGTGGCGGTGAAGCTCCTGAAAGCAAATAGACATTCAAACTACACATTAGCACTTTAAAAAATAATTAAAAGTAAAAAAGAACATTTAGTGTAAAAACTAAGTGTTCTTTTTTTGTCAATAAGTGCTATTTACTCTGTTTTTTTATTTATTTAATAATAAAATAATAAGAACAAGTATTCTTTATTAACATTGAAAAAACTAAGAAGTATTTTTAAGTTGTTTTGTGGATTAACTGTAACTGCAATCGTAAGCTCGTCTTGCGTTAATTTGGAATTTTTAAAAATCAACAAAATGACTGCTTTAGAGTTATTTCATAAGCTATCAAAGGATGATTTATCAATCCAAGCTAACCAGGATTTATCTGATGTATTAGCTACTAATGTATCATCATTAAATTATGAAAAATACTTTAAGGTTTCAATTAATAAAGACTATATACATTCAATTGGTAGTGATAATCAAATCAACCATCGGATTAGAAATCTAATTCAAGATGATACAAGGGGTGAATTATCATTCACTCTGGAATTTTATATTACCAATGAAGGTTCAACCTTAACTAAGGATTTTAATATCGAACTTGAGGGATTTAAGAAAGAAGAATTAACAAACACCCCAACAAGAAAAGAAGAAGATATTAAAAAGCCAGAAGAAACTCAAAGTGATAAGGGTAATGATGTTGAAATAATGGATAATCAACCCCCAAAATCAGAAGTTAAAAATCCACCAACAACAGCTAAGGTTTATAGTGATCAAGATATTTATAAAAAGATATGAAAGCGCAGTTTTGCATTAGAATTCTATTCACGTTATTCATATCAAGATAAAAATACTAAAGCCCGAGTTAATCAATACGAAGTAAACAATGGGACAGGTTGATTATTAGATTATTTAACTTATCCAAAAAAACCAGGAATATACCGTGTGTTTTTAGCAACTAACCTTCATGTTGCTCAAGCATTTAAATCAGATCGTGATTACATCACTCCAATTAAGGGTGATAACTATCCACAAACAATTGGTTTTTCAATTGGTAAATCACCAGATGTAACGTTTAATGCAAAAAATAATACGGCTGCAAATAAAGAAGCTCAATACGTTACTTATTTAGAACCAGATCATGGTTATTTCTATGATTCTATTCCAAACAATGAAAGCCATTATTTCTTAAATAATATCTTCCGCACTTCAAGATTAGGTAGACCGCAAACAATTTTTGCAGCTACTGATTTTGTTAATGATAAAAAAACTGCAAGTGAGTTTAAAGATTATTGAGAAACTAATTTCTATCAAAATTACATTGATGGTAAGTTGAAAAAAGACGAATTATTAGAACTATCTGATCGTAACCAGGGCATTGTTGATCGCAGTGTTGATGCTAATAACTTTAAGAATAAAGGGATTGGTATTTATAAAGACTTTGCAGTTATCAGCTTCTTAGTTGATACTGACACCTCAAAAATTAGAGGTAATTCAAGAGAAGAAATTGGTGCTAGAATGATTTCTAAATACATTCTAGATGCAATTGATGAACTTAAAGCATCATCAGAAATTGCCAAAAACCCAATCCAACCAAACGTTTCAAACCACAACCTACCTTTTGTAGATATTGATTATCCTTCTGCTAGAAGAAATCAAGCTGATAAGTTTAATATCAAAACCTTAGACCGTGGCTTTATTGCTGGTTATCCAGGTGTTAGAAACGATACTAATAAAATTGTTAAAGAAACCACCAGATTTAGATGGGTTCAAAACAATTTAAGTCTAGATACCACAAGACCATTACAAAACAATATTCCAAATGCCAGAGTTTTACAAATGCAAAACTATAATGGCTTATACCAATTATTCCACAGAAGGTTTTACCACCAATATGGTGTTGTTCAAGAGATCGAACGTTCATCATTACAAAAAGGTTCTAGTGGTAGTGTGGTTTATTCTAAATATGGTTTACCAATCGGAATTTATTGAGGTGGATATACTTCTGATAAATACAATTCATTCACAAACCAACAACAAACAGGATTGTTTGATTATTTAGCTCAGGATAAAGAATTAAATTTTGACATCCAAATTAAAGAAAACAACCAAACTAAAAAATTCACAATCCACGTTGAACCTTACAACTTGATTGATGGCACAAATAAGAATAAATACCCAAACCAAACTAATTCATATCGTCATGCTTTAAAAGAGTATTTAAAACACATTGAGTATGACAAATTACAAGGTAAAGGTTCTTACTTATTCCCAGAAATTTTCTAATCATAATTAACTAAAACCCTTAATAAATAAGCATTAATAAAACCTAGTGAAGTTAGATAACTAAAATCTTATACTTAACTAGGTTTTATTTCTATAGAAATATAAACCTATGAGTTTATTTGTTGAAATTTTCGTAATTTTATGAATATAATAATTGAAACCCTTTTGTTTTTTTGTTCATTATCCTAATTTGAGCAGTTAAACAAAAGAGTTTTTAAATAACAAATAACAAAAATCTACTTTATTAATTATTAACAAAATAGTCTCCTAACTATAGTGTTATTCAATTAATAACGACAATACAAAAATAATCGAAAAAGAAATTTTATAAACTATGAAAAGAACTAAAAGAATTTTATTTAGTTTAGGTGGAGTATTACCTGTTGTAGGTGGTATGATTTTAAGCTCATGTAGTCAAATGCCTGCTAAATCATCAAAACCTTACGAATTTAGTGCGGATGCTGAATTTAGAGCTGCTGCTTTTGGAAACATTAATACAATCCAACAAGTTAATAATGTAATTAGTCAATCTTTACAATTAACAGTGGATCAAGCTCCTAAAAAAGAAGAAACTGATAAATCTAAAAAACCAGAAGTTAAATCTAAAGATGAAGCGGCTGGTAAAGAAACAGCTGGTAAAGAAGGTGAATCTGGTTCAAAAGATAAAACTACTCAAAGTTCTAGTGTTACTTTATTAGATGATGCTGCTCCTGCTGCTACTCAACAAGAAAATGGTAGTAAGAAAGAAGGGGAAGAACAAACAACTAAACCACAAACAGAAGAACAAAAAGACAATAAAGAAACCCCGCCAAAAGAACAAGAAAATAAAGGTTTCTGAAAACACGTTCTGTCAATTGCTGATAAATTTGAAAAAGAAAATGATAAAAAAGATGGACGTGATAACATAAGAGAAAAAACTAGACTTGGACTATTAGAATTTGCCAAAAACTTTTCAACTAAATTAAAAGAATTAGTTGCTTTTGGTGGTGATAATCAAGAAAAATTAATCAAAGGAACTGCTAGTTTAGAAGAATTAAAAACAGCAAAAGCAAGTTTTGAAACTAAATGAAAAGCTTTATTTGAAGAATTCAATACATTAGCTAAATTATTAGAAACTAAAGTAACTTTTGACACAACTAAACCATTAAGCGAGTTAGTTAAATCAGCAAACATTACCGACTTAATGAATCTATTTAAAGCAAACTCTAAATCAGTATATGAATTTGCTAAACCAACAAAAAATTCATACAATGACTTAGCTAGATTCTTTGAAGCAGTTAATGGTGGTTTAGGTAACCAATTTACTAACAACGTTAAAGAAGAAGACGCATTCAGATTATTCGGTGGAATCATGGCTTTAATCTTAGACCGTGAACAAAGAACAATTGATGGTGCAATCAATGCTGTTGCTTTAACTACACCTGAAAACAAATCAGAAGCAGTTCAAGATAAAGTATTTGAAAACATTAGTTCTAACTCAGACATCGTATCTAGACTTAGTGTTGCTAAAACTGCAATTGCTAATTTTAAAAAATTATCTGATCAATGAAGTTCTAACGAAATCTTCAAAAAAGATGGTAACAAGAAATCAAGCTTTGAATTAGCTATGGAAGCTGTAACAGGTGATACTTTATTAAACAAAGTTAATGCTGCTTTCTATGGTGATGCTAAAGCTCAAAATGCATTAACAAAAGATGGAATTTACAAATCACTAACTGATTTAGAAACTGCATTTAAAAATGCTGAATCTAAAGTTGGAAAAGATGGTTATGCTAACATCAACGACTTTATTGATTTCTACAAATTAACTGGTAGCACATGAAGAGGTGCTGTTGGTATTTTCTTAAACACTAACTCATTAAATGATTTAAATGATGATAAAGTTAATGCTTTATCTGCTAAACAAGATGCATCTGAAGAAAGCAAAAAAGCTCTTGAAACAGTTAAAACTCAACTTAAAACATTAATCTCTCAAACAAAAAATATGTGAGCTGGTGGAGTATCTGGTGCTAAGGATTCAGGTTTCTACTTAAACCACATGGTAAGATCAGTTACATCTGATAGCCAAGCAGTTTTAGCTGTATTAGGTAAAGATACTGGAAACGATAAATTTGTTTCTTACTCAAACACTCTAATCGAATAAATTTAATCAATCTTTGATTAAATTAGCTAGCATTAACTTTTGTTAATTGCTATGGTTAGTTAAGCTCTTATTTAAAAATAAAGCTTAATCTGACTATTAAGGAATGAAAAGAAAGTTCTTAGTTTAATTACTATGAGCGTTAAAAAGAAGTAACTATTTTCAATCATAAAAAATGATAAATTTAGTTAATTTAACTATTAACTTTAATGGTTAAAAAAACGATAAATTTAGCGTAAATTTAGAAATTTTAAAACTAAGAATATAACAATAAAATCTTATCTTAAAGTGATATAAAACTTTAAGTGAAAGCAAACAAAAACCATAAAATAATTTTGTGTCCAAACCAATTGTTTAGCCAACTTCATAAGTTAGTGGCAACTCTAACTTTAAACATGAGTAAAACTAATTTAATGAACTTTGATTAATTCAAAGTTACTTTAAATAGATCTAAAACATGTTGATGGTTAAACTTTGCTAATAATATAAACATAAGTTAAAGACTTATTTAACTTTTTAAGGTCATAAAAACTTAAAAAGTTAATTATGAACATTTGCTATTAACTTAATTAAGCTAAATTCTTAAATGAATTTAGTAATTATTAGCACGAAGCATAACTTATAAAATGTTGTTAATTAATCACAATAATTAACAATCAATATATTGGCTCGTTCGTAATCATAATTAATATAAGCTTGACAAAGCTAAACTATTAAATAGTTATAATGGTTTAAATTAAACCATGCTATTTGATTAGTTTAAACTTATCTAATTAATTAAAAACTACGAGAATACTGATAATTTTGTAACAATTTGACAATGTTAAATATTGATATGATTTTGATTAAAAATCAGTAAGTTTTTAATGTCATAAAAAGTTATTATCAAAACTTTTAAGTAATGATAATAAGTATGGTGTTTAGCTTAAAAATAATCAATCATAAAGATATGACAACTAAATATAGTTTGTTAGAGCTATAATGTTTTGAACATTATGTAAACTAACTACTTTTGGGTTGTATTAAAAACTGACAATAAATTAAACAGAATTATCAACAATGATTAATAAGAATAAATAAACATTAGCTCAATATAAGCATTTATTAATAAATATATGCTTAAAGCATCTTATTAATTAAAAACAATAACTATCTTATTTGCTTGATTGTCTAAAAACAATTGAACTGATAATTTCTGATTGAACACAATAAGAAATAAACCCTAAAAAATTAACTTTTTAATATATAATATAGGAGCACGTTCAGCAAACTAATATTAGACTAAAACAAGGGATGCGTGATGGTTAATTTCATTGCGGTCGTAACTAGGTAGGCTGATTATACCGAACACGTTTAACATCTCTTTATTATTTAAGAATTAGTTTTATATATCTTGTTTGTTTGCGTGTAACAATTCACATAAACAAGGATTATTTATAAATGTCACGTTATACAGGCAGCATTTATCGTAAAGCCAGAAGATTGAATTTTTCAATTCTTGAATCTGGTAAAGAATTTACGAATAATAAATCAAAAAAGGGTGTTAAGATCCCAGGACAACACGGATCATTAATTCGTCCTAAATTATCAAACTACGGTGAACAATTACAAGAAAAGCAAAAAATGCAATTCATGTATGGTTTAAATGACCGTCAGTTCAGAAGACTATTCGCTGTTGCTAAGAAAATGAGCGGGATTTTAACTATGAACTTATTCAGAACATTAGAATCTCGTTTAGATAACTTAGTGTTCAGAATGGGTTTTGCTCCAACAAGAAGAGGGGCTAGACAATTAGTAAACCACGGCCATGTGTTAGTTAATGGTAAAACTGTTGATATTGCAAGTGCTTTAATTCCATTAGGTTCAGTAATCGAACTAAAAACAAGAGCACAAAATTTACCATTAGTAAAACAAGCTAGTGAATCAAAAGCAACAGCTGCTTTTGTAGAAGTTAATAAGAAAACTTTCTCAGGAACTTACGTAAGATACCCAGAACGTAACGAATTACCTGCTGAAATTAATGAAACTTACGTTGTTGAGTACTACAAACGTTTAGTTAAATAGTTAGGGAGATAAAAGATAAGTATGGCAACAATTGCACAATTAATTAGAAAACCTCGTAAAAGTAAAGTTAAAAAATCTAAGTCTCCTGCACTACAAGTTAACTTAAACACATTAGAAAAGAAAATCACTGACAAATCATCTCCATTCAAAAGAGGTGTATGTACTCGTGTGGGGACAATGACTCCTAAAAAACCTAACTCAGCGTTACGTAAGTATGCTAAGGTTAAATTAACTAATGGTATGGAAGTGTTAGCTTATATTCCAGGTGAAGGTCATAACTTACAAGAACACTCTGTAGTATTAATCAGAGGTGGTCGTGTAAAAGACTTACCAGGGGTAAGATATCATATCGTTCGTGGAACACTAGATACAACTGGTGTAGATAAAAGAAGACAACAACGTTCTGCATATGGTGCAAAACGTCCAAAGGCAGATAAGAAAAAATAGGACTAAGTTATGCGTAAAAATCAAGCAGAAAAAAGAAAAGTACTACCAGACCCAGTTTATAACTCAGTACTGGTTACAAGAGCTATCAACACCATCATGCTAGATGGTAAAAAAGGGATTGCACAAAAAATCTTATACGGTTCATTTGATGTAATTGCTGAAAAGACTCAAAAAGATCCATTAGAAGTTTTCAACAAAGCTGTTGAAAACATTATGCCAAGACTTGAACTTAAAGTTAGACGTATTGCTGGTGCTAACTACCAAGTTCCAACTGATGTAAGTCCTGAAAGAAAAGTAACATTAGCATTAAGATGATTAGTTACTTTCTCAAGAAAACGTCATGAAAAAACAATGTTAGAAAAAATTGCTAACGAAATTATTGATGCTTCAAACAACGTTGGTGCGTCAGTTAAAAAACGTGAAGATACTCACAAAATGGCAGAAGCTAACAAAGCGTTTGCTCACATGAGAATGTAATTTTTGATTTAATTCAATAACAAAGAGAATATGGCTAGACAATATCCTTTAGAAAAATTCAGAAACTTCGGGATTATGGCGCACATTGACGCTGGTAAGACGACAACTTCTGAAAGAATTTTATTCCACTCAGGAAAAACTCACAAGATTGGTGAAACCCACGATGGTGCTTCGGTTATGGACTGAATGGCACAAGAAAAAGAACGTGGAATTACCATTACTTCTGCTGCAACTTCAGTTACTTGAAAAGATTGCCAATTAAACCTAATTGATACCCCAGGACACGTTGACTTCACAGTAGAAGTTGAACGTTCATTAAGAGTATTAGATGGTGCTGTTGCAGTATTAGATGCCCAAATGGGGGTTGAACCTCAAACTGAAACAGTTTGACGTCAAGCAAGTAGATATGAAGTACCTAGAATTGTGTTCGTTAATAAGATGGACAAAACTGGTGCTAACTTTGAAAAATCAGTTGCTTCAATTCACTCAAGATTAGGGGTTAAAGCTGTTCCAATTCAATTACCAATCGGTGCTGAAAGTGATTTCAATGGTCTTATTGACTTAGTTGAAATGAAAGCTTACTTCTTTGATGGTGGAGAAAACGAAAACTTCAAAATCGAAGACATTCCAGCTGATATGTTAGATGCAGCTAAAGCAGCTCACGCTCACATGTTAGATGAAATCGTAACATTTGATGAAGCTGTAATGGAAAAATACTTAGAAGGTCAAGAAATTTCTAAAGCTGAAATCAAATCTTGTATCCGTAAAGGTGTAATTTCATCTTCATTATTCCCAGTATTATGTGGAACAGCATTTAAAAACAAAGGGGTTAAACCTTTATTAGATGCAGTAGTTGATTACTTACCTTCACCAATCGATGTTCCTCCTGCTAAGGGTTATAAGGGTGATGATGAAATCCAAATTCAAACAAGCGATGATGCTCCGTTTGTTGGTTTAGCATTCAAAGTTGCAACTGACCCGTTTGTAGGTAGATTAACTTTCGTTCGTGTTTATTCAGGTGTTCTATCTTCTGGTTCTTATGTTGTTAATACAACTAAAGACAAAAAAGAACGTGTATCAAGAATTGTGAAAATGCACGCTCAACAACGTAATGAAATTGAAGAAATCAGAGCTGGTGATATCTGTGCGATCGTTGGATTAAAAGATACAACAACTGGTGATACTATTGCTTCTGAAAACCAAGAAGTGACATTAGAATCAATGTCATTTGCTGAACCTGTAATCTCATTAGCTGTTGAACCTAAAACAAAAGCTGACCAAGAAAAAATGGGATTATCATTATCTAAGTTAGCAGAAGAAGACCCAACATTCAGAACATTCACTGATGAAGAAACCGGTCAAACAATTATTGCTGGGATGGGTGAATTACACTTAGACATCTTAGTAGACCGTTTAAGAAGAGAATTCAAAGTTGATGTAAACGTTGGTGCTCCACAAGTAAGTTACCGTGAAACATTAAAATCAAAAGCTGATGTTGAAGGTAAATACATTAAACAATCTGGTGGTCGTGGTCAATACGGTCACGTTGTAATTACTTTTGAACCTAACCATGATAAAGGTTTTGAGTTTGAAGACAAGATTGTTGGTGGTAAGATTCCAAAAGAATACATTAAATCAGTTAAAGCTGGTTTAGAAGCTGCTATGAACAACGGTCCATTAGCTGGTTATCCAATGATCGACATTAAAGCTAGTCTATTTGATGGTTCATACCATGATGTCGACTCAAACGAAATGGCTTATAAGATTGCTGCATCAATGGCGCTTAAAGAAGCTGGTAAACGTTGTAACCCTGCTTTATTAGAACCAATCATGGCAATTGAAGTAACAGTTCCTGAACAATACTTTGGTGATACTATGGGTGATATTTCTTCACGTCGTGGTATGATCGAAGGAACTGAATCACGTGATAACATTCAAGTAATTAAAGCTAAAGTTCCTTTAAGTGAAATGTTTGGTTATGCAACTGATCTAAGATCATTCACTCAAGGTCGTGGAAACTACATTATGCAGTTCTCTCACTACGCTGAAGCTCCAAAATCAGTTACTGAAAAAGTGATTGAAGCTAAAACTAAAAAATAATATTAATTTATCTATATAAAATTAATATTCTTTAATTTTTAAAGAAAAACAGCAATAATTTTTTTTAATCATTTAAAATTGAAGAAAATACAGAAATATTTGCTGTAATAACATGGATCAAGAATTTAAAAAACAAAAAAACACCTCAATAATACTGTTGGTGATTGGTGCAATTGCATTAATTATTGGTATTATTATGACGGCTTTCATGGTAATTCCAGTTGAATTACCAGCTGAAGAAGGAGCTAATAATGCTAATACTCCACCAGTATCTGGTCCTCCAATTTCATTAGTTTTTGGTAGTGATAATGTAGCTCAATTTAACGCTTATGGATGACTTCAATTCGTTGGAATGATCCTAGGTTTGTCAATTGGTTTAATTTGTCTGATTGCTGGCGGTTTCTTATACGCTAGATATAGATTAAATGTTACCCAAGCGACTTCACAATACGAATATGCTAGAGAACGTGCTGAGTTCCGCAGAGAAGCATCAAGAGAAAATTTAACAGAAGAAACAACTACCGAAGTTGAAGCTCCTGAACAATTAACAACAAGAGCATTAACATCTGCTGAAACTCAATTAGTGCCAACTGGTAATATTCCAACTGAAGAATTATCAACAAGAGCAGTGGCTAGTCAATTTGGTGATGCTCCAACAATGCAAGTTGAAGAAGTAGCTCCACTACCTGGTATTGCTCCTAGACCTGGAATTAATCAAGTTGTTGAAGAACCAAGAATCCAACCAGTTGTTCAACAAGTTCAAGCTGTTCAACCAGTTCAACAAGTTGTAGCTAACCCTTCACCAATGCAAGTTGTTGTTTTAAAACCTCAACCTGCGATTAACCCTCAACAAGTACAAGTTATTAATCGTGTTGTACAACCAGCACAACCAGTACAAAGAGTGATCACTACCCCTGCTGGTGTTAGAACTGTGGTTCAAAACCAAGTAATTAGACCACAAGCTATTCAAGTTCAACCTGCTCAACCAGTTCAAGTTGTTGTTCAACAACGTCCAGGCGTAACCGTAATGCCAGCTCAACCAGGCAGAGTTCAACCTGTTAATCCGAATGTTAGAGGCCCAATGCCAATTAACCAACCTAATGCTCGCATTAATCCAAATACTCCTGGTGTTAGAGTAGTTCAACCAGTAAATGGTGTAAGACCAAATCAACAACCTGTTCAACAAGTTGTAAGAGTAGTAACAGTTGCTCAACAACCTCGCCCAATGGGTCCAGGTGCTAACCAAAGAGTCATGGGTCAACCTCCAATGGGACCAAGAAGATAAAAAAACAGCAAAAAGCATTTAAAAATCAACCATCAGGTTGATTTTTTTATTGATTTTAAGCACCTTTAACCCCTTATTAATTTATATTTATCTCCTTACTCATTTATAAAGATTACAAATAACCTTAAATTTTTATTTAAAAAAATTATAAATATGTTAGTATTATTTTATAAATTTTATGAATAAGAAACTGTTATTATCAGCATTTGTTTTAACGATCCCTCTAAGTTCATGTTCGTATTTAGTTCCACCAATGCGAGATCTTCATAACAACCCGACAATTAGTCACCAAGATAAACAAACTAAGATCGATCCAATTCTTAATAAATTCTTATTAAATGTTTTTTCAGATCAAAAAACAGTTGATGATTATGTTTCTGCTCAATCAAGTGTTAATGATGAATTTATCAAATCCTTAAAGATATATTCTAACCAATACAATGGTTATGTCATTATCCAAAAGATGTACCAAAAAGAGATCGAAAAAGTCGATACAATTAAATCAACTAGTCCTGATTTAAGAATTGCTCAAATTCAAGTATTAAGATTTCTTAGAAAGAACTTTTTAACTTATTTAATTAATTATAACCGCTTATCTTTTATTGGTTTTTTACATAACTCAGATAAGTTTAATGCTAAAGTTCCTGGTTTTGAATGAAATGAAATGAATTTTCTAGATACCTACAAAAAGCAAGGTTATGACATAATATATCAACCAAAAACAAACCAACTAAAAGCTTATGAAAAGATTGGTATTTATCATTTCTTTAAATTCGCTGATAATTCAATCATTATGTTTAAAGATGTTGATAAGGATGTTTTCATAATTCCTATGGCTTATTTGATTAAGGATAAAGATAAAAACAATGTCGATGTGGATTTAAAAGAGTTTCATGATTATATGTTTAATGCAACACCTGAAAAGATTGATGAATGAAATAAAAAGTACGGAGTAACTATTAGCTATGCGCTTAGGGCGGTTAATTAAATTATTTAGTTCTTTTGCTTTTGTTGGGTTGATTTCTAGTTCATGCGTTCATTTAAATAAAGAAGATTATGCAGAAATCAAAAAACAAAATTTAGAAAAAGAACAAAAGGTTGTTATCTTAAATAAAGACGAATTCCTTAAACAAAAAGCAATTCAAAGTTTATTAGAAGAAGCATTTAATAAAAATAAAACTTTAATTGATAACTATGTTAAAGAACAACTAGTAGATAAGCATGATCAAATTTATAATGACTTCAAAGAAACATTATCATATTACACGATCAGCATATCTGAAAACTGACCTGGTTATTTCACTAAAAAACCAGCAGAATTAACGGCAAATAGAACAAAATTTAATAGCTTATTATCAGACAATTGGTTATTCTTTTTATATAACTATCAAAAATTCAGTTTTCTAGGTACATCAAGTACTAGTGGGATTAATAACGGAGCATCACAATTTCAACTAAGACACTCAGCTAATTTAAGCTGAACATTACAAGCTGAAACTAATAAAATTAAAGATTTCGCTCTTTCTATATTACCAAGTTATAAAAGTGAAGATCGTGGTGAATTATCAAAACTACCAAAAGCTACAAAAGATGAAAACGGCGTTTATCGTTATGAGAATTATCCATATTACAAATCAATATTTTATCTAAAGATGGATAATGACACAGTTGTTGAAATCTCAGTAACACATTCTGATGAAACAACAGTTGAATTAAATAATCGTATATTTAGTTTGGAAAAGATCCAAACTAAAAAAATAGCTGACTTTAATATTGATGAATACGCTAAAAGTGTATATAAGCCAGATTTTGACACTGAAGCAATTACTAATAAATATCTAAATAAAACATCATATTATGAAGCTGAATATGGTAATGCTGTTCCTTATTTAATCAATTACATTAATTAATTTATGACCAACCAATATAAAATTGTTTATCGTTTTTTAAACTTATTTATTTGATCCAAAAAATCAATGTATATAATTCCAATCCTTGGTTTCATCATTATTTTGGTGGCTGGATTGGTGCTTCGTGTTGTTGATGATGCAGCATTATTTAAAACAGTATTGATTGCACCTGTTTTAGCAACTTTATTGTTTAATGTTTTTTATAGTACGAATAGTGCAATTGTAATTTTTAAATCGATGGAATCAGAAGGTGCAGAACTATTAATTTCATCAAAACCAGTTTCTCGTAAAGCTAATATTTTATCTAAAATTGGTTACTTATTTATCATTGCATTATTAAGTGCAATAGTAAGTTTTATTGCTTTCAATTCTGGATTAGCAGGATCATCAAAAACATCACTTTTACCGTCATATTTTTATTATTCTTTAATTGCTAGTTCATTTTTTGTTAGCTTTTTTTGCTTCTTAACATTTGGATTAATTACTGCATTAATTTCAATTAAATTAAACCGTCGTATTGCTTATTTCTTAATGCCAAGCTTATTCTTACCATTATTCTTAATTGGTAATATGAGTGGTTATTTTAGTGATACAGCAATCAATTCGTTTTCTACTAATATGTATAATAGTCAGAATCTAGTTTCTTTCTATAATACATCAACTATTAATAACAATGATGAAATTCTTTTTATTCCTAAAAACAATAAGAAAGAATTTAGTGATACAGAAAAAGATTTTATTAATAAAACCAATTATCAAAAAGCTAAAGACAACTCAATTATCTTTAGATTTATGACTTGATTAAATGTGCCGTTACAATTTGGTTTAGGCTTTAGTGAAAATGGTGCAGATTTCTTAAATACAAGATCAATTTATAGTTCTAGTTTGTTAAAAAATACGCTAAATTATTCAAATAATGACGATTTAAGATATAGTTATAGATTGTTTGAAAATCAAGGATTAAATACATTGGTTGAAACACCATCTGATTTAATTAATTCAACTACAGCTAACAACACATCGCCAAATCCTGATGTAACTAATTCAAATCCTGATTCAACTTCAACAGTTACAAATCCAAGTCTGACAACTCCAAATCCAACTAACTCAGCTAACAACACAACAAACCAGCCTGAAATGAGTTATTTATTCCCTAACTTACCTTTAACAAGCAATAATGAAATTATTTATGCCTGAGATAAAGCTAATACCGAAAAAATAATTCCGCAAGACAGTTTTGGTTTTTCAGTAGTAGATACTTATGCTGGCAGAATTAAATGAGATATTGTTGAAGAAAGTCTAAGAAATCAAGAAGCAAAACAATTTTTTGCTAGCATCATCAAAGATCATCAAAACAATACTTATGAAGAATTTATCGAATTTATTCATGAAAATTTACAAGAATTTTTAAATGTTTATAAGTTTGGTTTGAATGTTAAATTCAACAAACTTAACGACCAAGAAAAACAAATTTATTTATACACATTATTCTTGTATCAGCTATTCTTTTTAGGTAATCCAAATTCAACTTTATTTAAAGATGCCTTACCTAAATTAAATAACAAACAAATCGATGTTAAGTTGATGAATAATGAAATTTATCACATTGGTGGTTATTCAGATTATCGTCCAGTATTAAGAAGAATTAATAACCCAGAACCTGGTCCTAGTTCACCAACAGATAATGGTGCAGTTCAAGAAGTATCAAGATTAGAATTAGACACAGCAATTGATAAGAATTTATTTACCAACATTAAGAATTTTTATTCAGTTAAACGTGTTTATGATGCTGCTCCAACTTATGGTTTAGTATTATTCTGATTGGTCATTGACACGGTTTTATTAATTAGTGTTTATTTCATTTACACAAGAAGAGAATTTAAATAATATGAATAATCCGATTATTGAAATAAAGAATTTTTCAAGAAGATATAATGATGGCTTTTTGGCTGTTAATAACATTTCGTTTAATGTTTATAAAGGTCAGTTTCATTGTTTTATTGGATCAAACGGTTCAGGTAAAACAACAACAATTAAAGCTATTATTAATGCCAGTTTATTCTTTGATGGTGAGATCTTAATTGGTGGGCATAAAAATAGTTCAATTCAAGCTAAAAAATTAATTGGTTATATTCCAGAAACATCTAATTTTCCCGTAAATTTTAATGTAGAAAAGTTTTTATATGCTTTTGGATTATTATCAGGATTTAGCAAAAAACAAACCATTGCTAAACGTGATAAAATTGTTGAAGAATTAAACATTAAAGATTTATTAAAAAAGAATCCTAATAACCTATCAAGTGGTCAAAAAAAGAAGGTTATGTTAGCTCAATGTTTGATCGATGATTCAGAAATCATCATCATGGACGAACCAACAACTAACCTAGACCCATTAGCCAGAAAAGAATTGTTAGAAACCTTATCTAACTTAGTAAAAAAAGGTAAAACCATTTTTATCAGCACACATAATTTATCTGAGGTTACTAAGTATGCTGATTCAGTTACAATTATTGAAAAGAGTAAATTAATTTACTCAGGTAGCACTAATAATCAAGATATGGAAACTTTATATATCAATAAGATTAAAGAATATGAAGAAAAAAATAATCAAAAGATCATTTAGTCTTTTTAGCTTACTTTCATTAAGTAGTTTAGCTATATCTTCTTGTGGTGTGGATCGTCATATTCCAAGAGAGAATAAAGCTATAACTTTAAATTCACAAACTGAAGTTAATCAAAATCCAATTGATCTAATACTGCCTAAAATTTTTGCTACCAAAGACAGTGTTTTTATTAGTGACTGAAAAGTCAGACAACAACCAACCAATGAATGATTAAATGAATTTAAAGGATTATTAAAAGACTTCGGACGTAATAGAACTAAAATTAAAAATATGATGCGTGAGAAGTGATATTACTTCTTATCAAACATTAGTGCTTTAACTTGGGGATATTCAAAAGTTGAAGATGAGATTTTTCATAGTCCAAATTTAAGTTCTCGATTTGCTTTATCTCAAAGTTATAAAGATAAAAAGCAAAGATTTAATGACAACAAACAAACTGAATTAAAAAGTGATGTTCATTTTAATAAAAAATTCTTAGAAGATGCCAGAATTCCTGTTGAAGTGAGTGATGCATTTTTAACTTATTATTTATTAGTTGATAAACACCACTTTATCTTATTGAATTACGACTTTACTCCAACTAGTGGAACGGGAGAAGACGGAAGACCAATTATTGATTGAAATCTTTATCGTTTCCAAAATAACATTAATCCAAACATTGCTGAATACGAAACAATTAAACATATTATCTTAGCTCACCCGGGTGATGTAAATCAAGTTAGTCAAGGTTTTGCAAGATTTGAACACCTTGCTCAAATTGATGGTTTATTACTTAAATATGAACTAAAAGGGATCAATCTGGGTTTAGGAGCTGCTGGAAGTGCTGAAGTTGGACAAGAAGATAACCAAGAAGAAAAACCAACACCAACAATCAAAGATCCGACTGAAATTGAAAACACTAGAGTAGATGAAACAAATACTACATCATCAACACCTGAAAATAGCGCACCAACAAGAACAACAAACGAAGATTGAAGAAAAAGAGTGCCACCAGGTTTTGTAGTAAATTGAAACTAAATAATTAAAAACAAAATAAAAAAGCTTTTAGACAACCCTAAAAGCTTTTTTTCATATCAATTAATTTAACTAATTATTCAGCACTTTCATCAACAGCTTGTTTTGTTGAATACAACAAGATTTCAATATCATTAGATTGACTATCTTTAATTGGTGTGTTGTTTACCATTAACGGTGTTTTGATGATCTGATACATTTTATTAGCATCATAATCTTTGTAATTAAGGTGGCTAGCACTAAAACCAAATAAAGGTTTATCTTTAATGTTTAATTGTTCAATAGCTTTTTGTAAGAAATCATTAGAGTTATCTATTAACAATAAAATTTGGTTCATATCTTTAATGTCATTTAATACTTCTTGATTTAACATTAAAGATTCATATTTAGATAATAATGCTTTATAGCGATTACTGATTGCAACATATGGAATCGCTTTTTCATCATCATTAAAGAAATCAAAAGCATTCATTAAATCCATATAGTTTTGCATATACTTCTTATTAATTTGCTCTTTGTTATCTGAATAAATCAAACAACTCTTAATAATGTTATTTTCATCAATATCAATAACAACACTAGTAGCTTTCATTAAAGCTCAGTTTGCAAACATTTTTTCAACTTTTCTTTTTAAAAGAAAAGGGATAATATTTTTATTGATTTCAAATTTTACTAAGATTAAATTAATAATCTTTCTATAAGTTCAATAGTTAATTTTGTTGATTGGTAAAATTTTAAGCATGGCTATATTTTAAATTATCTAAATAAAACATTAGTTATTATGTTAAAATAGATAAGTATTAAAAAATAAGTATGGCTCGTAGAGATGATCTAACCGGGCTTGGTCCTTTAGCGGGAAATAATCGTTCTCACGCCCTAAACATTACCAAGCGTCGTTGAAACTTAAACTTACAAAAAGTTAAAGTAAAAACTGATCGTGGTGCGCGAACTGTTAAAGTTTCAGCTAGAACGATCAGAACATTAAGAAAATTAGACCTTTTAGCTTAATTAATAAAAGGTTTATTAATAATTAATTATTAATAATAAAGTGCTGTTATGTATTATCAGCACTTTTTTAATTATTAGTGCTATATTTAAATTGTTATGGCAATTAAAAATTACGAAATTAAAGCAAAATTAAATGCTGACAAAACAATTACAGCTTCAAGCGGACAACACTCATTTGTTCTTGATGCTTCAACTGTTAAAGGAATGAGTCCTTTAGCAGCTACTCTAAACAGCTTATGTGGTTGTGAAATGAGTATCATTAACTATTTCGGACCTAAAATGTATGGTTTAGAACTTCAAGAATTAGAAATGGAAGTTAAAGCATGAAGAGATTCTGAACCAGCTGATGAATACTATGGTGCTAGAAAGATCCAAATTCACTGAAAAGTTAAATCTAACAAGTCACTAGAAGAATTCAAAGAAATCGTTAAATACGCTCACAAAACTTGTCCAGTATACAACTCACTATCTGGTCGTATTATTTTCGAAGACACATTCAGCTCTCTTTAATCAATCAATAATTAATTTTGGTTAATTAATTAGTTTGTTATTTTTTTTATTTTTTTCTTTATCGTTAAACAAAATTAATTGACCAATACCATTATTAAATTAAAGATTATAGTTCAAACACCTATTTCATCATCTTATGAAATAGGTGTTTTTTATTTGTTGTTAAATAAAAATTCTTGCTATATAAAATAAAATATTTTTTATTAATAAATATTACATTAATCTAATCAATAATTAGTTGCACAAAATCAAACCTAAGGGTGTGATAAAAGATAAAAACGTTATTTATAGTAATTAGAATATTACTGTCTATTGTTTAATGATAATTGTGAGGAATATTTATTAATTTAAATAGGTTATTGATAAATAGTAGATATATCAAAAAAGATAATAGTAATATTCATTGTTATTTTTTTAACATTTCATAACATCCCTTTTTCAAAAAGACTACCATGAACGACTGGTAGTTTTTTTGTGCCATAAAGATAAAAAAACACCAACAAAACTGTTGGTGTTAAAAATTAAACATTAACTTTTGCTTGCTTTTTATTAATTCTTCAACGATCAATTTTATCTAGAAGGATTGATAAGTATTTGGCTGGTCAATAATATACTAATGGAACAACGATGACAACAAAGATAATTAAAAAACTAAAGATGTAATCATTTTGTTGTGCTGTGGTTTTAAATGTTAGCATACTTCTTGGGTATCACGCAACATTAACAGGAACGTTGGCAAAAATATGCACGAATAAATAACCATAAATAAATCGAGCTGATCAACCAACTAAGATAAATCAGAATGAATATGCCATGATTAGATGGTCATTTAGTTTATTACAACAATGAATAAACTTATTATTGGTTTGTTTATCATCTAAGTTGTAACTTAAAAACGCATTAAGTCATAGCCAAGATAAAACAACAATTAATGGCGAAGCAACACCGTTGGCTAAATTAAAGTTATATAAACTAAATTGTTTGTAATACAAATAATCCATTAAGATTTGACCAACAATACCAGCAATTGTCAGAATACTTAATCAAATTACACTCGGTTTAAATTTCCAGATTCTGACATATCTTCTAATATACATGCCAATATAAAACAAGATAATCGTATTAGGGAATTGGCTATATAAAAATACATTTCTTAATCATGTATTTTTATTAGCCAATTCTGGATTACTATTAGCTATTTCAAAACTAATATGATTAAAGAATACAAAAGCTAATAAAATTACGATTATTGTTGTGTTGATAGCAAAACCGTATTTATTTAAGAAGTTATTAATTAAATAACCAAATAAACTAAATCAGAATAACGAAACAATAAAGGCTGTGCCTAATATGTTATAGTTTTGGGTTGGTATTAAGATGTATAAGAAAATAAAACCATACCAATTATTAGGATTATCAGTCCAACCATGCTTGGGATCAATTTTGTTGGCTAAAATACCTAATTGAATTAAGTTATCGTTATTTTTTTGCAAAATACCAAGTGTGATTAAAAAGATAATGATAACAATAACAGCACAAGTATAAAAATAAAAAAAGAACCTTTTATTGTTATAAACATACTGCTTAAATCTTTGTTTTTTATTACTATAAAAACTAAATCCGATACCAAAAGCTGAAATACAATAACCAACCCCAACTAGTGGATATCAGATGATGTTCATAAACATCTTAAATCCTGGTGAGACATCACCGTTGATTACTAAAAACCCAATTGAGATCAATGAACCAATTACACCAATAAAAACAATGGCGTTCAAACCTCTTGGGTTAAATTTGTAATTAGTTATGCTATCGTTATCTAAATATTTTTTCATTAACATCCTATTTTTACATAATGGATTTTATCAATTTATTTTTAATAATTAAAATTAAATTATGACATTATATTTAGTTGGTTTGCCGATTGGTAATATAAATGAAATTAATCAGCGTGCAATAATCACTTTAAGAAATCTTAAAGTGATTTATTGCGAGCATACAGATAACTTTAAACAATTGCTTAATTTATTAAAGATTAATTATAAAGATAAGAAGATTATTAGTTATCATAAATTCAATGAAACCAGTCGTTTTAATGAGATTGTTGATTATTTAAGTTCAACTGATGTTGGGTTGGTTAGCGATGCTGGCTATCCTTGCATTAATGATCCTGGTCAAAAATTAGTTGAATATCTTAGAAGCAACAATTTAAATGACATCGTGTGTGTTAATGGATCAAATGCTGCTTTGTGTGCTTTAGCTAGTAGTGGGTTTGGTAGTTCAACTTTTTATTACGGTGGTTTTTTGGGTTATAAAAAACAAGAGATTATTAATGAAATTAATGAAAAACTGAAATATCAAACGACATTAATATATTATGAATCAGTGCATCGGATTAAGAATACATTAGAAGTATTAAATGAATCGTTTAGTGACTTGCAAATCTGTGTGGCACGAGAATTAACCAAAAAGTTTGAAACACTTTATTTTGGTAATATCCAAGATATTATCAATAAAATTGAGTATAAGGGTGAATTTGTTATCTTGATTAATAAACCAGCTGATATAAAACAAGATAATGCTATTTCATCAGAAATCATTGATGAACTTAATAAATTAATTGAATACAAAATGCGTCCAAAAGATGCTTGTAAATATTTAGCTGATAAATATAACTTAAAAACTTCGGATTTATATGCTGTTTGCATCAAAAAAAGATAAAAAACCTTTTTATAACCCAGAATCAATTCATGATTTAATTGGACAAAGCCATTTATTTCATGAATTTGGTTTGTTAACAAGAATGCTTAATGCTAAGCAACCTTATTCATTATTAATAATTGGTGAACCAGGCGTTG
This sequence comes from Mycoplasma sp. E35C, assembly GCF_019873825.1. Taxonomy (NCBI): domain Bacteria; kingdom Bacillati; phylum Mycoplasmatota; class Mollicutes; order Mycoplasmatales; family Mycoplasmataceae; genus Mycoplasma; species Mycoplasma sp. E35C. Next base: position 683,441 of record NZ_CP068418.1, on the reverse strand, counting down.
GCAAAACTACTTTATGTGATTTGTTGATTAAAGAATTAGAGCTACCTAGTTATAAATATAATTCTGCAAGTGACACATCAACAGATCTTAAAGGGTATATTGAAAAATCAAGTCAGTTTGATAAATGTGTTATTTTAATTGATGAAATTCATCGCCTACATCGAGATAAACAAGATTTGTTAATTAAAGGATTGGATGCTAAGTCATTTTATTTATTTGGGATTACCACAGAAAATCCTTATTTTAGTATCAATCCAGCCATTCGTTCTAGAACTCATACGATTTTTTTAAAAAATCCAACTAGTTACGAGTTATTTGATGGTTATAAAAAAATCTTAGAAAAAAAACAAATAACCAATATCAGCGATGATATTTTGTATAAGATTTCTTTCTTAGTTAATGGTGATTTAAGAAAAGGAATTAACATTATTGAATTATTGGATATATATTACAAAAATATCGAAATTACCGAAGAAATTTTAGAAAATGTAATTGACAAAAACGTTTCTGTATCATCATATGGAGATCACTTTCACAATCTAAAATCAGCATTGCAAAAATCAATTAGAGGATCAGATCCTGATGCTGCTGTTTATTATTTGGCTCAATTAATCACAAGTGGTGATTTACCAACAATATGTAGAAGATTAATTGCTTGTGTATATGAAGATATAGGACTAGCAAATCCAGAATTATGTTCAAGAGTTTATTTAGCAACACAAGCAGCAAGAGAAGTTGGATTTCCAGAAGCTAATCAAATTTTAAGTAGTATTGTAATTGAAATGGCACTATCCGAAAAATCTAGCAGCGCCTATTCATCTATATCATCTGCTTTAAGCGATATTCATAGCGGTGAAATTTATGAAATGCCTAACTATATAAAAGATAATCATTACGCATCAGCAGTTAAGCTAGGAATTAAAGGTTATAAAAATCCACATAATTACGATAACCATTGGATAGATCAAGATTATCTGCCAAAAGAATTAAGATCTAAAAATTATTATTTAAAACAAGACCATAATTTTAATGAAAAATTCATAATTGAACATTGAAAAAAATGAAGAAAGAAATAATTTATTAATTATTAAAAAACATCATTTTTACCGTGTATTTTTAATTTTTCATTAAAAAATTTAATATTTTTCCAATTATTATTAGAGTTAATAATTGTAATTTTTCATTAATAAATTTAATAAATTTTTAAAAATATAATCACTTAGAAAATATTTTCTATTGACTTTAAATAACATTTTTTTGTCTGATGATAGTTGTTTTAAGTTATCAAAATAAATATTCTTTTAAAAGAAATATTTGTAATTAAATTTAAATAATAAATAAGACAAAATTAATTTGACAAATTACTTATTTTTAGTAATTTCTATTAACAAAAATAACAAATATTTTATAGCTCTAATTTCATGTTTATTAATAATTAAAACTATTGAATAAATATAGCTTATTTATTGATTGAGCTAATTAATTAAAATAATTTAAAAAATAGTATTTTTACCGTATATTTTTAATTTTTTTATTAATTTTTAAACAGTTTTTGAATTTGTTTTTCTGGCAACTAAATTATCTATTTTTAACATTAAAATATTTAGATATTTAGCTAATCAATAATAGATAAAAGGAACAATTATCATCATGAAAATTATTAAGAAAGAAAATATGTAATCGTTTTGATAAGGTTTAGTTTCAAATACTAATAAAATTCTTGGGTATCATGCTTCTTTAACTGGAATACCAACAAGTAAGTTGATAATTAAATATCCATAAATAAATCTTCCAGATATTCCTGCCATTTGAAACCAGAAAGGATAGCTAAATGCCGATACATGATTTATAAAGTTATTAGAGAAATTGATAAACCTATTTTGCGTTTTATTGTTAGTTAAATTAAATCCAACACAACTATTAACTCATAGTCATGATAATAAGATAGTTCCAGGAGAAGCAATTCCACTAGCTAAAACAAAATTTAAATTGAACTTTTTATATCAAACAAAATCCAGTATTGTTTGAACAATAATGAAAGTAATAGTAATGATTGTTAATAAAGATACACTATATTTGAATTTTCAAATACGCATATATTTACGCATATATAATCCAAAATAAAATAATGTAACGGTATTAATAAAAGCGCTAAATCTCTTAATTTCACTCATTCATGGTTGATTGGTTTTTATTCATGCATTATGTTTAGCAATTTCATCACTTATATGAGTGAAAAAACAATACATAACTAGAATAACTAATAATAAAGTATTCCATTTAAATCCGTATTTATTTAAAAAATTAACTAACAAAAATCCAAATATATTGAATCAAAATAAGCTAACAATAAAAGTTGTTCCAATTATATTAAAGTTTTGTAAAGGTATTAATGTATATAAGAAAATAAATCCATATCAATTATTAGGATTATTAGTTCAACCTAAATCAGGATGTTTTGTATTAATTAAAATACCTAGTTTAACTAAATTGTGATTATTCTTTTGTAATATGGCTAATGATATTAGAAAAGTAATTATTACAAAGAAAGCAATAATATAGAAATAAAAGAAAAATCTTCTATGTCCATAAACTCACGATTTAAAACTTTGATGTTTATTGTTATAGTAATTAAATCCTAAAGCGATTCCTGAAACACAATACCCTAAACCAACAAAAGGGTATCAAATAAAGTTCATAAATGTTTTAAATCCAGGAGAAAACTCACCACCAATAACTAAAAATCCAATAGAAATTAATGAACTAATTACGCCAATAAAAGCGATTGTTTTTAACCCTCTTGGATTGTATTTATATGAGCTAATTGAATCGTTATCTAGATATTTATTCATAAAAAAGATCCATAAAAATTTAGGTATCTTTTTTCTTGTTAAAAAGACATTTAATTATTTATAGAATTTTAATTTTTTATTAGCTTATATTTCAATAAATAACTAGTTAAAATATACGAAAAAATTTAATTGAATTAATTAGCATTTTATTGATTTTTTTATATTGTTTTTTTAATGATTAATTTAAACAAAAAAACATTAAAAAATGCTATTTTTACCGTTGTTTTTTAATTTTTTTAGTTAAATATATTTATAAAAATTAGCAATAAAAAAAGACCAATTAATATGGTCTTTTGTGATTATGTTTTTTATAAATTAAATTCGTTAATTTGATTTTCTTAATTCATCTACAACTTCAGGATAATTCTCATAAACGTGTTTGATGAATTCTGCCAATTGTTGATTTGCTTTACTTCTTTTAACAATAAACCCTTTAACTGATTTATATAGAAGGAATCTAAGAATTAAAATAAAGACAGTTAAAGCTAATAATGAACCACCAACACCTAGCAAGATATTTGATATTAAACTTAAATATTGCGAAACAGTTTCTTTATCATTTGAACTCAATCGATCATTAATGTTGTTAATCGTATTTAAAACTTGACGAACTGGCCCAATAGTTCTGTTAGCACGTCTCATTATTCCTTGAATATCGATATTTGTTGTCAGGTTTTTAGCACTATCAATATTTTGACGAATTTCATCTAATGTTTTTTTAGAGTTAGGAATAATATCTGTATTTAATTCGTTAATTATCCCTTTAACGCTATTTACTGTATCAACGGCTGTTTGTCAGTCGTTTTGTTTTTGAACTATTTGGAAATATACCTTGTTATCATGCAACAATCGTTCAACGTTAGCAATTGGATCACTTAGATTTTTAACATTATCTTCAGTTTTGGTAATAATATCATTTACACCATCAACGCTTTTTTGAGCTGAAGAAATTGTTTGTTTAATATTACTTGGCACATCTTGGATATCTTCATTATCAAGAATAGTTTGAATATCCGCAATTGACTCATTTACACTACCTAAAAAACTTCTACTTTCACGTTGGTATTGTTCATAATAATTAATAATTTGTTTATGAAAAACAACTCCAACAGCTCCCAAGCCAGTAATAACTAAAACGAATAATAAACCGAATAAATAAACAATTCTTCTAACTACTTTATTAAAGAAATTTAGCATATATTATACTGATTAACAATTAAGGTTATGGTCTCTATAATATGAATATGAAAGTAAAAATAAACGATCTATCAAAATATGCTTTTATCAATAATGAAATTTTATTGAAGAAACATAATACTTTATTTTATCAAATCCACAAACTTAATCTTGTTAAAGATTACTACCAATCAAAAGTTTATCAACTAGATTTAAGAACTAACAAAACAAAACAAAACAAAAAATTAGAACGATATAGTCTAATTAATAAACTAAATGATGATGTTTTGTTAGTTCAAAAAAAGGATACTTATTATCAATACGATGTTAAAACTGATAAGTTATCAGTATTTTTTAAAGAAAAAAACACAACAATCAGTAAAGCTGTTCATTTAAATAAAAATAATTATCTTTTATTAATCAAACACAATGTTAATGATAAATATGAAGTAATTAGAAGAGTGCCATTTTATAGTGATGGATCGCCTGATTTTAACCATAATCAAAAAATTAGTTTAATCAAATATGATCTGACTAAAAAATCATACGAATATATTTCTAATGATGATGAATTAGTGACTAATTTTTATGCTTCTAATGCAACAATCCATTACAGTTATCAACAATATGATAAAGATGTAATTAATCCAGTTTATAGTGGTCTAAAAACAGTAAGCATTAATTCTGATAATCGTCATAATTTGATTAAAATTGACGATCAAAAAACAATTTATGATTTTTATTTAACTAATTCTAATCGTTTAATTGTTAGCATTAATGATTATTCAAGAATTGGTATGAACCAAAACGGGGATTGATACAATCTGAATACAAAATCAGAACTAAATAAGATTGATAATAAATACGATATTTCATTCTGAACTTCAGTTAATGTTGATCATACTTTTGGTAAAAAACAAACTAGTCACGTTGATGATGTTGTTTATAAATTATCTACCTATCAAAACAAACAAGAACTGTTCATGATTAATCATGAACAGATAACTAAAATATCTAATTTAGACGGTGATATTTTAAGTTTTGTTAAGCTGGATGATAATCAGTTTATTATTAACTACATTGATGCTAATAAGATTAATGAATTATATCTATATAACATTAAAGATCATAGCTTAAATGCTTTAACAAAACACAATAAGCTTATTAATGATCAATATGCTTTATTAAAACCTGTTGAAGAGTTTGAGTTTAGTAATGATGGTATTAAACACAAAGGTTATGTCATTTATCCTGAAGGGTTTAATGTTAATAAGAAATATCCAGTTGTTCTACAAATCCATGGTGGACCTAAAACTACTTATTCAAAATCATTTCATCATGAAATGCGTGTATTAGCTTCATTAAATGCTTTTGTAATCTTTATGAACCCAAGGGGTTCTGATGGTTATGGTGAAGTTTTTAGTGACATCAGAGCTAAGTATGGCACGATTGATTATAGTGATCTTATGAAGTTTGTTGATGAGTTTAAAAAACGTTATCACAATTATATTGATGTTAATAATATGGCAGTGATGGGCGGAAGTTATGGTGGATTTATGACGAATTGGATAATTACTCATACCAACCAATTTAAAGCAGCAATCACACAAAGAAGTATCTTTGATTGACAAACAATGTTTTATAACTCTGATATTGCACTAGATTTTCCAAGCGATCAGATTTGTAAAGATAAATATGATGAACAATTAATTAAAAAACAAAGTCCAAGCACTTATATTAAGAATGCTAAAACACCAACATTAATTATTCATTCAACAAATGATTATCGTTGTCCAATTGATCAAGCTTATGGGTTATATACTGCATTATTAAAACAAAATGTCACTACAAAATTATGCGTGTTTAAAAACAATTCTCACGGCTTATCAAGAAACGGCACACCGTATTGTAGATATGGTAGATTGTTTGCTATTATTCAATGATTAAACCAACATTTAGATAACTTTAATTTAGATAAATCAAATGAATTAAAAGACCATTTATCTAAGCATGATCTTTGTTAATAATTAATACAAACATTAAGTATTTATTAGTTGATTGATTTAATGATCGTTGTTATTAAATCAATCAATTTTTTTATTCTTAAAAATAAGAATTGATAGTTAATAAATAAACTGGTTGTTCATAAAATTATAAAAAAGCAATCGATTTAATTTATTGCTATCAAATTTCATATATAATAAGCCTACTTATTAAGAATTCATTTGGATATAAAAATATAAAAAGTTCTTAATAAATAAGATATTAAAGATAAGAATTGATTGTTTAAAATGAATGTTTCTAATTCATCTTTTAAAGATGAATTAGCATTAATTTTAATTAAATCTTCAAATGTATTTAAAGCTAAAATATTTTTTTAAAAAATTCTCCAATAAAAGAGTTTGATCGATATTATTTATTTATGCATTGATGAGCATAAGTGGTTCTTTGGGGATTTTTATAATTCAAGAATCAGAAGACATTTTAAGAAAAAACAAGATGTTTTTATTGATTTCAACAATGGTATTAGTTGTTGGGATTGTTTTGAGTTTGTTGTTTATTCCTGTTTATGTTAAGGATAAAAAACCGTTTGATTATTGAGTTGGGTTTAGTAAGAAAAACAAAAATATTTATATAAGATTTTTAGCTTTAGAATTCTTGAAAATTTGTTTAATCTTAATGATTGCGGCCATAATCGCTTTAAGTTTTGTGTTTGCTGTTTTTAATGAACTTATCATTTATGAAAAAATAGAAAAACCAGAAAAATTTTTTACAGGACCCGTTATCCCAAAGGTTCCTTATGATGATGTTAATTTTCAAGTGAATCAAACAAACTTATTAAGTTTTATTGATGACTCAATAGAATACGAAATAAAAGAAAAAACAATAATGCATCCTGTAACAGAGTTTCTATTCTTTAATAACTACGCTTATATTTTGTGAAACTTCAATTGATTGCTTAGTTTATTAGTTTGTTATTTATTTCATTGAACTGTTCCGTTTTATAAACGCAAAAAAGTTGTTTATTCTAACGGTTCATTAAATTAATTTATTGGGATTCTAAGATGCATTTAAAACTAAGATATATTTTTAAAAAATTCTCTAACAAAAGAACTTGATCAATACTTTTCATTTATGCATTGATAAGCATAATTGGTTCGTTATCAATTTTTATAATTCAAGAATCAGAAGATATTTTGGGAAAAAACAAAATGTTTTTATTGATTTCAACAATGGTATTAGTTGTTGGGGTTGCTTTGAGTTTGTTGTTTATTCTTGTTTATGTCAAGGATAATAAACCTTTTCAATATTGAATTAGTTTTTCAGAAAAAAAGAAAAACATTTATTTAAGACTTTTACTTTTGGAATTCTTAAAAATTTTTTTAATCTTAATCATTCTAACCATAATCACATTAGCTTTTGTGTTTGCTATTTTAAATGAAATGGTTATTTATGAAAAAGTGGAGAAAGAAAAAGAAATAATTTACATTCCTTGACATCGGGATGATGAACCAAAAACAATGAATGATATAAGTAATTCAATGTCCTTAAATACAAGAAGTGAAAATGTTATTGACCCAATAGAATATGAAATAAAAGAAAAAATAATAATGCATCCTGTAACAGAATTCTTATTCTTTAATAACTACGCTTATATTTTGTGAAACTTCAATTGATTGCTTAGTTTATTGGTTTGTTATTTATTTCATTGGACTGTTCCGTTTTATAAACATAAAACAATCATTCCTTATAATTTCTCATTAAATTAATTTATTAAAAATGAAATTACAAAATCTTCAAACAAACCAGTGATTCAAAAATCTAATTAATAATAAAGTTATCATCTTTATTATCTTTTATATTTTGTTGGCATTAACAACAAATTTAGGGCTTTATGTTTATTGATATGAAGTAATTAACATCCAAGATAAAAGAAGCTTTCATATTTATTGATTAATTGGTTTTGCTGTTATTTTTATTTTGTTATTTATTGGTTATTTGGTTTTATTTAAACCAAAAAACGAAATAAAAAACATTAGATATAAATATAAGCTTTTAGTTTTTATGGAAGTGACTAAAGCATTTCTTATTTTCTTTATTGTCGTTATTTTATTCCATTCGCTTTTTAAAGCTTTAAGTATTGGTAATATAAATAATTATCGACAATTATCAATGTGAAACAATGAATCATCAATAAAAGGAAAATATAATTTCACAGACTTAAATTATCAGTTTTATAAAGAAAATTCAGAATTAGATTCTTTAAATGTAGTTTGGTTTTTTATTGTTGCTGTTATTTATCTAACATATTTAACATTACCACTTTTTAGATATGAAAAACACAAAGCATTTATTCCGTTTTATTCATTAGTTGCTTATAAAAGAAATGGATCAAATTGTTATCTTTAAGTATTTAAAAACTTAAATGAATTTATGAAAAATCAAAAAATATAACAAAAACAAAATATGTTTAACAAAACAATAAAAAGATCATTATTATTAAGCGCAAGTTCTTTGTTTGTTATTAGTTCTTTAACAACAGTATTTTTAGAAAATAATCAAAGAATAGAGAGCAAATTTCAAAACAATAAATTAGATGATTTTGCGAACAAAAACGAAGCTTTAATTAAGTCAAAAACAGCGACATTTTTAATAGAAACTAAAACTAATTTAAATGCTGATGATAGTAGATCGTTTAATAATTTATTAGCCAAACAAAAAAATGTTTTGCATGTTAATAAAAGTGAAATTTTAGATGACTTGCATTTTGTTAATTTTAACGTTGAAAACGGTCAATCAATAAAAACATTTAGTAACTTTTTAGATAAAAACCAAATGGTATCAAAATACTTTTTATATTTTGATACAAACTCTGAAAATGTTGATGAACTAAAAGCTGATGAAAAAATGTTTTTTAATCAAAAATTAAAAAACTCAACATCTGATAACGATACTAGTTTTAAAAACTATTTTAATAGTAGCTATCAAAAGAATTTTGACACAAATAACTACAAAAGCGTTATTAGAAATGAAGAAATAGAAAATGCCAAAAAATATCTTGATAATTTCAATGAAAGGATCGGGATTTTAATGACTGGGGTTGGGTCTGATCAAATGAATGGTCAATCTGATTATCTTATTGATAATACGGACGATTTTTATTTTGATACTAATAATCAAAATACGCATTTCATTATTAATGATTACAAAAAAGTTTATTATCGTGAATTTGAACCTAGATTTGGCAAGCATACCACTCAACTTGCCTCTGTTATTGCTGGAAAAAACGGAATAAATCCTTATCATAAGTTATATGCAATCAGGGGTGGCACTGGTAAAAAAAACGGAAAAGATTTCATAAATTTTGACAGAATTCTTAAATACGCACTAGCAAGAAATGATATTAAAGTAATCAGTTCTTCATGAGGTTCACCAGAGGGTTTAGGTAATACAAACTACAATATAGAATCTTATTATTTAGATAGAATTTCAAAAGAAAACCCTGAATTAATATTTGTTTTTGCTGTTGGTAATGATGGTAATGCAAAAAACAAAGAACACAAAAAATTAAATGACATCAATTTATCACTAAACAACATTTTTGTTGGATCTAATGATGCTAATTTAAATGTTAGCAATTTCTCTTCTTATGGATCAAATTCTATTTCTTCTGGTCCATTGTTGTTAGCTAATGGTGAGAATTATGCATTTAAATCTGATAATGGTTATTCAACAGGTTATTCTGCTTCGATAATATCAGGAGTTTTAGCAAATACATTATTAAGATATAAAGATCGATATAGTTTAGGTAAAAACAACATTATTGCTAAAACAGTTTTAGCAGCTGCTACTAAAAATATTACTAATGACAATCAATCAAACCAACAAATTGGATTAAATGCAAATTATGGTGCAGGTGTATTAGATTATCTAAAACTTAGCAATGCTTTTAACAATTTAAGATATATTTCATGAAATAATTCAGATCATGGTTATATAAATAACAATCTTAGAAACATTAATAATAATGAATTATTAGTAGCTAGTTTTAAATTGAAAAAAAACGATCTTTTAAGAGCTAGTTTAGCATGAGAATTTAATGCCATTGATTTTAAAGATATAACAGCAATAAGAGATAAAACCAAATGATTAAGTTATGATGAACTAGATCCTTTATTAAAAAATCCTATTATTGATAATTTTGATTTATATTTAAAAAACAAAACGGTGATGTTATAAAAATTTCAGATTTAAATACTAACCATCAATTCATTAAATATCAAGTTGAAGATGATGGTTGGTATGAATTAGTTGTTAAGAAAAGATCGATAAGCAATTCAACAACAATTCCAGAACTAGCACTAACTTGAACTAGTGAATAATATAACTTTTAGTGATTATTTTTAATCAAAAACGATAAGATCTAATTTGATAATTAAACCAATATATGATCTTTTGATTAATTATTTAATAATAATTTAATCATTTGTTGGTTTAATATATGAAGCAAATAAATTAATAATAATTCAATCAATCGTATAATCTAATCATTCACAAATAATATAAATAGATAAAACAATGAGCAAAGTTCTTTTTATTAATGCTTCTCCTGTTAAAAATGAAGCATCATTTTCTTACCAATTAGCTAAGGCTTTTGAAGCTGAATATTTAAAAATAAATTCAAACGATTCAATCGAATGAATTGATTTAAATGAAATGCCACAAGCTAGTGTTACTTTAACTTCTAAGAATTTTAGTGAACACTTTAAGGATGAAAATGTTGATCCATTAATTCAACAAATTAAAAACGTTGATAAGTTAGTTGTATTAGCTCCGATGACAAACTTCTCATACCCAGCAACATTAAAAAACTGAATTGATAAGGTTTTTGTGGCCAATAAAACATTTAGTTACAAGTATTCTAAAAAAGGTGGATCAGTTGGTTTAATGGATCATTTAAAAGTAATGATCATCAACACCCAAGGAGCTCCTGATGGTTGATATCCATTTGGTGATGTTTCGGTAATGCTTAAAGGTGCTTTTGAATTCATTGGTGCTAAGGTTGATTGCATCAAGGTTGGTGGGATTAAAGTTGAATACTTAAACAAAGATCCACAATCAATTGTTGAACCTAATTTAAAATTAATTCAAGAAAAAGCAAAATCTTTTTAAGTTAAAGATTTAATGTGTTATAAAATATAAGGTCTATTAACCATAGATTTATTTAATAAATAGTATAGAAAGGTGAACATTTTTTTAAATGTTTTTATTTGAAGATATTAACGTTGAATCAGCAAGTGCTGTAAAAGCAGAAGAATCACCTGCACAAGTTTCAACTGAAGAAGCTGTGCCTGCAAATTCAACTGAAAAAGCTTTAGTAACTCACACTAAGCTTTTAGATGTAGGTGCTTTTAACGGGGTGGCAAAACGTAAATGAAACCCTAAAATGAAGCCTTATATTATTCCTAGAAATATGGCGCAATTCAACGCTCAATTTGATTTAATTAATTCAGATATTTTAAATCAAAGATTACATGAAGCGTTCAATTACTTAACAGAAGCTGCTAAGGCTAAAAAGAACATCTTATTTGTAGGAACTAAATCTAAAGCTGTTCAAGAATTAATTCAATCAATTGCTCAAAGAACTAACACTTACTTCATCAACCAAAGATGATTAGGTGGAACTTTAACTAACTTCAAAACAATTAGTAACTCAATTAAGCAATTAAAGAAATTAATTGATACTCGTGATAATGATTTAACTAAATACACTAAAAAAGAACAAATCAAAATCATGAAGAAATTAGCTAAACTTGAGAAATTCTTTGGTGGTATTAAAGATATGCAAGGATTACCTCATGTTTTAGTAATTGATGATCCAGTTAAAGAAAAAAATGCTGTAACAGAAGCAAGAAAATTAAGAATTCCAGTTATTGCTTTATGTAACACTAACTCAGATCCAAACTTAATTAACTTAGCAATTCCAGCTAACAACTACAATATCAGATCTGTTACATTATTATTAAACTTATTAGGTGACGCAATTGCGATTGCTAATGGTCAACCTGCTAAGTTTGCTTACAAACCAGACGAAGAAATTGACATTCCACAACTTGTTAAAAAAGAAACAAGAACAGTTGTTAATCGTGATCGTTCAGGTTTTAAACGTCCAAAGACTGAAGAAGAAAAAGCTAAAGAAGCAAAACCAGCAACTGAAGCTAAACCAGAAGAAGCAGCTAAATAAGCACTTTTTTAAATTAAAAAAAGCATCAACCACTATTGGTTGGTGCTTTTGTTTTATTTCTTAGTTCAAATGAATTTATAGAGCTAATAATAATCCTATTTTTTTATTATTGTTGTTTTTTACTTTAGTTTTGATTAAAACTGGTTGTAACTAGTAATATTGTTTTTTTGACTACTTAAATTAACTATTAATTTATTGTTCTATAAATAAGTTGTTTTATTCTAGAAACAATCTCTATAAGAATACAGAAAATTTATTAAATATAACTAAGGTAAATAAAGCTTAAAATGAGCATCAAATTAAAAAAGAAGTTTATTAGTACAATGTTAGGATTAACCGTGGCTGGTTTGATTTCTGCTTCATGTACGCCATCTTCGACAACAGGAGGTAGTGATAGCGGAAAAGGTTCAAATAATCCAAATCAACCAAGTCCAACCACTCCACAATCACCAGGAACTGGTGAAACTAGTCAACAACCAAATCCAGGTAGTGAAGTGCAACAAGATCCGAATTTAAGTAAAACTAAAGATGATCAAAACGATGCTCCGCCTCCGCAAGCTGAACCACCACAACCTAAACAACCATCAAAATATGACAACAAAGTTATTTTTCAAACATCACAGAATGACTTTTATCCATTAATGCATGCGATGTCAGTATTGGTTGACGAATACAATAAAGAACACAAAGATGAAAAAGGTTATTTTGAAGTAATCTTACAAAAATCAGACCAATCAAAAGCTCGTTCTGAAACAACATTAACAAGAAATGTTACTAAAGCTATCCAAGAAAACAATCCTGATATTCCAAACATTATTCTTGCTAATTTAAATTCAGGATATCAAATAGATAAACTAAACAGATTATTAGATTTTGGACAAAGCAAAATTCTTAATAAAGATAATTTTGATGAAGAAATTATCAAATATTACACCAAAGGTGGATCAGGTGCTGATAAAGATAAGATCTTAGCAATTCCATTTGATTTAACCACTCTTGATAGTTTTGTATTCAACAAACCAGTAATGAATTTATTATTTGATTTTGTTGAAAAAGGTGGTGGTACAGTTAATAAAGATTCTCAGATTTATAAGGAATTGAAAATTGATGATTTTATGAAGAAAATTCCTGCAACTAAAAAGTGACATGATCTGGAATTAAAAAATCCAAAAGCATTTGATAAATACGTTGTAAATGATGAAACATTTTCAAATCTAGAATCAGTTTTAGAGTTTTCTAAAAAGATGATTTCTTCGTTAAAATTAAAAGCAAATCCATCAACTTCAATCCCTACAAGAGACTTAAAAATCTTCATGACTGACGGGCTTAACATTATTAATAAATATTTATGAAGTAAGTTAGGAAACACCGATTCTAGTTGATTATGAACAAATAATGATAAAGCTGATAAGTTCAAACCAGATTACAGCAACATTAAAAAAGAAGATACGATCAAAAAGATTGGTGATGCTTATGATGTCTTTAAGAATAATTTTGGAACTTTCAAAATTTATGACAAAGAAATCAAAGGTAAAAAAATATCACCTAAACTATATTCATGATATGTTGCTAACGGTGGAACTACTGACTGAACATCATGAGATATTAGAACGTTTGATACAGCATTCGGATTTGGACCGCACGTTGGTTGAAACCAATCAGTGATTTCTCCGTTCGTATTAAAAACATTTAGAAAAAATCCAAAATCTAAATTGACTCAAAAAGACGTAGAAGAAGCTAGTCAAAATTTTGCTTTTGCTGATCAAGTTCTTTGAAAAAACCAATTAACAAAATTTGATAAAACACAAAAAGATAACAACACTTTCTTGATTGGTGGATCTTCATTAGTGGCTATTAAAACTGATGAAGCTCGTGATAAACAAACTATTAAGTTCTTAGAATGATTATTAGATGGCAAAACTAAAATCAATCTTCCAAACAGTCCTTATAATAACAAAACACCATTAGAAATCTTAAACAGCATTTCTTCTTATACTTTAACAACCAAAGACGCACTAACAGATAAGAAGAGAGATGAACTAGATAAGAGAATTAAAGAACAAGAAGATAAAGTTAATAAAGATATTATTACACAAAAGAAATTCTGAGAAGGTGTTAATAGTCCAGAATGATCACAACTATACTTAAATAAAGGTGCGCTAGCAACATTAGATGACTGATTGAATTACAAAAAAGAATTCAAGAAAGATAATAAGAAAAATTCAATCACTTTCTATTATGAAGATGAATTCACATCAAGATTAATATCAGCAATAAACTCTAGCATCTTTTCAATAGCAAGACCAATATTGGGAACTCAATCAAAAGATGCAATGCTTAAAACAATCAAAAAACGTATTTCTGATCACAAAGAAGCAATCAGAAAACAACAAGTTCAAAGCTAATTAAAATATTCAAAACATGGTTATAATAACCTGCATTAATACAATGCAGGTTTTTTATTTGTATTTAAAATTATTGATTTTTAGCTTTAAACATGCTTAAATTAACAAAAAGTATAACTTTTTGGTTAAAATTATAACCATAGTATTTTATATATAAGAATGTCGAATAAGAAACTGTTAAAAAAATCAATTAAATTTTTTTCATTATTTTCCATAATCGGGGGTGTGGTGGCTTCATCCTGTGGAGTTAATGATAAAGGTGTGGTTTCTCCGTTCGTTGATATAACAAAAAGCTTTAATATCAAAGACGCATCAGGATTAAAAGATTTAACTGTTAATTATGATACTTGGATGCAAGCATTAGATTCATTTGGTGCTAGTGCTGATCATCCGTTTATTGCCAACTATAAATCAATTGATGCTTCATATGTGACTTCGCAAAATGATTATTGAAACAATCTAGCATTAGCGCTAAAAAGCTTGTCACAAAACAAAATTAGATTTAGTTTTAACAATCCCACATCAGCCAATATTTCAAATACGGACTGAAACCCAGATGGCAATTCAACATTAGGATCATTGCGCTGAGCTACTACTTATCAACATATTGCTCCTTATTTAGAAGTATATTTTTGAACGCAATATTTTAATAATTCGATCAAACCATTATATGATTTCTTAACTTTAATTCATAAAAACCAAGAACAATACATTCAAGCTAAAGGTCAATATTTTGTTGATGTTGCCAATGATTTAATTCAGTTTTTATTAGATCAAAAAGTTTTTAAAAACTTTGATGGTGATTTTGTTAATGCTAAGCAAGATAATAAAGATATTTTTGATTTTAATAATAACAACTTTGGATTGATGCTTACTAATTGACAGTTCTTATCAACAGATCAAATTCCATCAGAAGAACGTTCTAAATTTATTATTGATTTCTTAGATTCAAGAATGATGATCTTACCAACCTATTCAATTGGAAGAGAAGAAACCAACCGTTTTTTATTAAAAGATAATTGGGGTTATGTGCCTTCATTACAATTCAGAGACATGATTGCTCCAGATAATGAATCAACCCTAACAACTTCAATTACGTTCAATCCTTTTGTTAGTGAAGGGCGATGAGCACCACTAAACGAACAACTATTTACGGTTAATGAATTTGGGTTTGATACCACCCTATCTGGATTGACAACAATTCAATATAAAGGTCAAGAAACTACAACATCAAACTCTGAACAAGTTATCACCTTAGAGTTGGCTAAAAAGATTAGTTTGTATGATAAAGATAACAAACTATTAAGTGTTTTATTAAGAAAAGACCAAGATGTTAATGCATTGAGCGAACAAGAAAAGCAAGTGCTATATCCTTATGAAAATATTGATATATCTGAACCAAAATTAAATTATGCTGTTTTTAATGCCACTAGATATGAATTTGATATCGACACCAACTTTAAATGAAAGAATGCTAATGGTGAAGGATTATGAAACTTATCTTCAAAAGACTGAGAACGCGGTATTGAAATCTATGATTTATCAAGTAGAATTGGCATCAATCCCAACAGCACATATTTAGTTCAAGCTAACATCGATCTTGATAAAACCGTTGGTATTGATCATCAAGAAATCAATAACCCGAATTATGATATTGGTGATTTTAGACAAAAAGATGATGCTAAACTGAATCTTTATTTAAAACATCCATATTTCAACCTGTTAATTTTTATATCTAACAATGGTGCGTTTAGACCAAAACCACATTTAGCTAATAGTATTAAAAATTTAAGATTATCAACCCAAAAAGATGGCAATAACCAAACCCAAGGTAAGATCGTATTAAATAATAACAACAAGGTCGATATTACAAGAACAGATATAACCAATATTTTTGGTGGGTATAGTAACCGTAAGACTAATCCTAATCAAGCAGTATTAGCTAATACTTATTTCTTAGGTCCTTATTATCTTAATTCGATTACACCAAATACGATTATTTTTAATCGTAATGATCAATACTTTGAACTTTTAGAACCTGTTTTAATTAATAAAAAACGGGCTAAAAGAATTGTCCAACAATACGGAAGAAGTGATCTAGCTGCTCAAGTCCAACAATTTACTTCTGTTAGTGGATTAACATTCTTAGATGTTAATGGTTTAAATATTCAAGCCTTAGATGATCCAAGTATTAAGCATTATGTAAAAAACTTTAAGGTGGGTAAGGCTAAGGTGATTAATCATAGTGTTTGATCTGGTGTGCCGTATGTTAATCATATGGTGCAATCTCATATTGGTGATGTGGCTGCACGATTCTTGAGTGATTTTGACAGTGACAATGCCAGAATTTTCAGGGCTGGATTAATTGGTTTTATTAATTGAAGAAGACTAACCAGATTAATCCAACCAGCTGCAAATTTCTATTATTCAGTGGCTCCTTATGGTGTTTTTAATTACAAAGGCACTGAATGATATGAAAGTATTTCTAAGGGTGAACGTGATGGTAGTTTAGTGATTCCATTGCGTGATTATGGCTATATTTACACCCCAGCAACACAACATTAAGATTTTTTATAGTTTGTGATATAATAAAGGCGTAATTATGTTAAACAACATTCAATTGCACAAAGCTAGTGCCAAGATTATTGATAGATTAAATAAGAAGAACAATAATGATTCTTCTAGATTTTCTATTGATAATACTATGGATCCCGATAAGAAAACTGCTAGGCAATTGAAGAAAATAACAAACTAATAGATAAAGTTATAAGGTTGCTTAGTTATTAAAAAACAATACATAAATTAAAGTAAGCAACCATGAATTCGTTAATAAAAATAAGATAGTAGTGATTGCTTAAAAAGCAATCACTATTTTTTTATCATCAATTACAAAACTGCAAAATAAAAGGAAACAAATACATCCATGTCAAGAAAATGATCACTTAAATCAAGGTCGTTAACATTCAAGACGTTATTAGCGCTTGGTGTTTTAGCTATCGGATCAGGTGCTTTGATTGGAGCTATCGTTGGGTATGCTGAAAACTCTGACGAAAAACTAGGTCCGCTCTCAAAAGCCAATAAGGACTTATTTGATAATGATTATTCTAAGATTTATGATGCTAATAATAATTTAACACCAAAATTAGCAATCTTAAATGGAACCAAAGCAACTGAAACAGCTAAGATTTCAGATGATGCTACTGAGTTTTATTTCTTAGATGATCCTGATACTAAGTATGATTTTGATACTTTCTTTAATAAGTATTTTGAAAAATATGCTGAAGCATTTGTTTTAGAAATCAAGTATGGATCATTTAGTTTCTTTGATGAATATGTTTTAGCAGTAAGACCAAAACAATTTTTAGAATTCAGTAACTGGTTTATTACAAATGTAGCATGAGGTCCTGATTTATTAACCTTAGATTCATTTAGATTAGTTCCAGGGGTAGAACAAAACGGGAATGCGATTACATTAGGTTCACACTCAACATTACATAAAGAAGTAAGTGAAATTAAATTCTTCCCTGATGCGTTCTTTGGATCATTGCCAATCTTTTCAAGTTTAGGCGGTCGAGGAAATGCGACTGACTCACTAACTTATAGCACTTTTAATGGTGAAGTAACCAAGCCAATTATTGATGAATACTTAAATCAATTAGAAACAGCCACTTCATTAAAAAATAAAGAAGCAGTTGAAACATATGAAGAAATTGTTCGACCAGAAGCATTAATTAATAAGAGGTTTAAAGTCGATTTAGGTGATAAAAATTTTTATGATCGTTTGTTCTTAGCTGATGATATTACTGACGCTCAATTTGAAGCGATTAAAGCTAAGTATCCTAATGATTTTGACAATGTTGATTATAAGAATCTAAAAACTTATGAAGTAACTAAGGTTAAGATTAATGAAAAAAATACTTACAGAGGAGCTGAGTTGGATGTTTATTTCAAAGAACCAGATAAATCTGCTACTGATAGTAAAAACACATTAATTGCTACTTATGATCTAACCAAATTAACAACTAGAAAATTCGTTTCATACAAAACCTTATTAGAAGCAACTAAAAATACCATCAGAAGCTTTTTAGATTTTTATGACATTGATGATTATAAGAATCGTGAGTTTTATTGATACGAAGATGACAACAAACAAAATCACTTTTATAAACTATTTGTTGAAGCAATCAATAACAATAAAGAATTAAAGCTTAAAAAATACGAAGAACAAAAACAGCTAGTTAAAAAATACAAGATTAACGATTTCATCGTTACTGCAAATAATGATGAACAACAATACACCTTAGAAGTTAAATTAACTGATCCATCTGATTCTTCAAAAACTACGTCGTTGTCATTTGTGGCCAACAAAGCAAACGATTATTCACCAGAAGGATTTGATGAATTCACACAAGCGATTGGTTATGCTGGTGCGATTAATCCGATCACATTATTCTATACCCAAGAAGATAATTCTTTAAAAGACCTTGATGGTAATGTTTTAAAAGGACTTGATAGTAGAAACTATCAAATTTATAGTGAAGTTTATAGTGGTTTAATTAAAAAAGTAACCAAGAAATATCCACACTTATTAAGAAGTCTTAACGGACCACATATTGAAAGAAGTGTTAATGAAAAAGGGGTATTTAAATACGAACTAAAAGATGGTGCATACAAAGGATTTTCACCTAATGATCGTATTGGTTTACCTATAATTTTAGCAGCATTAGTGCCAGGGTTTGATGGTTTGCCAACTGACTTTTTAAAGTATGTAGCAACCCATGAATACGGACACCACTACACCCTAGACCAAGGTCAAGCTTGAATTGATAATAACAACCCTGTTGTTGTGGGTGGATTATCAACAAGAGGAGGAGCGAGCGATGCTTCGTTCTATTCTTACCAAGCATTAATTAATTATCTAGAAGCACGCACAAACTTAGAAATTGTGCGTGTAAATGCGAACAACCAACCAACGCCAACAGGTAAATTCATTCGTTTCAGATTCGGAATTTTAGACGAGAATAACAAAGTTATTAAATATGAAACTGAAAAGATTGAAGACATCTGAGGAACTAATCGTTCAAGCGATGCATTAGCTAATGTATTAAAGAACAAAAAACGCCGATTCTTACAAGATTTTGCTGGGATTGTTGAAGCAGCTAAACAAAGAAAAGTTGCATTAGGTGACATATTTTTTGCCAACTCATTTGACGCAGACTCAGGAACATTAAACCCAAGTATTTCAGGAATTGCTAAAGTCTTTGCCAAAGTTCAAAGTCAGATGAAAAACCCAGAATATAAATGGGTTGAAGTTACACCTAAATCAATTATTAGCCAACTAAGCGATGGTGCTGGTAATCCGTTATTGGATAAATCAGTATTCGTTGATGCTGCTGGTAACTTATCATTCAAGATCTATGAAACAGATCCTAATGATAAGAAAAAAATTACCAAAATCAATATGTTTAACAAAGATGGTTCACCTGTTATTCAGGTGCCATTAAATGTTAGCTTATCTGATGAAGAATTAGCATACGTAACTCAAAAAGCGAATGTAATTGCTGATTCAATTAAAGCGACAATTCGTGAAAATTTAGCTGATAATGGTTGAAATAAAACATCAAGTGTTTTACCTGGTGAAGTTTCAGTATCACTAAATAATATTGCTCGTGCTATTGATTTTAATGATCTTGTTAAAAAAATTAAAAGCCGAAATAATCCTAATGAATTAGATCCAAATGAAAACGCATGGAACTCAACCAAAAGAACTGGTTTTAGTTATTTATCACTAAAACCAAATCTGACTGGTGAGATGTCAAGTTTGTATCAGTTTTATTACGAATTTATTAAATTTAAGTTTGAAGGAAACCGTGATGCATCAACTGATATTCTAAACAAATCTGATGTTAATAAAATTTTAGCGTTCTTAAAATCTGATAACGATCACAAGTTTGAAAACACCACTCGTTATGTCTTTCCTTATGTAAATGACAATGTCTTTTTAGGTTCAATAATGAACGTTAAAGATGGTAGATGAGATGCAATTAGAAGTTTTGCAGCTCATAACAATTTAGGTTTTTATCGTGGTCCATTTACTCAAAACTTTACTATTGGATTCTTTAGTGCAACAGCTACAGAAGAAAACAATTTATTAAAACCGATTTTTGCTTATGGTTTAGAAGAAAGAATAAATGAAAAAGATACAGCTAAAATTGTAACGATTGCTGAAATTGATGATTTAATTAATAACAAACATAAAACTACCGAAGAACTGGATAATTCAGTAAGAGTCTTCATCAATCCGTTTTCAACATCTTTAAAAGCATCTGATGCAGTATTGCTTAGCGTTGTTAAAAAAGATAAAAGAGGACGGGTAAATAATAGCCAAACTGGAAAAAATCGTCAAACATATAAAGCTAAAAATATTGCGGAATTATTAGAGTTTGGTTCAATTGATTATTCAAAAGCAACTTATGATCAAAAAACTTCAACATACAACTGAGATGTTGAATACGTTAAATCTAAATTTGATTTTGAAGGTGTTGAAAACTTACTTTCACAAAATTTAGATAAACTAAAAAGAACTGAAAAATTAAGAGAAGCAATTACATCAGCAGGTAGTGATAAATCTAAAAAAGATCAAGCAATTGCTAACTATACAATGAGCTTATTCAGACACTCTAACCTGTTTATTTCGGTTAAAGATTTTTCACCTGCAACTGACTTGGTTAAAAACCGTGCCATCTTTTCAAAAGACTATGGTATTACCATGGTTGATGAAAATTTTAGCAATTTCTATCGTGAAGATTTATCTAAAATTGATAACAAAGATAATGCTTATTTTGACATTAACAGCTTACAACATTTAATTAATCGTTTTGTAACTACATTTAAATTAGAAGATTATAAAGACAAAATCAGCTTACATGATTTATTGCTTTTAACTGGAAACATCGCATACTATACTGCCAACGGTAGAACACTAATAACTTATGGTTCAGTTGAGTTTGGTAAATTCTCACCAGGAATTGCTTCTGATGATGTAATTAATTACAACGATACTCGTGTTGAACCATTATTAAACGATAAATTCACGGACTATGTTTATAACATTGCTGAAACACTAACTCGTGACTATGTCCAAATAACTTATGCTCCTAATACTCAACAATTCTCAAATAGTCCAGAATATCTAAATGGTATTTCAGAAGCAATCACAGGATTAGATTATATTGTTGATGGAACAATTATTAGTAATCTTAACAACCTTAAAATTGATCAAGCTAAGATGGCTAATGCAATAAACAGAATTCTTTTGGGTAGTCATTTTACAAAAATGAACGAAGAAATCGTTGTTTTAATGCAAAAGTATGATCAAGATATTAAAGATCTTGAAGAAAAAGAAAATCAAGTAAGAAAAAGATTAGATGAAGCAATAAAAAGAAATAAAAACGATAAGTTCTCAGAAGAAGTTGAAAAAATCCAAAAAGAAGTTAATGACATCGTTGATGCTCGTGGTGCGTTATTAACTAAAAGAGCAGTATATAACAACAAAGCACTTGGTAAATACTTTGATGAAATTACCCGAAAAAACTTCTTGATGACTAATGAATTACGCACATCAAGTTATTTTGGTAAGTTTATATCTAATAACAATGGATATTTCAAAGATCGTTGGGAAAAACAAAAGATTGGCATTGAATTATATGATGATCAACGTAATCCGATTATTGATGAAAATATTCGCACCAAAGACTTTAAGGGCAATAAGATCAACAGTCGTCCAGAAGCGTTCTTTATTTCACAACTATACAACTACGGCGTATCACGCCGCAATGTTTCAGGATTGTTTAGAAATAAAAACCTTGATGCATTAGCAATGTATGGTTATATTGATACTGAATTAGCTAAAAACGTTAAATACTTACGCTTTACTGATATTCATAATGGTGAAACTAAATATTTAAAAGTTAATATTGCAAGAACTAACAACTTATTCTGATTACAAAAACAAGGTGATGCAAGCAGCAAAAAATCAATTGAAGATTATGGTTATACTTCATGATTAACTGACTATGCAATCATGGGTAAATATCGTGATGCACTACTAAAACCTCAACATACTTACACAATTGATTTTGTTGATGAAAACCACCAATTCTTAGCATCATTAGATTTAGGTGATCTGAAATCAATTTCTGAAAATGCTAAAGCAGCAGAGCAATCTCCTGTGAAGATTGAAAATAAAAATGAAACCACACCAGATGGTGAAAAAACTAAGAAAACGATTATTACTATCGATTATCAATTCAACGTTAATAACTAAGTGATTTTTAAGGATAATTAATAAAGAATGAGTCGCAAATATAAACAAATTACTAAACTAATATTATTAAGTAGTCTTCCGTTATCAACAATCCTGAGTTCATGTAGTGCACACCAAGCATCAAGCCATCATGATGATCTTCATAATAAAAAAGCGATTCCGGTTGATTATGATCTAGGACTAGTTACTGAACCGATTAATACTTTGAACTATATTAAATATAGTTCATTAGATAAGATCGTGCCATCGTTGGTAGATTCATTTCTTAAAGCAGGACCAAATGATGCTTTAAAACGGGTATTAAGTGCTAAAAAGAGCTATAATTTTGCTTTATTAAATGTAATAAAAGGTAATGAAGAAACCTCAAATTTTGATAAATATATTGCTAGCAACCTTCCGACATTAGAAACCAACCAAGGAACTGGTAGTATTGGTTCATCATTTTATTCGATTGATAATTTCAACATTGTCGGTGGGTTAGCTGATGATTCTGGGAGTAGTTCAGATTTAACCAAACGTTCAACAATCTATGCATTCAGAAACCCAAGAAATGTTAATAACTATATGGCAATCACGGGTTATACTAATGTTAAGAAAAACCGTTGGTCAAATGGTGATTTCAGCACAGCACAAGATATTCGTGATTATTTAGAATACATTCTAGATCTAAACACAGGATCACAAAAATTAGACTCAATCAGAAGATATGGCATAAGAGCTGCTGATAAATTTATTGACGCCCAACGTGAGTATTTGGCAAAATTTAATACAACATACAAAAACCCGTTTGGTAGAAGAAGATACATCTACAACGAACAATTGCAGATGTATATTCAAGATCCAGATCAACAAGTTTATCAATCACAAAATAATAACGAAGACATCAAAGAAGTTGAAGCAATTAAAAAAGCAGCATCAGAACTAGGTTTTTATACTGGTCAATTGTTCTTAGATTTTAGTAACAAACTAATTGCAGATAATCTAGAAAGAAATCCGCAATTTGATCTAGAAAAAGAAGTTCAAGATTTTAAGATCATGAACGAACAAAAAGAAGAAATTACCGTAAAATTGGTTAAAAATCCTTATGTTAATCCTTATCAAAAATTTAATCGACTTAATGATGATTTAAAGGGTGATATTCAAACATTATCTAAGGATGAAAATTCATTTACACTAATCTTTGATGAGAACTTAACACCTTCATTAAGTTATTTAGTTGCAACGATCTTACAAAGCTTATATCCAATTAATCGTAGGTATGTTGAAACAGAAGGTGGTGGGATTGATAAGTATGGTTCAGAACCTAGCAAGTTCTTAACGAATGGACCGTTTATTATTCCAAAAAATAATGGTATTTTATTAGGACCAAACGGTTATATTAGTTTAGAAAAAAACCGTGATTATTTTGATGCTGAAAATACGATTTCTAATAAAATTAAAATCTTATTTTCACAAAACCGTAATACTAATGCATTATTTTTTGAAGACGGTTATATTTCTCAAACCTACATTCCAGCCAACCGTATTAACCAATACTGAGCTGATCCTGAGATTAAAAAATACTTAAACAAAAACCAAGGTTATGGAACAATTGCTTTTGGTTTTAATTTAGATCTTGAAACTAATGCTAATAGCTATCTGCAAGATCAAGATTTAAGAAATGCAATTTATTACGCCCTAAATCGTGATGAAGCATTAAAGTTTGTTGGTTGAGATTTTAGTTTTCCTGTTAATACTTGAACAGCATACGGACAACATAAAGCATACGATGGCAAGAACTTAGAATTATATTTTGAAAGCCAAGAATCAAAAGCTAAGAATAATAAAACCTTCCCGCTACAAAACTATGAATTCGTTGTGCATTTATCAAAAGGATTTAATTTTGAAAAAACCCAACGTCATGATTTAACTTATGATGTTGATACTGCACAATTTTATTTAGAACGCTTTAAGAATAATCATAAAAATTTATCAGGTGTTACTTTAAACTTCTTAAATAACAGCACTGATGAGCAACAAAAAGCAGGAACATATTTAAAAGAAGCACTAAATAAAGCATTTAATGGATATATTAATATTGAAATAAAATCATTGCCTGAAAATATTTTTGCTAGCTTTATTGAAAAAGGTCAGTATGACATTATTTATCAAAACTATGACCGTTTTAGTGGTGGCCAACCCCAAGATAGTGTTTTAACTTTCTTTAAGCAAGATGGTGTTGATACCTTTATTCAAAAGAATATTGGTTTTAAAGAAAATCCAGTTGGATCATATACATACACTGAATATTTAGCTAACTTAATTATTGAAGCTCTTAAAAAACAAAATGCTTCAACTTCTCGTGAAAGTTTATTAGATCCAGATATTAAATTGGTTGAATCAATTATTAATAGTGATCCTAGTTATGCTGATGATTATCAAAAAGCTGTTAATCAAAAAACTGCACAGGATTTAAATAGATTTACCAGCAATCATTTAAGTAGTATTCAACAAAAACTTGAAGGAATCAAACCAGAATATAAAAACGTTAGATATTCAATTAAATATTTAAATGCATTAGTTGATTATTTCATCATCAACCAATGAAAAAACAATAGTGATAGCCAGCGCATTGAAAACATCAAAACTTCAAGATTACATACAGCGTTCAATTTATTATTACCAAGTTTATTAAGCGTTGATCAGATTGCAAACCTAACCAACGACACCCAAGAACGCTTAGACATTAATCAAGATAATATCTTTAAACGGGGTGATGATGTTGATACAAGAACCCCACCAAACTTCTGAAAGAAGTTTATTGAATTAGCATTACCAAAATACGAAGAAAGTTCATTGGATTATTCATCACGATTATCATCATTCTTTAGTGGTAATTTTAATGATCAAGAACTAAAAGAAAATTGAGAAACAACTTTGGTATATCAATTCATAGCATCGTTAGAAAAAATCATTCGTGATGCAGGGATCATCGTGCCATTAATGGAAGTTGATACCAACTGAGAAGTAACAAAAGTTGGAGGGGTTGATAGTTTATACCGTTTTGCGTTGCAATATGCTTATGACTACACAAGACCCCCAAGAGAAGGTTTACCAAGAACTAGAGAGGTGTAATTTTGGAAAAGATCATATTAGAAGATAACAAAACTTATTATGTTGATGATAATGCTGTTATCTTTAGAAAAAAACGGAATGAAGAATTAACGTTATTACAAAGATTATTAGC
This sequence comes from Mycoplasma sp. E35C, assembly GCF_019873825.1. Taxonomy (NCBI): domain Bacteria; kingdom Bacillati; phylum Mycoplasmatota; class Mollicutes; order Mycoplasmatales; family Mycoplasmataceae; genus Mycoplasma; species Mycoplasma sp. E35C. The sequence continues at coordinate 657,211 of NZ_CP068418.1, read as the reverse complement.
AATCGATTCACCAATTCTAAAAACTTCATGGAAGTTTTTTAAGATCATTTTGGAGTTTTTTGTAATTGGTTTAATTGTAATTTCGATTACTTTTTTCTTAATCAATTCAGTGCCTGGTGAAAACCCGCTAACCCAAGGGTTAGACGAAGCATCAAGACGGGCTGTAGAACAACGTTATGGTTTAGATCTACCGTTGTTTGAACGATACATAAGATATCTAAAAGGTTTGTTTTCGGGTGACTTTGGAATTTCATTAGCATTATTCCCTGAACAAAGCATTGATAGTTTTATCTGGGATCGATTTTATAAATCATTCTTGGTTGGGATTTTCTCAGTTGCTTTAACGGTTTTAATCGGTATCCCATTAGGAATCTGAGTTGGGAAAAATCCTGGTGGATGAGTTGATAATATTTCTACTGTTTTAGTTAGTATTTTCTCATCAATTCCTTCAATTATCTTCGCACTAATCTTGGTATTCTTAGGACGTGCAGCCAAAATTCCTTATGTTTTTGATCAGAATAATTTTGCCACATACATATTACCAGGACTAGCTTTGTCATTAAGCAGTATTATTGTTTATATTAAATACATTCGCACCGAACTAAACCGCGAACTAAATTCAGTTCATGCCAAGTTTGCTTATCTAAAAGGGGTGTCAAAAAATCGGTTTGTATGAAAGCATGCACTTAAACCTTCATTGTTCCCGATTGCGACATTCTTTCCAGCCGTAATCTTTGGTTCATTTATTGGTAGTATTTTCATTGAACAAATCTTCTTAATTCCAGGTTCTGGTGATACATTATTGCAAGCAATCCAAACTAAAGATTACAACGTAATCTTATTCTTAATTGTCATGTTTGCTTTATTAACCGTGCTATCGTATGCATTTAGGGACATTTTATATGAACTAATTGATCCACGGATTAGAAGAAGAACTAGTTAATAAATAAAATACAGGGATAAAAGATATTACAAAGTAAATTAATAATGAGTAAATTTAAAGAAGATCAACAGCGTGATAAGACAAGTATTGTTGGATTAAAAATCAAAGGATTTTTTAGTCGTCTTGCTAATTCAATAAGAACTAATAACCAAGCCGTTGATGATCCTTATATTAATAAAAAAACAATACCAAACCCGATCACTCAACCATTCAATTACCAATCATGAAAAATCGTTGGTAAGATTATGAATTACCAAACTGATATGCATATGCATTCAGTTTCTAAACCGTTCAAAGAATTCGTGAACCGTTATTCACGATCTTTTGCTGGTGTGTTTGGAATGGTGAGTTTATTGTTGTTAATTATCTTAGCGATCTTTATTCCGTTTGGCACTTTAAATCCCAATGAGACTAATATTGAAGATCGTAATTTAACATTCAATTCAACTGATAGTAATGGTGTTTATCACTTCTTTGGAACTGATGATTTAGGGCGAGATTATTGAGCGCGATTGTGATGGGGGTTAAGATATTCGATTGCATTAGCATTTGCTGTTACTGTAATCGAAGTTATGATTGGATTAACAATCGGAATTATGATGGGTCAGTTTGAAATGTTTGATAAGATTATGACTTTTATTATCAAAGTAATTTCAATCGTGCCAACCATCATTATTTTGATCTTATTAACAATTATTATTTCACCAAGTTTTTGGGTAATTGTGTTTGCATTATCACTCACTTCATGAACTGGAATGGCCAACCAAATCAGAGCTCAAGTAAAACGGGCTAAACACTCAGAATGAGTGATGGCTTCAAAAATTCTAGGAACACCAACCTGAAAGATACTAAAAAACTATGTGCCTGTAATTTTACCAATCTTAATTACGCAATTAGTATTCACCATCCCTGGTGTGGTGTTGTCTGAAACATCATTAGCATTCATTGGTTTAGCAATCACTGATATTCCAACACTAGGTAACATCATCTCAGATGGACAAAAGATTTTCCCTGCATATTTAAGATATGTATTCGTTCCTTCTGCATTCTTAATTTTGATTACAACCAGCGTGCAATTGATTGGTGCATCAGTGCAAGATTCATTAAGAAGACAAAGATAATAACTTATTATGAACAAATCAACAAAACAAGGAATTGGTTATAAAATTAAACGTTATTTTAGTGATAAATTTAGTTTTATTAAAAACCGTCACTTTGTCTTTAATTGACAAGAATTTGAAAAAAATGTCAGATATAAAACTTTAGCTAACAATGAAAAAGTTAAGGTTGTGGCTGAAATTAAAGATATTCAATTATCATTCCTAAACCCATCACGACCAGGTGAAAAAAACATTGTTTTACGTGGTCCTTCGATTGAAATTTATGAAGGAAAAGTGCATGCGATTATTGGTGAATCAGGTTCTGGAAAATCCGTGATTACTTCATTACTTTATGGTTTAACGGGTGATAATGCTGTTATAGATAAAGGTGAAGTTAAACTTTATAATAACAACGTTCAAAACTTCAGTTTTCGTGATTGAGAAAAATCACACTACCGTGGTCGAGTGGTATCAGCAGTTTTTCAAAACCCGATGTCAACCTTAAACCCAACGATGAAAGTTGGTGCACAAATCATGGAAGGAATGTTGGTTAATAAGGTTGTTAAGAATAAAAAAGAAGCTTATAAAAGAGCTGTTGAATTCTTAAAATTAACCAAAATTTCTGACCCAGAAGCTGTGATGAAATTATACCCACATGAGATGAGTGGTGGAATGATCCAACGGGTGGTGATTGCTGCGATTGTTTCATTAGAACCAAAAATTTTAGTAATGGATGAACCAACAACCGCGCTTGATCCTACCGTTCAAGCGTTGGTGTTAGATATTATTAAAGAATTACAAGAAAAACTAAATTTATCAATTGTTTTTATTACCCACGACTTAGGAGTTGTTGCTTCAATTAGTGACTATATTTCAATCATGTATGCTGGTCAAATTATTGAAGAAGGAACTGCCAAAGAAATCTTGCAATACCCACAACACCCATACACGTGAGGGTTAATTTTAAGTATGCCAGATGTCAATAAGGGACAACGACTAGCGACAATCAGAGGTTCAGTGCCATCAAACTTAAATAATATTGTTGGCGATGCTTTTGCTGTGCGTAATGATTATGCTTTAGGTATTGATTTTGTTGAAGAACCAAAATTTTATTATCTTTCAGACACTCACAGGGTTAAATCAGCACTATTAGACGAACGGGCAGAAAAATACACACCACCTGAACATATTCTTAATTTATGAAATAAATTCAAGGCTTAGATGAAGATGAGACGAATCGATAAGAAAAATCAGAAACCATATATTGAAACCAAAAGAAAATTTTTATTCTTTAAACGCCGTTATGTGCGCTTTAACACCCCTGGTGTTGAAGCAATGCTAAATGTTCCGAAGGATAAAGAAATTTTAGCCAGTTTAAGAAATGTTGATATCACTTATGGTGTTGGTTCAAAAGCATTTAAAGCTGTTATTGATATGAACCTGAACATTTATAAAGGTGAAGTTTTAGGTCTAGTTGGTGAATCAGGATCTGGAAAATCAACAATCGGGCGTGCCATCATTGGTTTAGTGCCTCATAGCTTTGGTCAAATTAAGATCTTAAACCAATTAGTTCCCAAGAAAATGCAACGTGGTTTTAAGGTTGGTAAAGCGCTTAAAAATTATTTAGCCATTGAAAATTTCATGGTGAATAAAGTTCAAATGATCTTCCAAGATCCAGCCAACTCACTTAACCCGCATGTTAATGTTGAAACTGTTGTTTCAGAAGGTTTAACTAACCTAAAAAATGCTAAAGAAATTTTCTTATACAACGTTGATCAAGAAGTAATCAAATATGTTTATGAAAATTATCTTGATCAAAATAACGAAAAAATTAACGAAGATTTTTATGGAAAATTCCAAGTTGAATTAGAACAAAAAATCAGCATTAATTCTAAACAATCTTATCAAGCAATTTATACTGACTTTTATAACAAATTAAATAAATACGTTGAACTGTATAAAGCAATCATTTATCTTAACGAACAAAAAAATGATCGTGATGCTTATGCTAAATTAAGTGAAACTGATGCTAAAAGAATTTTAGTAAGAAACATTTTAGCTTCTGTTGGTTTAGATGAATCCGTATTAAAACGCTACCCACTAGAATTCTCAGGTGGACAACAACAACGGATTGGAATTTCACGCGCTGTGGTTTTACGTCCAAAGTTATTGATTGCTGATGAACCGATCTCAGCACTTGACGTATCAATCCAAGCTCAGGTGGTTAATATCTTTAATGATCTTAAAGAAAAATTCAATCTAACAATCTTATTTATTGCTCACGACTTACGAATGGTTGAATATATTTCAGACCGTATTGCTGTAATGAACAAAGGAAGATTGTTAGAAATCGGATTAACCGAAGAAATCATGAAAAAATCATTACACCCTTATACAAAATCATTATTAGATGCTGTGCCTTCAATTGAAAATAAGAAGGGTAGTTTGATTGGTTATAAGTATGATCCAGCCATCCATGGTTATGATCAAAACAACCAACCAGAGTGACATAAAATTAATGACAACCACTTTATTCTAGCTACTAAAAAAGAGCTAGATGAATGAAAACAGGGAATTTATAAATAACAAATAGAGCTTTATATCTACAAAAATAAGGACATAAGAAAAAAATATCTTATGGTATAATGCTAATGTTATTATGTTAAAAGCTTATCAATCTCAAGCAGTATTTTGCATTAAGGACATTAATAATTTTAGATCTAAGCATATCAATTTCTTAGATACATTTAATAATGTAATTATGCGCAATAAAAAGCTTTTAGTGGTTGAGTAGTTTTAAACTTAAATAGAGTATAAAAAAGATTGCTTAACCTTGAAAGAATAGCAAGAAAAAAGCAATCACCCTTAAAAATAAATATTGATTAATTTTAATCTTACGTAGTGATTGCTTAAAAAAAGCAATCACTACTTTTAATTTAATAACGAAATTTGATAGAAATTTATTCTACATCAAGAATAAGAATTAAGTAAGAATGCTCAAACATCATAAAAAAAGACTAATCAAATTAGGTTCATCATTATCTTTGGGAGTATTGGTGACTAGTTTTGTTGCTTCATGTTCAACAGCCATTCCTGATTCAACAAAAAGGTATATTTTTAATGACAGCATCACGATTAAAGCGGCTGATGGTTTAAGAGATATTACAGTTAATAAACAAACTTTTAAACAAGCATTAATTAATCTAGGTGCAACCAAGCAAAAACCTTGAAAGTTCGTTGAAAAATCATTAGAAATTAGCAGTCCAACTGAAGACCAAAATGCTTTTATTAAAACTAAAGGTAATATTTTGAGTTATTTAAGCGATGGATTAATTGACTATAATTTAGTGATCCGTGGTGCTGCTACACCTTCTGTAACTGATTGGTTTGGTTCAACTGACGCTGTGGCTGGAACGTATTTCTGAGGTAAGGACTATGCTTCAGTAGGAACTTTTATTGAATCATGATTTACAGGTCAAAAAACTGCTAAAAACCACCAATGAATTCTTTTAAGATTAGCTAATGTTGCAGCTAACCCTGAAGCGTATGCTAAAGAATATACTAAAAAATACGTTGATCTAAGTGCTTCATTGGCTAAGGCGCTTGTTAAATCAAAAATAACAATCTTAAAAGATCCAGCAACTGATAATCAAAAAGTTGATGATATGACTTATCTAAGCATGTTCAAAGGTATGGACTATGAAAAGTTGGTGCCAAACGAAGGTGACATGCGTGATACTTATCGCAACAATTTAGCCAAAAATCTAGGTGAATGAGCAGCAATTGATCAAGAACATGTTTTATATTTAATTTCTTTCATTGATGACCAATTTAGTTGGATTCCTAATGCTGAAAGAGATGACCAAACCCAAACGCAAATCTTACTTAAAGACAAACAATGAGTTATTCGTAATAACTGAAAATCCCAAGAACTTTTATTAAGAGACGCTAACGGTCCGCAAAACCGTCCTTATGTTGTTGAGCGTCAAGACAGTCCATTTCAGTCTAACGAATTACCATTACAATCTTCATTTGCATCAGCTGGTGGTAGTGGCACGTTCTTCCCTGGAACTTATGTGCATTTAATATCATCTGAAACCACAGGCGATCCAACTTATGATGATGAGAAAAAACTTCGTGAAATTTCGTATGATGCTACATATAAATTAGAAGGTGCTAAGGGTGTTAAATTATATGATAAAGATGATAAATTATTAGCAGTCATCTTACGCCCAATAACAGGAAGTGAAGCATCTAGTTGGATTAGTTCAATGCATCAAGAAGCACTAAAAGAAAACTCTGAAGTTAAAATCTGAGACGATGGTGTTGTTGATATTTCTAAAAACCCTGAATTAGCAGTTTTAGTTCAACAAGCAGTTAGATATGACTGATTGATTGATAGCAACATCAAATGGGTTGATGAAACTGGAAGAGCGGTTGCTGATTTATCAGCAAGAGACTTTGAAAGAGGACTTGAAGGCTTCTGATTAGCTAGTGCTGGAAGTTATAACCCGAATGGTTATTTAACTGATCAATTAGGTATTGATTTACAAAAAACTGTTAACTCAATTGAGACTAAACCAGATGAACACGGAAAAGTAACTGTTACACCAGGAACTACTAGCATTAGTGATCCAGAATATGATGTTGGTAATTTTACAAACAGTGATGATGTATATCGAGTTTATCTAAAAGCTCCATACCAATTCGCATTAGAATTATTCGGTCACAGTTTTAATTCACCAATACCACACTGAAAAGATAGTGTTAGAAACATCAAATTTGACTTCCAAAAAAAGGATAGTGCAGTTAATACGATTAGTGAAAAATACAAAACACTAGCCAGCAAAGATGGTTCAACTAACATCACTCCTGTTGATGGTGTTGTTGCAAGCATTATCAATGATGATAAAAAAGATCCAACCAAACCAGAAGCTAAAAAACCAATCATTGATCGTTCTAAAACTAAATTTAATGAAATCTTTGGTTTCATGGATGAAACCAAAACCGATATATCAAACACGAGATATACCTTATATTCTGGTTCTTATTATGTAAGTGACTTTACGCCTAAGTATTTCAAACTAAATTATTCACAAGCATACAAAAACGCTTTTAGTGATGATTATTACAAAAACAAAGAACCAGTCCAAGAATTAAAAACCTTCTTTAATGGTCGTCCAAACGATGTTATCTTCACTGTTTTTAAAGACGATGATGAAACACCAACAACACTAGCTGTGCCACGATCAAAATTAGTAGACTCATTAAGAGAATACTCACAATTCTTCTGAAACCAACCAGTAACTGATCCAGTATCACAAACTTCATATATTGCATGAGGGGCTGATCCTGAGAATATTGAAAAATTAAAATACCAAGATAAAGTTACTAGAAAACTATTTGATGAATGAAATAGTGATGATTCAAGAATTGTTCGTGCAGGAATTGTAAACCTTATTAATTGAAGAAGATTATTCAGGGTGTTATCACCAAATGGCACAATGCAAATGACCTCAGTGCCTTACCAATCATTCACTTCAAAAAAATTATTTAAAAATCAACCATTCAACGAAATTTTAATTGCTGCCAGAGACAATGAATTCCCAGAAGCATTCAAAGTTAATGGATACAGCGGGGTATTAAGAAGACCATACCAAGACTTTAGTCCTATTAGTGATGGTGCTTCTTAATCTAATAAGCGATTGTTATTAGACAATATTTAATAAAAGCAGTTTGTTATAATTTCTTATATTGATTTCTTAAAATCAAACCAAGCTAAAAAGGGCTTAAATACACTTTAATTGTGATAATTTAATAAAAATGTTAATTTACATCTTAAAAAGAATTGGATTTGCAATACTAGCGGTATTTTTATTATTGACATTCACCTATTTATTAATGGGGTTGTTACCGTTTTTACCAATCCAACCAACACCACGTCAGTCACCAGAGCAGTTTGCTGAACAACTAAAATCATTAGGTTTAGACAAACCAATTATTGTTAGATATGGTGAGTATTTAAAAGGATTATTCCTTAACCATTCATTAGGAACATATTACCAAAACCCTGGGAATGATATTGGACAATACTTCTTTAGTTTTGTGCCATATACCTTATTGATTTCAGCAATTGCTTTTGTAATATCAATCGTTTTAGGAATTAGTTTTGGGATCATTTCAGCCGTATATCGTGGAAAATTCCCTGATGCGATTTTAAACGTAATTGCTGTCATCTTTATTTCGGTGCCAAGTTTTGTGATTGCAATCATCTTGCTAATTATCTTTAAAAACACCGATGTGCCAACGCAATTTATTGCACCAGTAACCAAAGACGGAACGCATTATGCTGAGTTCTTTGCTTCATTAATCTTACCAATCTTATCATTAACGCTTGGTGGGTTTTCAAGCATGACTTATTATATGCGTAATGAAATGGTTGAAGTCTTACAACAAGATTACATTAAAACAGCCAAATCAAAAGGTTTAACCAATACACAAATTATCTTTAAACACGCATTTAGAAATGCAAGTATTCCTGTGTTATCAATCATCGTTCCTTCATTATTAGGTCTGATTTCATCATCAATTGTGGTTGAAACCTTCTTTAATGTTCCAGGGACTGCGAAGATCTTAGTTGAAGCGATTCAGAAAAACGAAGTAAACTTATTAGCATTCCAAGTTTTATTCTTCTCATCATTAGCATTCTTATTACAGATCTTATTAGATGTAATCTATACTTTAATCGATCCAAGAATTCGCTTGGCCGAAGGTAATTCGTTGATCTTTATCAAATGAATTGAAAATGCTTATGAACGTCATAAAAACAAAAAAACATGAGCAATGATCAATACCAACAATGCTTATGTATTAAACTTTGAAACTGATAAATTGCTATTAGATTCAATTAAAGACAACAACGATTTAACAAAATCACACATCACAATTGAAGATCAATACAAACTGCCAGATAACATTGAATATCTAGTCATCAATCAAAAAATCTACAGAATTAATAACAAGAAAGGAGGTGTCAATTAATAAGTTATGAAAATCGAAGAAATCAGCTCACAATTTCAATTTGATCAAAGTATGTTTGAACGAGTTGGTACTGATCAACTTAACAAACAAGCTCAAGTAATTGGTAAACCTACCAATTACATTGTTGATATTATTAAACGGTTTTTCAAAAACCCATGAGCAGCTGGATTTAGTGTTTTTTTAATTTTATTAATTTTATTAGCACTAATTGCACCTGCTGTATCTCCTTATCCAAGTGCTGATCCAATTGATTCATTACCGATTTATTTCAACTTACCTCCACGAATTTTTGGATCAAACCCAATTAGTTCAACCGTAATTCCGACATATGAATTATCTTCATATGAAATGGAGGGAGTGATTGTTAGCAAAGAACAAGTAGGTGGTTTTTTATACAAACTAGATTATCACCCATACATGATCCCTGAACTAAAAAACATTTATCCAATTCTAGGAACAACTAACTCTGGTGTGGATGTTTGAACTAACTTATGAGGTGCGATTAGAACTTCATTAGGTTCAGCGTTATTAGTATCAATTTTTGCAACCTTAATCGGGGTGATTTATGGTGCGATTGCTGGAAGTTTTGCTGGAAAATGAATTGATACTGTAATGATGCGTTTTGTTGAAATCATTGGTGGATTACCAACAATCGTATTAATTATTGTTTTAGCAACAATCTTTTCACCATCAAACGGTATTAACATCACAGCATTAAACTTTGCACTAATTGCTTTATACTGAACAGGACCAGCGACAACAACACGGATTTATATTGTTAAATCAAAAGACGCAGAATACGTTCAAGCCGTAAGAACATTAGGTGGTAGTCAGTGACGTATTATCTTCTCGCACTTGATACCAAACATTTCAGGAAGATTAGCCGTGATGTTCGTGCACTTTATTCCAGCTGCGATCTTTATCGATTCTTCACTAGTATTCTTAGGATTAAAATCTTCATTAGATTTATCATTAGGAACAATCTTATCAACAACTTATCAAAATATTACAGCGAGCCAACTGCATATTTCATTACCACCAATCATTGTATTCTCACTATTCACGATTTCATTACAAATCATTGCGAATGCAATTAATGACGCAGTTGACCCGAGAATTGTAGGTAGAAAATAATGAATTTAAAAAAACGTTATTTAGTTACCGAAGAAACTAAAAAACTGAAAGAAAACTTTGTGCTTGACATCAGGGACTTAAATGTTTCATTCAAGACCAAAGATGGGATGTTACAAGCTGTTAGAGGTGTTAATATCTCAGCCAGACAAGGACAAATCATCGGGATTATTGGTGAATCTGGTTCTGGTAAATCAGTGTGTGTAAAATCATTAATTGATTTTAATGACGGTTCAAAAACGGTTGCTCAAAACTTAAATTTAGCTGATATTGATCTTTTAAAAATTAAGAAAAATGACTGATCTTCATTAAGAGGTGAATATGTTACTTATATTCCCCAAGATCCGTTATTATCACTAAATCCAACTAAAAAAATTGGTGCTCAAATTAAAGAAGCACTAGTTATTGCTGAAAAAAGAAAATATCGTGAAACAATTCAAGAACTAAAAGAAGGATACCAACAAAATGCTAAGAAATTAAAAGCAATTTTAAAAAATCCTTCTAATGATCAAGAATATAATGATGCTAGCAATCAACTACAACAACTAACTGCTGAGTATAATAAGAAAAAATCAATTGCTAAAAATCATTACAAAGCTGAAAGTTCACACAAAGCAATCAAAGAAAAAATCTATAACATTCTAGAATTCATCGGCATTAATAACATCAAACAAAAAGTTAATGCTTACCCGCATGAATTCTCAGGTGGGATGCGTCAAAGAATTGTTATCGGGATTGCCATTGCTTCACGTCCTAAATTAATTATTGCTGACGAACCAACCACTGCACTTGACGTAACAATCCAAGCTAAGGTATTAGACTTGATTAAAAAGATTAATCAAGTCTATAAAGTTACAGTTATTTTCATTTCGCACAACATTGCATTAGTAGCTAATTTCTGTGAATATATCTATGTAATGTATGCTGGAAAAATTGTTGAACAAGGAACAATTGATGACATCTTTTTAGATCCACGCCATCCATATACATGAGCGTTGATTTCTTCAATTCCTGATGAAGGAATTGAAGGTAAATTAAAATCAATTCCAGGATCTGCACCAAACTTAATTTCACCACCTAAGGGTGATGCGTTTGCTCCAAGAAATGAATATGCAATTAAATTGGATTTCAACGCTCAACCGCCATTGTTTGAAATCACAAGAACACATAAGGCTGCAACTTGATTATTACACCCATCAGCACCAAAAATTGAAGTTCCAGATTTAGTCAGACAAAAGATTGAGATTTACAAAAAATCATTAGAAAAAATTCAATCAGAACCAACTAGTCAATCAACTGTCCAAGATTTTAATGTATTTGATACAAGAAAGATAAAAAACGATGAGTCATAAGAATCAAACTAAAGAACAAAACACTTTATTAGAAGTTGCTGATTTATCTGTTGTTTTCAACGCACGAGGATCATATTTTAGTGCTGTTGATAACGTTTCATTTAAGGTTAATAAGGGTGATTTCTTCGGGATTATTGGTGAATCTGGTTCTGGTAAATCAACAATCGGTAAGACCTTAGTTCGTTTAAATAAACCAAGTGGTGGTTTAATTAATCTTGATGGTCGTTTGATTGGTAACAAATATATATCAAGAAGTGACAAGGCGTGGTTACACCAAAATGCTCAGATGATCTTCCAAGATCCAATGAGTTCATTAAACCCAATCAAAACGGTTTTAAAATTGGTATCTGAACCAATTATGATCAGTAAAACTGTTCATAAACAAGCCAGAGAATTTTATAAAAAATTAACTTACATCAGACCGTATTTTAGATATTCATTTAAGGCTAAAGAATTTGATTTAAATTACAAATACCAATCAAATTATTTCAAAACATTAAACCAAGATTATCTAGATGCAATTAAAGCAATTGATGCACTAAAACCATCAAGTTCTGATTACAATACAGGTTATAAAGAATTCTTATTTGTTCTTGATGATATTTCAGAAAGAGTTCAAGAACGTATTCAATTAACCAAAACATACTTGGTTGATTATAAGAATATTCTGACTGATTTCATGAAAGCTTATGACAATAAGCAATATGACATCGTTGATTTAGAATTTGATCAAGCTAAATTAGAACAACAAAAACGTGCTAAACAATTAAAATATTCGCAAGCAGTAATTGATCTAAAATCAGATAAAGCTAAAAAACAAGAAGAATTAGCTAATATCAAAAAAGAGTTTAGCGACATTTATTTATTCAGAAACTACTCAGAATTATTAAGTTGAAAAACGACAATTGAATCTGAAGCTAAAAGCTTCAAACAAAAAATGCGTTTTTCAAATAAACCATTAGATTATAGTTATGCTGGCATTAATTATTGATGAAAAAAAGCATTACTATCTGTTATTAAAATTATTAAAAAAGACCGTTATTTTGAAAAAGAACGTTTAGATGCTTTGATTGAAAAAATCAATCATGCATTCAATTTAATTTTTGAGCCAATCGTAACAATTGTTATTAATTTATCAGCACGATTAAAAGATAATATTTTATTTACTTCTGAATTCAATCAACAAGCAGATTCATATTTAAGATTGGCTAAAAAATTATATTTAGCATTCAAACATGAACTAACTGATGAAAGATTAAGATTCTTCTTTGCTGAATTAGAATCTGATGCTTATGCTTATAGTTTTGTCAAACAAAACCAATACTTAGAACAAGACTATGATGGTTGAAAAAATACAATTCAACAACAATATGATTTCATTCGTAACGAGATCAAAAACCACATCGAAGAATCACAAAAGATTTACAACGAACACAACATCGAAGTTTATCGTGCTAAAAAAGAAATCTACAATCTAAATCAAGAAATTCAAAAAGCATACGAAGTTCATTTATTAAGTGATAAAACTGCTTTAGAAAAAAACTTACAAGAAGCAATTAATGTCACTGAACAAAAACGCCAAAAACGTGACAAAACAATTTTTGAATACGAACAAACATTGCCACAAATCTATGCTAAACAAGCTGTTTTAACTGAAGAAATTAACAAATTACACCAAGAATACAAGAAGTTAAAAAATCGTTTTGTTCATGTATTAAAAGATAAAATTGCTGCACTATCAAACCAATACTCATGAACTAATAAAGATGCTAAGTTGTTATGAAGTGCAACAAAATTACGTCTAAAATCAATGGCAATCAATGATTTTGAATACAAAATCACATTAAGTGATAAAAATGTTTATCAAAATCTATTCATCAAATTACCACCTTGATTAAGTTGAATTTACTTATTCCCATTACGTTCAATCTTAATTCGTGACAAGGTATTTGACGCATTAACACAAGTTGGTTTAAAACCAGAACACGCATACAGATATCCACACGAATTCTCAGGTGGTCAACGCCAAAGAATTGTTATTGCCAGAGCATTAATTACTGAACCTAAGATCGTAATTGCTGATGAACCAATTTCAGCACTTGACGTATCAATCCAAGCTCAGATTGTAAACATCATGAAAGAATTGGTTGATAAAAAAGGTGTAACTTTCTTATTTATTGCTCACGACTTATCAATGGTAAATTATGCATGTAACAACGTAATCATCATGCACCGTGGCAAAATCTTAGAACGTGGTAGTGTTGATAAGATTTTCAACAATCCAATCCATCCATACACTAAATCATTAATGAAAGCTTCACCAAAACTTTCAAACATTCATTTAGATTTAGCTTCATTTGATGAAGGGTTTAATTATGATCAAGATTATTCAGTAATCAATAAACCTTCATTCTTTAAAATTTCAGATAACCACGAAGTATTTTGCACCAAAGAACAATTTGATTTATGGCTAAATCAAACCCACTAAAAACTGGTTATAATCATTACTCAAAAAGTTATCTAGATAAACTTAATAAGAATGATTTAACTGATGATAAAAACATTAACAAAATTAATCAACAAGAATTGAAATATTCAAAAGGTTGAATTAATTTTTGTTTTTGTTTAATCATTGTGATCATTGCTTTGTTTCTTGGAATTTTCATCCAAAGACCAAATATTATTACTAAAAAAACCCAAATTCTAGATGCAGTTGATATTTCAACTGGAATCGGGTTTTTTTATCACTTCATTGGTTTTGTGCACCGTCAAAGCATCTTCATGATGCTTAAATATAAAATGCGAAAGTTATGATTGTGGTTATCGATGAGAAAACTACGAGAAAAACGTAACTTTTTATATGATCCTGATAATGCTGAAAACTATATTAAATCATATGAAGATTATCTAACTTATAGTAAGAATAAAAACCAAGCAACATTTAAAGTTTTTTACATCAGTTTTTTAGTTTATGGAATTTTATTCTTAATAGCTATTATAGTTACCTTCAGTTTATCTTAAAAAATGTTATAATTTCTAAGATAAACTAACGGGAGCATACTCAAGTGGTTAAGAGGACACCCTGCTAAGGTGTTAGATCAGCAATGGTGCGTGGGTTCGAATCCCACTGCTTCCGCCATTAAATAACAAAATCTATTATAAAAAAGTAGCTCGCATCATTGCGGGCTACTTTTTTTGTAATTTCTTATCTTAAATTAATTTATATTTATTATAATTAAGACGACTAGCAAGAACAAGCACAGTTTTTACATTCACAGTTAGTTGAACATGTGCAATCTTTTTGGCTAGTGCATTCACAGTTACATTCACATTTATTTTTAAAGATCATTTTGGTTTTCCTTTATGGTTTTTAAAATTATTTTTTTATATATTATTGAAATTTAAATTTTAGGTAGGTTATTGATTAGCAAGCACAAGCGCAGTTATCACATTCACAGTTAGTTGAACATGTGCAATCTTTTGCGCTAGTGCATTCACAATCACAGTTGTCTTTGTAGTAAATCATTGTTAGTATGTATCCTTAATTAGTTAGTTATTTATTTATAAAAAAAGTAGTTGTTTTATTAATTTATATTTATTATAATTAAGCTGTTTAGCAAGCACATGAGCAGTTTGCGCATTCACAGTTAGTTGAACAAGTGCAATCTTTTGCGCTAGTGCATTCACAATTACATTCACATTTATTTTTAAAGATCATTGTTAGTAAGTATCCTTTGGTTTTTAAAATTATTTTTTTTATTTAATTAATTATTGTTTGGTTTTGCGATGTTGATTTTTAATTAGCAAGCACATGAACAATTTTCACATTCACATTTATCACATGTGCATTTGTTAGTTGTTTCACATTGACAATCGCATTCATTTTTGAATAACATGATTTCTTATTTTCCTCCTTCATAAAAATTTATATACCAAACAAATTAATTTTGTTCTAATTTCAATATATTAAAATTTCATAAAGCAAATTATGGCATCAATTATTCACGCAAAAGACTTAAGAAGTGGTCATACAATCTTTTTAAATGGCCAAATTTATTTAGTAATCGAAAACTCATTTAATAAAACCGCAATGCGCGAAGGTATTGTTAAATGTAAAGTTAAAAACCTACGCACAGGTGCGATTACGACCGAAGTATTAACTGGTCAAAAGCTAGAACAAGCAACAATTGAAAAACAAAAGATGTCTTTTGTTTATCAAGACCAAAATCACTTTGTATTCATGAACAACGAAACTTATGAACAAATCGAAGTTCCTAATAAATTATTAGAATACGAAAAGAACTTTATTACAGAAGGAACTGAAGTTTCAATCATGCGCTATGAAGATGAAATTCTAGGAGTAACATTACCCGATCAAGTTGTGGTTGAAATTGAATATGCAGAAGACGCAGTTCAAGGTAATAGTGTTACTAATGCATTAAAAAAAGCAACACTAACAACTGGTTATGTGATTGAAGTTCCGCAATTTATTAAATCTAAAGAAAAAGTAATTGTTTCAACTGTTGATGGTAAATATGTCTCAAGAGCTAACTAACACAAGAAGCATTACATATACCAATTATGGCAGCATCAGAATTACTGATAAAGCCTTTTTGAAATATGTTAAAGCTAAAATTAACCAATACCTTGATAACAATAAATACATCCAACTAGTTAATGTGGATTTATATCACTTTTATGATGATGTTAATGCGCAAATCAATGTGTATGTTAAATATCTAAATAAAAAGCGTTATGATAATAACTTCATTAAGAATATTTCTAATGCGATTCTTAATGATATTAATGTCGAATTAAGTTTAAGTCTAACTTCGATTAACTTTATTCAAAGATTCTAATGACAGAACAAAAGAAAAAATCACAATTAGAACTAAGATATGAACGTCTTAGTTTTATTTATCAAGCTTTATTACTAGATTTTAGTTTGGAAGAAATTAATGATCAGATAACAAAATTAAATGATGAAAATGATCGTGAATTTTTAACAAACTGAACTGGTTATATTAATAGTATTCCGTCATTAGTATCAGCTCATATTAAACAAGGGTGAAGTTGACAACGACTTGATTATTTAGTTAAGGCATTATTCCATTTAATCCTGACAGAAGCTAAATATTATAAAACTGATAAACCAATATTAATATCACAAGCAATCAAGCTTTTAGAATCCTATGGTGATGATAAAGCAATTAAATTAGTAACAGCAGTTTTAAATAAGGTGTTATAGATGAAACTAAGAAAATGAAGAAATCATTACATCACAGTTATTGCTAATGCTTTAGTATTTATTGGTTTTGCTTTTAATGCTTATTTAGTAAGATTTATTAATCCAAACACGCAAAACAATCCGTATAATTCACAAGCAGAAATCTTATTTGCACCAGCAATCGTTGGGATTGTTTTAGGTTCAATTATGCTTTATGTTGATATTCGTTATTTCTTAAAGGATTTTCCTTACAAGAAATTCCATTATGACAAGAAGTTTAATAAGATTTATGTAATTGGATTATCAATTTTCTTATTTAATTTATTAATTGGTATTATTTTTATCTTAGTAGCTTTTTTATTTAAGCAAAATATCGTTGAATTAAGACAAAATGTAGTTGATAACCAACCAGATAAAATTAATGAAGCAATTAAGTATTACAATTATCAAAAAAACATTGTTTATGCTTCTGTGGCTGTTGTTGGGATCATTTGTATCATGTCGATGACCATTATTCGACTAGCTCGCTTTAAAATTGAATTAGCGCTAGAATTAAGAAAAAACCAAACCCAAGCTAGTGATAAACCTGTTAATAGTGATGATAAATCTGTAATTCTTCATTTTGATGATCATAACGACAATAAGAAAAATAAAAAAGAAGGTGGCAATCCACCTTCTGAAACTAATCCACCAAAACCAACTCAAGTGGCTTCGAGTGGAATGAATGAACTTTAATGTTTAATCTTATCCATTACTTCTTTTAAGTCTAAGATATTAACCTTATTGGTTTTAAAACCAAAACCTTCCTTAGCTGCATATTTAGGAATTACATGTAAGTGGAAGTGAAAAACCTCTTGACCTGAAATTGATTTTTCATTTGATACATAGTTATAACCAAAAGGATCTAGACGTGATTTGTTTAAAATACCAACAACTTCTTGAGCTAAATCAGTAACATAATGCATTAAGTTGGCTGGTGTGCTTGAAAAATCTGGGTGATGATCTTTGGGAATAACTAATGTGTGGCCATTAGAAACTGGAAAAGCATCTAAGAATGCTAGTGCGTGTTCGTTTTCTGCAATAATATTAGCTTCAACTTCTTTGTTGACAATCTTACAAAAAATACAATCTGCTTGTCTCATATTTTAAATTTTCTCTTATAAACAAATATTAATATAAATATAATATTAATTATATGGTTAATGATAGCAAAAAACTAATATTTGATACCTTAACTAAATACGGCTTGTATGTAAAACAAGACGGAATAGAAAAACATTACAAATTAATCAAAATCAAAAAGATTTTATTTTTTAGCAGTGTTATTTTTGTTAGTTTGAGTGCTATCTTGGCATTAGTATTAGCAATTAACAGCTTATATAGCACTTGATTGATCTTTAATCAGTATGCTGATTTATCAAGATTAAAGAGTGCTAATAATGTTAAATCAATAATTGATTATTTTGCATGAGAAAGGTTGATGAATTTAATCTTCTTCATCATAACCTTGTTGTTTTTAATAATCACGACAATTCTTTTAATTCCGTTTTTAATAACGATTAATAAAAAAGTTGCTGATCCAACTAATAATGTTAAACGTAATTTTAATTTCTTATCAACAATTACATTAATTGCAACTAGTATCACAATTATTTTCATTATTGTTGGTTGAATTATGTATGACAACATTATGGCTAATTATGAAAAAAATGCTGCTAGCCAAATGTTTGCTAAATACATCAACAATTCTGGTGTGGTTAAACTAAAAACGATTTTTAGCATCTTGCTATCATTATTCTTTGTTAGTGGGCCGTTCTTATTATTTGGATGTTTATTTGCATCTATTGTATTTAGTTTTGAATACCGTGTGTTTTCTTCATTTAATAAGATGACTAAGATGCTAAAA
Organism: Mycoplasma sp. E35C; assembly: GCF_019873825.1. NCBI lineage: Bacteria > Bacillati > Mycoplasmatota > Mollicutes > Mycoplasmatales > Mycoplasmataceae > Mycoplasma > Mycoplasma sp. E35C. The sequence continues at coordinate 638,511 of NZ_CP068418.1, read as the reverse complement.
AAACTATACAAAGATAATGATCTTAATGAAGAAGAATTAGCATCAGATAAAAAACAAAAACGATCATGATTTAAGAAAAATAAAAAAGAAGATCAAACATTAAATCAAGATCAAAATAATCAAGCTAATAACAATAATTCAGAACCAACCCAAACCAAAGTTAATTATGATTCAATCTTTAAAAAGATGTATAACCAAAAATCTTATAAGTATGATGAAGATTTAATCAGAGAAGATATGAAACAAAAAGCTGATGATGGATTTGATTATACACATCAAGCTAAACAACAACACAACCAACAAGATCAACAACAAAGCTATCAACAAACTCAAACTGTTAATGAACAACCAACCAAGAATGATGAACCAAAAGTTGATGCAAATAAACAATCAGAAGAATTAAAAACAATTTTTGAAAAAATTAATAAGTCAGCTAAAACAAAAGAAGTTAACAACCAAACTCAAGAAGTTAATAATCAAACCCAATCACATAGCGAAACTAATAATAATCAACAAACAGAAAGTTCATCAAATTCAACTAAAGCAAATGATGATTTAAAAGATATTTTAAAACGCTTTAATAAGCAAAAAAATCCAACAGAAGATTTAACAAAACAACAGCAAGAACCAACAACTAACGTTAATTCAAACCCTGCTGATATTTATAAGAATATCTTTAAATTTAAATCACCATTTAAATCAAAAGATAATAATGAATCTGATAATGAAAACAACTAATTAAGTTTGTTTTTATTAGATAAAAAAGAGCAAAGTAATCATTAAAATCTTCATCTAATTATTCATTGAGAATTAGATGAAATTTTTATCAAAAACTAAACCGTTATTTTTATTTTTAAAAATAAAAATTTCGAGACAAAAACCAATTTTATTAAAGCAAAATGATTTTTATCAAAAGTTAATTAAATCAGTAAGATTTATTTCTTTTTAAAATCATTTTGAATTTTTTAACTTTATTTTTTACTTTATTTTTATAAAATAATAGCAAATAAATTTCATATAATACAAAAGAAAAATAAAATGGCAAAAAACAATTTAGAAATTAGCAAAGTTTTTGCTTACCAAGTTTTTGACTCAAGAGGATTTCCAACTGTTGCTTGTGAAGTAACTCTTAAAGATGGATCTAAAGGATTGGCTATGGTTCCATCTGGTGCTTCAACTGGTGAAAAAGAAGCTTTAGAATTACGTGATGGCGGAGATAAATACTTCGGAAAAGGCGTAATGAAAGCTGTTAATAACATTAACAAAAAAATTGCTCCATCAATCTTAGGTGTTGATGCTTCATTACAAAAAGACATCGACAATCACATGATTGAATTAGATGGAACTAAAACTAAATCTAAATTAGGTGCTAACGCAATTTTAGCTGTTTCAATGGCTGTATGTAAAGCTGCTGCTGCTTCATTAAAACAACCATTATACCAATACATTGCTAAAAAAGTTGCTAAGGTTAAATCAGCTGATTACATCTTACCAGTTCCAATGTTAAACGTAATTAACGGTGGTGCTCACGCTGATAATACAATTGACTTCCAAGAATTTATGTTTATGCCAGTTGGTGCTAAAACAATGGCTAAAGCATTACAAATTGCTAGTGAATGTTTCCACTCATTACAAAAAATTCTTAAATCTAAAAAACTAAACACTAACAAAGGTGATGAAGGTGGTTTTGCACCTAACTTAAAATCAGCAGAAGAAGCATTAGACTTAATGAGTCAAGCTGTAACTGATGCTGGTTACAAACTAGGTAAAGATGTTGCGTTTGCTCTTGACTGTGCTGCTAGTGAATTCTACAACGCTGACAAGAAAGCTTATGTTTTCAAAAAAGCTGTTAAAGCTGGAATTCTTTCTGAAAAAGAAGGAACTAAAACAACTGCTGAATTAGTAAATTACTTAGAACAATTAACTAAGAAATACCCAATCATTTCAATCGAAGACGGATTAGATGAAAATGACTGAGAAGGTATGAAATTACTAACTCAAAGAATTGGTAAAAAAGTTCAAATCGTTGGTGATGATACATACTGCACAAACCCTGAAATTGCTGCTAAGGGTGTTGCATTAAATGCTACAAACTCAGTATTAATCAAACTTAACCAAATCGGAACATTAACTGAAACAATCAGCACAATTAACATTGCTAAAAAAGCTAACTGAACAGCAGTTGTTTCTCACAGATCTGGTGAAACTGAAGACTCATTTATTTCTGATTTAGCTACTGCATTAAGCACTGGACAAATCAAAACTGGTTCAATGTCTAGATCTGAAAGAATTGCTAAATACAACAGATTATTAGCAATCGAAATCGAATTAGATAAAAAAGCTAAATACTTAGGTGAAAAAACTTTCTACAACCTAAATCCAGTAGCAACTCCAAAAGCACCAGCTAAAAAAGCTCCTGCTAAAAAAGCTGCTAAAAAATCATCAAAGAAATAGTTTTAAAATCTAATTGATAAACACAAAAAATAAGAAGTTTGAAACTTCTTATTTTTTATCGTTAAAATAAAGATATGAATAAAATTTATCATTGACAAGACTTCATTAAAAAGACCTTAGTAGATTTAAAAATTAATGAACCTACTAAAATTCAAAAAGAAGCGATTTTACCGTTAATTAATAAAAAAAATATTATTGGAGTTGCTCCAACAGGAACAGGTAAAACATTAGCTTTTTTATTACCAATTTTGCAAAATTTAAAAACTGATTTGAACTTAATTCAAGCAGTAATTATCGTGCCAACCAGAGAATTGGGAAATCAAATTAAAAATGTTTTAGATCAATTTATCAAGCACAATAAGCAAATCAAAGTTCGTTCTTTTGTTGGTGGTGTGGAATTTGAAAAACAATTAATAAGCATCAAAAACAATCCACCACATATTTTGATTTCAACACCAAAACGTTTTAATGAAGCAATTAATCATAAAGTTAATTGAAACTTAACATCAACTAGTTATCTTGTTTATGATGAAATTGATATGTTAATTGATCAAGGTTTTATTGATGATTTAATTAATGCCCAAACCTATTTAACAAATGCTAATAACAAATTATGTATTTCAGCATTTAGTGCAACTTTACATGATGATTTAGTTAACAAGATCAAACGAATTATTAAAAATGTCAAACCTGTTAATGTTTCAGAATCAATTTGAGTTCATGAAAATATCAAACATTATCTGATTAAAAACAAGAGCTTAAATAAATTAGATTCACTAGAAGCAATTATTAAAAATATTGATCCATACCTTTGTTTGATTTTTGTAAACAGAATTAGTGATATTGCTGAAATTAAAAACTGATTTGAAACCAATACAATCCCTTTCGCAGTATTACATGGAAAACTTGATAAAAGAGAACGTAAGCAACAATACACTTTAATCAAAAACCAAAAAGTGAAATACGCAATCGTTTCAGATTTATCATCTCGTGGAATGGACTTTGATGGCGTTTCTCATGTTGTTTCGTGAAATTTACCAAAAGACGACATTTGATACATCCACAGATCAGGACGAACATCACGATCAATTTATCAGGGTGAATCTTACGTATTATATGATCCCAATGATGATGCAATTATTCATCGTCTAGAACAAAAGAAAATTGTTTTTATTCCCTTAAAAATTAATCGTGATTTAAGCTTAACCAGATATGAACTAATTAAAAAACAAACTAAAAAACCAGCAGACGTTGCCTTACAAGAAGAAATTAAGAAAATCTTAATCAAAGCACCTAAAAAAGTTCAACCTGGATATAAGAAAAAAGTTAAGCGTCAAATTAACAAAGTTAAAGCTAAAGCTAAACGTCAAGCAATTGAACAAAAAGTCAAGCAACGCTTAGTTGAAGGTTACAAAAGAAAAAATGCTAAGAAAAATCCAATAAAATAAATTAAAATTAAAGTTTTTTATCATAAAATATATATGAACTGTGTTTTCACGGTTTTTTGCCGTGTATATACACAAGCTATAATAATTAATTAAATATATTTAAATATGGCTGAAAAGAAAAAAGTAGATCTTAAATCTGCTAGTGCGAAAACTAAAACTTCTAAAAATGAACCAGCTTCTATATCATTAGGTGGAAGTAATAAAAAACAGGTTTCTAAAAAAGGATTAGAATCTTTAAGTTATTCAGATTATTACAAAAAGTATCTAGAGTCTAAAAAAGACAATTTTGAACTATTAGCTAAAAAAGCTTCAACAGATACAATTAAGAATAAAGAAGAAATTAAAGACGAAATCAAAGCTGAAGCTTTCTATGCTGATTCAGCACTAGAATACACTAAAGAGTTAAAAGAAGAAAAATATAGTGATCATTTCAAGAAATTAAAAAACATCGATGAAAAAAGAGTTGTGATTTCTAATGAAATGCAACACGATAAGAATAGTGAAAAAGAAGGTGAATTTGTTGTAAGAAATAAATACCACCCAAGCTTTAATGATGTTGTTGTATCAAACCAAAATCACGATATTTTTAATGATGATCAATACAATCCATCATTAGGTTTTAATCAAAATCAAAAACCATTTGAACCAAGAGTTAATGGATTTGATAAGAATAACCAACCGATTTATTCTAGAATGTATATCCCAAGAGGATATGTTCGTCCAATCAATCCATACAACAGACCACCGTTCAATCCTTATTTCAACCCTTACCAAAACCCTTATCAGTTTGCGCCATATTTCTATCCACCATACCCTGGATTTAATCAACCGTTCAACAACCAAAATCCTTTCCAAAACCCATACGCACCAGCAGGATTTAATCAATTAAACAAACAAGATCAAAGTAACTACACTCAACAATTAATGGACTTTGATCCGTTTGCTAGCACAGCTGAATTAACAGTAGTTGATAACCAAAATCAATCACAAAACAATTTAGTAGTAGCACAATCAAACAAACAGCCAGAATTAAGTCACATTATTCATTCGTTCAACAAACGAATGAAAGAACAACTTCGTATTGTTGCAAAACAAAACGAAATGATTGAACGATTACAAACTAAAGTAATCGAATTAACAGAAGAAAAAGCAACTGCTTTAATTGAACAAACTAAATTAAGCACAGAAGACTTCTTACCAACAACTGAAAATAACTTTGAAGCAGTTGTTCGTGAAGAAGAAAAACCAGCACTTGAAGAAGTTGTTATTATCAACCAAGCTACTGTTGAAGCTGATAACAATCAACCAGTTCAAGCTGTTGAATATCAACCAACAAGCCCAACTCAAGAAGTTGTTAAACCAGAAGTTGAATTAAGCTTACAAGCAGAAGCTGATGATCAATTAAATAACGTTTGATCATTTGAAATTGATGATTTAATTGATACTGAAAAACTTGATGAAGAATTAGCTGCTTTTGAAGAATTTGATACAGCTAGCGTTGATGATGAATTAGATCTAAGCTTATTAGATGATGAAATCATCAATACAATTCAACCGCAAATCAAATACGAAGCTTCACAAGCTCAATTATCAGCTGATGAACCAATTGTTGATGATGAAAAATCAACAGAATTAGACATCATTGATGATTATGATTTAGATGCTTCTACAAGTGAAGAAATCTACACTCCACAAGGTTTATTTGATTTAAACGACAACTCAACTCAAGAATCTAAAAACAGCATCGTTCCAACCCAAGTGATCGATGAAATGTTCAATGAAGAAAAGACTGACCCTTCAAGAAGATTCTGAGAAAGCTTTGTTGGTAATAGTGACTATGGTTTCTATAACAACAAAACTTGAAACTGAAAAGGTAAGTTCTCTAAACTTCAAAAATGAATTCCATTCACTCATGAAGAAGAAGTGCCGTTCTATGGAACTAAGCATGTTATCTTATCAGCAATCAAATCATCAGAACGTAAGAAATTCTGAAAAGAATTAATTGGTGATCCTGTTTATGGTCACTTTGAAGGTTCTTCAAAAGTTTGAATTTGACACGGGGTATTTGACCAAGAATTAAACTGAATTCCTGACCCAACTCACGAATTTAAAACTGAAGAAGAAGTTCTTGCTCAAAAACAAAAACAAAGCTTCCCTAAGAAGAAAGATCCTAAAAAACCAGCTGCACCTAAGGTTTTAAAAACTACTGAGATCACTCCAGAATCTGACCTACACAAGATGTTGTTGGATGATCCAAGATACAAAAAACACATCGGTAATGAAGAGTATGGATACTACGACAACGATGGTATTTGAATCTGAACTGGTCACTTTGATGAAGATGGTAGCTTCAAACCTGATAAAGTTGAATTTGATTTATTCAACAATGCACAAGCTTCTGAATCTAACTTCTCAAGTCTGTTTGAATCTTGAAAGAAAAACAATCAAAACAACCTTGAATTTGAAGCTGAATCTAGAAGATTCAAACCTTCAAAAACAAGTGTTGTCTATGTTGATGAACAAGAACAACCAGAAGATGAACCAGAAGTTAAATCACCACGTGCTGAATTAACTGCTGATGAAGTTATTGAGTTCAAACCTCAACAAAAAGTTAAGAACGAACTTGTTAAGTCATACTACCAAAAATCAACTGATGAAGAATATGGCATTTTAACTTGAGATAAAGCTAAGATCCATGATGATGCTATTGTTGATGCATCTGTATTAGATGAATGATCATCAAACCAAGCACCATTCTGATTAGAATTTGTTGGTAATGAAAAATACGGTCACTACAATACTAATAATGACTGAGTATTTGATGGATACTTCGATGATGATTATGAATTCATTCCAAGCAACAAGCACGAAGTAACTGAACAATTAAAACAAACTAAAACAACAATTTCTAGAACTTCAATTCTAGAAGAAGATACAAACTTAGATGAATACTTCAAACCAGCTTCAAAAGAAGAATTCATTAAGTATGAAGCAAAACCAACTGAAGAATTAAAAGCTAAAAAACAAGATGCTGAACCATTCTTCAACCAATTCATTGGTGATCAACGCTACGGATTCTATAATAAGAACAATGTTTGAGTTTGAAATGGTTACTTTGATGAAAACCAAAACTTCATTTCAGATAGCACACCAACAGCAAACAAACTATTAGAAGAAGTTGAGTTACAAACTAAACAAGAAGTTGAATCAACTAAGAAAACTGATTCAATTAAATTTGTAAAGCCAACTAAATCTAACTACAAAACCCTTCACCAATTCGTTGATACAGTTTCTGAACTACCATACGCTGAAATTAAACATGCATCTGATGTAGTTTCACAAGAACAATTAGTTCAACCACAAACACAAGTTGTTCAACAAGAAGTTGCTCAACAAGAAGTTGCTCAACCAACTGTTAATGCTTTATTTGAATTTAAGCCAACATTAGCTGAAAGTTCAATCGTTCAACCGATTGTTCAAGACAGTGTTATTGAAGAAGTATCAACAATTAATGTTGATATTAACAATGTTGAATTAGCTACTGATAAGTTTGAACCTCAAAGCTTCTGAAAAGCGCAACAAACAGAAGTTAGTCAAACACCAGTTGTTCAAGCTGTTCAAACTCCAGTTACTCCAATTGCTATTAGTCCAGTTGCACCAAGTGTTGCTCAACCAATTCAACCAGTTGCTGTTCAACCACAAGTAGTTCAACCAGCACAACAAAAACCTGCGTTTGAATTTAAATCAACTGATACATTAACAATTTCACCAGTATTAGCAATAGCACCTACACCAGTTGAACAAATTCAAGTAAGCGCCCCGGCTAAACCAGTTGTTGATGTCTTTGCAACAAAAGAAATTGATTTAGCTAACGTTGAAATCAACCTTGTTGATCAAGTTACTGCTGATGAAGCACTAAGTGTTGATGTTTCACAAGTTGAATTAGTTTCAGCTGACTATCAAATTGCAACAACAAGAGAACCAGTTGTTCAACCACAAGCTCATGAAGAAGTTCAAGCACCGATCGTTCAACCAACGATTGCTGATGAAGAATTAAGTGCTGAAACAGTAAATGTTGAAGTTGCTAGTGACGTTATTGAACAAGAAGTTGCTCAAGCAACAGTTGAACAAGCATTAGAAGAATCGTTCAGTGAACTAGAAGCTGAATTAGCTCAAAAACAAGAACTTGAAGCTGAATTAGAAAAACTTCAACAAGAATTAGAAGCATTAAAACAACAAACTGCACAAATTCAAACTGAACCTACAACAATCATTGAAGGTCCAGCACAAGCGTTTGAAAAACCAGATCAAGTATCAATTGATGCTCAAGAATCAATTGAAGCTGTTGTTGGAGAACAAACTGCTCAACAAGAAGTTGATAAAACAACAACTGAGCAAGAAGTTCAACAAGATACACCAGTAGAAGAAGATAAAACTACTGTTGAACAAGAAGCTCAACAAGACGCTTCATTAGAAGAAGATAAAACAACGACTGAACAAGTTGTTGAAAAACAAGAAGCACAAGTAGCAGAAGAAGATAAGACTACTGTTGAACAAGAGTTTGACGAAGAAGATAAAACAACTGTTGAAGAAGATTTCGAAGAAGAAGCTAAAATTTTCGAAAGAAAAACAGAAGAACAACAAGTTCAATTAGAATTAGATCCAACAGTTGAATTAGAAGATGAACCAGTTGAAGTTCAAACATCTAGTCAACAACAAACACAACAAGATGAAGAATTAGTATCTGATTTAGCTGATGAAGAAGAATTAACAGTTGAAGAAGCAATTTCTGAAGAAGAACAACCAGAAGAAGATAAGACAACTGTTGAACAAGAAGTTCAAGCTGAACCAGAAGTTCAACAAGATCAAGAAGTTGAAGAATTAGCTGCTGATTCTGAAGCGCAACAAGAAGTTGAAGAACAAGAAGAAGTTGAACAACCAGTTGAAGAAGAAGCAGAAGAATTCTGAATGAAGTTGGTTGGTGATGAAAACTATGGTCACTACAACGAAGATGAAGAATGAATCTGAGATGGTTACTTCGATGAAAACCAAGAATTCGTTAGAAACGAAGAAGAAGTTGAACAAACTGCTTTAGAACAAGAACAACCAGAAGAATTCGTATCTGACTTAGCAGATATTGAAACTTCACAAGAACAACAAGAAGAACAAGCAGCTGATGAAGCTGAATCAGTTGAAGAAGCTATTGAAGAAGAAGTTCAAGCTGAACAAGCTGACGAAGAACAATTAGAAGCTGAACAAGAAGTTGAACAAGAAGTTCAAGCTGAAGAAGTAGAACAAGAAGTAGTTGAAGAAGAAGCTGAATACTGAGAACAATTCGTTGGTAATGATCAATACGGTCACTACGATGAAAACGAAGAATGAATCTGAGATGGTTACTTCGATGAAGAACAAAACTTCTTTAGAAATGACGAAGCTGATCAACAAGAACAATCAGCTGATGAACAATATGAAGCTAGCGCTGATGAAAGCTTAGAAGAAGCAATTTCAGAAGAAGAAGTTTCACAAGATCAAGAAGTTGAAGCAATCAGCCAAGAAGATCAACCAGAACCAGAAATTATTGACTTTGCTTCTGGATTAGGTGATTCAACTGCACAAGAAGAAGCTCAACAAGAAGCTGATGTTGAACAATCAATAGAAGAAGAACAACTACAAGCTCAAGAAGAAGTTCAAGAAGAAGCACAACAAGAAGCTCAAGAAGACCAAGAAGTAGTTGAAGAAGAAGTTGAATACTGAGAACAATTCGTTGGTAATGATCAATACGGTCACTACGATGAAAACGAAGAATGAATCTGAGATGGTTACTTCGATGAAGAAAATAACTTCTTCAGAAATGATGAAGAACAAGTTGAAGCTCAACCAGAAGAAGAATCAGTAGAAGAACAAATCCAAGCTGAAGAACAACAAGAACAAGAAGAAGTTGAAACAATCAGCGAAGATGAACAACCAGAACCTGAAATCATTGATTTCAGCTCACAAGTTGAAGAAGCAGCAGTTGAAGAATCTGAAGAAGTTGATTCATTAGAACCAATTGAACAAGAAGAATTAGAAGCTGACCCAACACAAGCAATTGATGGTGAAGAATTCTTAGTTCAATCAGAAGAATCAGCACAAGAAGAATATAGCGAACAACCAGCTGATGAACAATACGAAGAAGTTGAAGCTGAATATCAAGAAGAAGTTGTTGAAGAACAACCTGCTGATCAGTATGAAGAATCAGTTGAAGAAGTTGTAGAAGAAGCTGTTGAAGAATACGAACAAGCAGCCGAAGAATACGAACAAGCAGCCGAAGAATACGAAGAAGAACAACCAGCTGATGAAGAAGGTTCAGAAGAAGCTGAACAAGCTGAAGGTGAAGAAGTTGAAGAAGTAGAAGTTGAAGGTGAACACTGAATTTATGCAGATGAAAACGGTGAAATCAACTTTGATGACTACATTGGTAATGAAAACTTCGGTTACTACCTAGAAGATGGTGAATGAGAATGATACGAAGGTGACTTTGATGAAAATGGTAACTGATTCGTATATGTTCAAGGTGATCCAGAAGAAGTTGATATCGAAGCTGATATTCCTGTATTCAAGGGTGTTGATACTGACTCAGTTGATGCTGATGACTGATTATCACAATTCGACGAAGACGCAGCAGCAGCCATCTTTGATAAAGAAGAAGGTGAAGATGACGACGATGATTATGACTTCTTAGACGACGACGAAGACGACAAGAAAAAAGCTAAGAAGAAAAAAGATAAAAAGAAGAAAAAAGAATAACTTCGTTTAACAAAGAATCATAGGTTTTAAACCTATGATTTTTTTGTATATCAACATATTTTAATAATTTTGATTAAGAAGTAAATTCATGCTATAAAATATAATTAACAATAACTATTGTTTAATCGAAAGAAATAGAGATGTATTTATCAAAAAAGAATTACGATTATTGGCATTTATATCAATTTAAACAACTAAAAATACCGTTGTTCTTTATGATTATGCCGTTTGTGAATGTATCTATTTTAATCAAAATTTGTGCAGCATGAAGTGCATTATTTATTCATCCCCAAATTAAGAAAAGATTTCATCATTTACCAACAATATCATTGTTAATCCCGACGATTTTAATTTTAATAATGATACCTATTGTTTTTTTCTTAATTCCATGGCTTATTAATAATCCAGAAAATAAAGAATCAACTTTTAATTTAACATATAATCAATTAATAATTTTAAACGTCGGAATATATGCATCGTTTTCTGCTGTGATAATTGCTTTAAATCTTATTTTGGCATTTTTAACTAAACGTTGAATATGATCATCATCAATAAAGTTTTGTGATGAAAAAATTGATTTAGATCAAAAAGCTATTGATTTATATTATCAGCATTTATTGCATTCAATTACTTATGGATTAGGTAATAATATCTTTTCTTACTTTAAACCGTATAATGCTAAATTAGCTTTTGTAATGGGAAAAATAACTAGTAGTGAGCGGTTTAATAATTGAACGAGTGATTCGTTATCAGCAAGATTTTTAACTGGTGGATTTACATCATTAATTTTGCCGTTAAACTATACTCTTTTTTTAGGTTCATTTACTTATGTTGGTTTTGTAAAAAGTTGCGAAAAAATTCTTAATAAAAAAATCTTAACTAAAAAGTATTACTTCTTATATTTTTATTGAACTTTTATAAGTTTAATTTACTTGGTTGCTTTTTATTTACCAATTTTTGATCACTTTTCATTAACCTTTTTAGATTTAAATATTAATTCTGACTTGAGGATATTATTTAACTGAGCTCCATTCATTGTTCTATTAATCAATTGTTTAATTTCTGGTTTGTGTGCTCGTTCAATTCGTTTGTCAATTCAAAAAACATATAAAGTTGAGAAAAGAATCAATTTAGAAGAACAATTTAATGAGTTTTTCTTTGATAAAGAAATGTTAGAAAAAATCCCGAATTGACAAGAACTAGATATTAAATTCCCTAAACCAATTCAAGAATTAAACAATCCTGATCAAAAGCAAGAAATTCAAAACCAATCAGATTCAAGCAACAACCAACCCGAATAAAATAACCAACAATAACCACTTAAACAAATAAAAAAACCAGGGAAAACCCTGGTTTTTGTTTTAGTTAGTTTATTAGTTCTTAATGGCGCGCCCAATAGGACTTGAACCCATAACCGTCTGATCCGAAGTCAGATGTTCTATCCGATTGAACTATGGGCGCAGTTTGGTTTTATACCTTAAATATTATAAAAGATTTAAACTTTTTTAGCTCAATAATCATAAGATGCTAACATTGATTGATTTTCTAAAATATTTATCTCAATCAGATCAACAAGTTCTAAACGATATAAGCCAATTTCTCGTAAAATATTGCTAGTTTTTTGATTATCTTTATGAATTTCTAAATAAATTCAATTCAAATCAGTTGATCTTGATATCTTGATAATGAATTTAATTAAATCAATAAATAAACTATCATTTTCACTATTCAATAAATAATTAAGCTTACCCTTATTTTTATCAATATTAATCGTAATGAAACCAACAATCACATTATTTTGATAAATTACAAAACAATATCTTTGTTTTTTAGATCACAACAATACTTGATTTTGAATGTAAGATTCTAAGCTAACAAGATTAAAATTATTTTCATCTAATCCAATGTAATGATAATTTTTTACTTTTAAAAAATAATCATACAAACCATTAATTTGGTTAATGTCGATTTTTTTTATACTTAAACTATCATTAATGACATATCTTTTATTAAACATCGTTTTTATATAATTAATTTTAATAAATACATATGCCATTTAAAAAAGATCTCAATCTAAAAGATTGTTTTTTTATCAAAGACAATCAAATTATCTTAACTGATAACTATAAAAAAACTTATGGTAGTAGGTTTAAAAAAATCACAGGTAGTAGGTTTCCGACTGTTTTAGGAGTGAATGCTTATAGTTCGCCATTTATGGAATGATTAAAGATGGTTAATCTTTATTCTGAAAGTATGGATCCAACATTAGCCAATGCAGGGGTGCAAATTGAACCCAAGGTGCGTGATTTTGTCATTGAAAAATTCAAAGTTAATTATAAAGCTTATGAACCAAATAGAGTTGGTTATGATATTTTTAAGGAGAATCCGATCTTTGGTGGAATTCCTGATGGTGAACCTGTTGATGAGAACGGTCAAATTATTTATGATCAAAACCATCCAATGCTAGAAATTAAAACTTCATCAATTGATAAGTTGGTTTATAAAACGGTTAATGATGAATTAAGAATGATGCTAGATAATGATGGCATGCCGATTGTTAAGCAAAAACGTGCTAAGTATGAAGAATGATATGATGAAAACCAAAAACCAGTGGTTAAAAAAGAATATGTAATGCAATTGTCATTGTATCTATATTTAAGAAAAGCAAAATATGGTCGATTTGGCATCATTTTTTTACGACCAGAAGATTATAAATATCCAGAAAAACTTGATATTAACAAAAGGGTTGTTGAAATCGTTGATATGCAAATTGATCCAGCTGATGTTAAACCTTATATTGATCAAGCTGAAAAATGATACAACGATCATATCAAAACAGGAATCAGTCCAAAATTTGGTCACGCTGATTTAGAATTTTTAAGAAAAAACAGAATTATTTAAAGTTGATTTATGAATCAAAATAACCATAAGATTGTCATTAAATTTGGTGAATTGTGATTAAAAAATAACAATCGTGTTGATTTTATTAATCAACTCAAACAAAATATCATTAGTGCAATCAAACAATACAATCTTAAAGTGATGTCATTATATGATCATTTAGAGATTAGTGATTATCAATTAAGCGATCAGGATGATTTAGTTAAAATCTTAGTTAAGATCCCTGGGATTAATTATGTTTGTGTTGTTAAAACATTAATTAACGATCTTGAAATCTTAAAAAACGAAGTATTAGCATTAGCTAATGATAATGATCAAATTGCTTTTGAAATCAAAAGAAAAGATAAATCATATCCACATGATAGTTTAAGTATTAAAAAAATCTTAGCAGGTCATTGTTTAAAAAATAAAAATATTTCAATTAATCTTAATGATCCAACAAACGAGATTTATATCGACATTATTAAAGATCAATTTGTTTTATATTTACAACGATATAAAGGCGCAAATGGATTGCCAATTAAATCATCTGGTAAAGTTTTAGTTTTATTATCAGGCGGAATTGATTCACCTGTGGCTAGTGATCTTTTATACAAAAGAGGTATGCATGTTGATTATTTAACATTCATCACACCACCACATACAAGTGCTAAAGCATTAGATAAAACCGTTAAATTAGCTCAAATTGTATCCAAGCATAATGAAGTTAATGATGCGAAAATTTTTATTCATAATTTTAGTAATGTTCTTAAAGAACTTTCACATTCAAAATATGAAAATTACCGTATCACTTTAATGCGTCGAGCTTTTTATAAGATTGCTGAAAAACTTGTGCAAAAATATGGTTATGATTGCATTGCTACGGGTGAATCACTAGGACAAGTAGCATCACAAACAATCAACAGCATGAAAACAATCTCGAATGCAACTAAAGATTTATTAGTGCTTCGCCCTTTATTGTGTTATGATAAAAACCAAATAATTGATCATGCTAAAAAAATAAAAACCTATGAAGTTTCTATTTTACCTTATGATGATGCATGTTCAATTTATGCTCCTAAAAAACCAACTACCAATCCTAAGATTGAGACAATTAACAAAATTGAAGCATCACTAGATTTTTTAGATGTCGTGATTGATGCTTCAATTAATCAAGACATAAAGATATTTGATTTAAACCAACCATGAGACCACAATTAGAAGTGCATGATCAGATTTGAGCTAAGGTTAAGGAATTTGACCACCTTACTTTTTTCGTTCATGAACGACCTGATTTTGATGCTTTAGGATCAGCATTTGCTTTTAAAGAATTAGTTAACAATATTTATCCTGAAAAAAAAGTTTATGTGGCAGGGACATATAAACTAGACCCAGAATTGGGTGCTAGTTTATTTCCGTTTGAAAAACACCAGGTGGATATTGAATTTTTAGAAAAATCATTGGGAATTGTTTTTGATACTGCTAATGCTGAACGGATTTTAACTGGACAACATAAGTTAGTAAAAGAAATTATTCGGATTGACCATCACCCTAAAACTGAAACGATCGGTTTAATTGAATGAGTAGATCCAACATATTCATCAACAGCTGAGATGATTGGTTGATTTATTAAGTGAATGGGCTTTAAATTAACACCGATTATTGCCAAATATATTTATGCGGGAATTATTACTGATACTGGTCGATTTTTATATTTAGCAACAACACCAAGCACCTTTAAAATGACAGCAGAAATCCTAGCCACTGGATTTAATCGTAATGAAGTGCATGACGCTGTTTATTTAAAACCAATCTTAGAACACAAATATTATTCATACGTTGTTAATCGCGCCAAAATTACCAATAACGGCTTAGCATACATTGCAATCAGAAAAGGTGCTCACAAACGCTTTGGTATCAAATCACCAATGACGATGGTTCATGCTTTGAATAATATTGATGGTGTAAAAATTTGAACGGCAATTTATTTTGATGATCAATCACAAAAATGAAAGGGTTCAATCCGTTCATACGATATTCCAATTAACCATTTTGCTGCTATGTTTAATGGTGGTGGTCATAAGTTTGCCAGTGGTTTTAGTTTAGACAACAAGCAGGATTTTTATAAATTAATTAAAGTGCTTGATGATTATTTAAAAACAATTGATAATGATCAACTTTCATAAGATAACTTCGAAGAATAACCCAATTTTTAAAGATTTAAAAATTGCTTATAAAAATGGTTATAACAAACATTTAAGTGATTATTTTTGTGTTGGAGGGATTAAGAATAATTTAATTGCTTTAAACAATAATTGATTACCTCATACAATTTTTGTTACGCAAAGTTTTGATAAAAAAATTATTAATGAAATCAAAACCAAATTAAAAGATCATCCAGTTCAATGAATTGAAATTAGTGATCAATTAAATCAAGAATTAAAAGAAATTAACACCCAAGCTGGGGATTGTTATTTTTATTATTTAATTAAACAATTAAACCACCAATCATTTGAATTAAGCGATCGATATAATTACTTATTTTTAGATAACATTCAAGATCCTAACAATCTAGGCACAATTCTAAGAAACGCAGCTGCTTTTGATTTGAATAAGATTTTTATCAATCATTCAGTTAATTTATATAATCCCAAATTAATACGTGCATCAGCTGGTGCGATTTTTTCTAACCAAATTAGTATCATTCATGATCTTAATAAATTCATTGAAGTAATCAATAAAAAAGGCTTAAGTTTGATTGCCACTGCCAATCAACCTAATGCAATTGATGTAAGTGAATTTGATCAAGCATCAGGTAATATCATTATTTTTGGTAATGAAGGTAATGGCATTAGTGATACCTTATTAAATGCTGCAACTAAAACTATTAAAATTAGCATCAACAATAAGTATGCTGAATCGTTGAATGTGGCAACATCAACGGGCATCATTTTATATGAACTTAATAAGTTATGAAAAAAACCATTAAGATAAAAACCGTTGATGATTGCATCAGATTAGATAAGTTCTTATTAAAAGTTTTAAAGAATTATAAAAGAACAAATATCTATAAGATGTTAAGAAAAAAAGACATCTTAATAAATAATAAAAGAGCTAATTTTGATTATTACTTAAAACTTAATGATGTCATTAGTTATTATGATTTTAAAAGAACTGATGATAAAAAAGCGTTGCCAAATTTCTTTGAAGCAAAACCAGAATTAGATTTAATTTTTGAAGATGAAAATTTAATTATTTTTGAAAAACCATTAGGTATACCAGCTCAACAAACTAATGATAAAAATCACCACGATAATATGCAAAATCGGGTGCTGCATTATTTGGTGACTACCAACCAATATGATTATTTAAATAACCAAAGTTATGTGGCAAGTATTGTGAATCGTTTAGATCAAAATACGACAGGCATCATGATTGCTGCTAAAAATCTAAAAGCCCAACAAGCATTAAATGAGATTATTAAAAATCGTGATTTAAAAAAATTCTATCACTGCTTAGTTCATGGTGAAATCAAACCAAAAAAAGCAACGCAAACTGCTTATTTATATAAAGATGAAACTAAATCGTTGGTAAAAATTCAGGATTATAAAACCGATCATAACAAGACAATTATTACCAAATACTCAACCTTGTATTATTTCAAAAAACTGAATTATTCATTATTAGAAGTGGAATTAATTACAGGTAGAACACACCAAATCAGAGCTCATTTATCATACTTAAATCACCCAGTGGTTGGTGATTATAAGTATTCAAAACCAGAGTATCAAAATAATCAAAATAATTACAAACACCAACTATTACATAGTTATAAAATCATCTTTGACTTAAAGAATTATGATGATGACTTTATTTTGAAATACCTAGATAATTGCGAATATCAAACCAAATCTGATGCTTGGTTTTTAGTAGATTTAAAAAATCAAGGATTTTTTTAGTAGCTATACAAAAAATATAAATTTGATAAAATAATACGAAAATAAAATGGAAATAACTAAAACAACGTATAATGATCAACTAATCAAAGGTTGATTAAAAGAAGTTATCAAATTAGTTCCTGGAATTGTTGGTGAATTGTCTGATGAAGATATCATTATTGATAACGATACAATTACTATATTAGTTGTTTGCAAAAACGATGTAAGACCGTACCAAATTTGCTTAATGGCACAAAGTACGATTTATTATGAACTTTCAAGATGGGATGATAATCATCCGTATTTCATAAATCTTATAATCAAAGATATAAAAGGATAGATATTTATTTATGGCATCTGATTCACTAACCACCAAACAGTTGCAAACAATGTTTATTGAAGGTTATAATGTAATTTCAACTCGATATGAATACATTAATAACCTAAATGTTTTCCCTGTTCCTGATGGTGATACGGGCACTAATATGAAGATTACGATGAAGGGTGGTGTTGATAGTATTGTTGACAACAACTTTAGTAGTATTCATAAGTTAGGTAAAGTGTTTGCAACAGGATTATTCATGAGTGCTTGTGGTAATTCTGGGGTGATTTTTTCGCAAATCATTAAGGGTTTTGTTAAATCATTACCAGATAGCAATGAAGTTGGTATTAAAGAACTAGTTAATTGTTTTACAGAAGCTAAAGAAGTTGCTTATAGTGTTATTCAATCTCCTGTTGAAGGAACAATTTTAACTGTAATTCGATTAACAGCAGAAGAATTAAAGAAGAAGCAAGATGAAATTAAAAGCGTTGAACAATTGTTTGAAATTGCCATCAATGCTGCTAAAAATGCTTTAGAACAAACACCAAAAATGTTACCAGCACTAAAAACAGCTGGCGTTGTTGATTCTGGTGGGTTTGGTTTAGTTTCATTCTTAGAAGGAATGCAAGCTGAACTAATTCAAGATTTCTCAAATATTGCCAATGATAAAGAGTTTGCTAATAAAAAAGCTCTATCTTCAAAAGCTGAACAAGAATTAGTTGAAGAAGGTCATGGGTATTGTACAGAATTCTTATTAAAAGTTGGTCTAAAAGCTGAAGATAGCCAAACTAAGAAGAAGTTTAATGAATCTAAGTTCAAAAAAGATATTGAAAAAGTTGTTGATTCATTGGTATTAATCAATAACCAAGATGATGGTATTGTTAAACTTCATGCTCATACACTAACTCCAGATGTGGTACTAAGAGAAGCGCAAGTTTATGGTGAATTCTTAAAAGTTAAGATTGAAAATATGAATCGTCAAGTTTCAGAACGTAAGCAAGACGATGATAAGGATAATCATAAAACTGCTGAAATTAAAGCTTCTGCCAACATTGATTTATCAAAAGCTAAAAACTTTAAAGATGAAACAGGAATTTTAACAACCGTACCTTCAAGAGTGTTGGGTAAAATGGTTGTTCAAAATTATGATGTTGATCAATTTATTGATACATCAGCAACTGGTAATCCAACAATCAGAGACTTCATTCAAGCAATCTATAAAGTTAAATCTAAGAACGTTATTATCGTTATTGATGATACAAACCTAGCGCTGGCTGCTAAAGAAGCAATTGCTCAAATTAAAAAATACATTAATTGTGAATTGGTGATCTGCCAAAACTTCATTGAATCATTAAGTGCAATTAGTGGTTATATGCGTGCTGATACTTTAAAAAATAACATTAAAGTATTAAACAAAATCATCAAATCAACAGGTTCTGCTTGCATTTCAACTTCAGTTAAAAACATTAAATATAACTGATTAAATGTTAAAAAAGATGACTTCATTGGAATCATTAACAAGAAAATTGTTGTTAGTGATCGTGACATCTACAAGTGTTTATTAGATACAGTTGAAAAACTAATCAAAGAAGTTAAGAAACCAGAATTAGTTTTAATTATTCATGGTAAGAATACTTCAAGTGCAGAAGTTAGAACCATTGTTAAATTGATCTCAGAAAAATTTGGTATTTATTGTGAAGCGATTAACGGATCACAAAAGATATATCAATATTATGTAGGTGTTCAATAATGTTTAAAATCGCCGTTGATTGTATGGGGTTTGAAAACCCAGTTAGTGAAGCAGTCAAAGCCGTTATTAAATACGCTAAAAAACATCCAGATTTATTCTTTGTTTTAGTAGGTGATCAAAACCAAATTGAGCCACTGATTAAAAACAAAAAGTTTTTAAAATACAGAATTGTTCATACAACTAATTTTGTTACGATGCATGATTCAGTTTTTAGTGCTTATCGTAAAAAAGATAGTTCAATGTATTTAACAATTGAATTATTAAAAAACAAAGAGGTTGATACCATTGTTTCAGCAGGTTCTTCATCTGCTTATGTGGCATTAACTTACAACATGATTAATAAGATCCATGAAAAAGTTAAAGTTGGTTTTATGTCATATGTGCCAACGACAACTAAAAAAGGATTTTATTTCTTAGATGTTGGTGCTAATAAAGAATTTAGTGGTCAAGAGCTTTATTATTTAGCCAAGATGGCTAATACTTTCATCGTCAATGTTTTAAAATATCAACCACTTGTTGGGCTTTTAAATATTGGTACTGAAAAACTAAAAGGTTTTGATTATCACAAAGAAGCGCATGAGCTGTTAGAAAACGATCAATCAATTAACTTTAAGGGGTTTGTTGAACCTCGCGGCTTAATTGATGGTGAGTGCGATTTATTAGTTAGTGATGGTTATTCAGGTAACTTGGTTTTAAAATCTTTAGAAGGTGCTTTAAAATCAGTTGCAAAAATTTTAAAGAAAAATTATAAAATTAACCCACTGGGAGCATTATTCTCAGCTAATGTTATTTATCAAATAACTAAAACATTTGATTATAAAAATAACGCAGGTGCCATTGTTTTAGGTTTAAAACAACTTGTATTAAAAACACATGGTTCAGCCGATGCTAAACAATTTTATTCAACAATTCGTTTAGCTCACGAAAGTTTAATAAATAACCTAATTGAAAAAATCAATCAAGATTTAATTAATTTTTTTGAATTAGATTAATTGCTAAATTTATAAAATTTATATTTTTTTGATAATTTAGTTTGATTTTATATTTATGGAAAATAATAAAGAAAATACGCAAAAAAAGCCAAGAAAATACATTAAAAAGAAAAGACAATTTAATGGAATAAAAACTAAAAAAAATAGAGATAAAAAAGTTGATAATTCACCAAGAGAAGATCGTCCAGTTCCAAGACTATTCCCGATGTTATCAACATCAAATAAGTTTTTACACCAACTAGGCCAAACAGGTAGAAAACATACTTATAAACCAGTTCCTTTAAACGATCCAGAATATCGTAAAAAAATGCAAGAACTTCACGCTCAAGAAGCTAAGAAGATTAGGGTTGCAACTACCAATAAAAACGATTTAAAAACAAATAACAAAAACAAAGTTAGAGTTACTAAAAAAGATTCTAAATTCGCAACTGATGATAAAAATAAAAAAAGAGCAGGATATTATCATCGCAAGAGAATTAAAAGAAATCAATATAACAACGAACAATCACCAACAAATATAAATGTTGGCTATATTAATCCGATTAATTCATTAATTAAGAAAAGTTACGAAGTTCAAAAAACTAATGGTTTAATTGGTGGTGCTTTAAATTCACAAACTAATAACGAATTAAATACTAACCAGGACAATAAACAATTTAATAGAACAAATCGTGTTTATAAAAGAAAGTTTACAAAGAATAATAACGAAACACCAGTTGATCTTAATTTAAATCAAAATGATGCTAATACTATTTCAAGAGTTAAGAGAACTTATCGCTTAAAACCTAGAGGTGTTGCTGAATTAAGAAAAGATCAAAACTTAATTACTAATAACGGAATCCAAGATAATTTATCAGATCAATCTCAACAAATTAATGAAGTAAAAACTGTTGAAAATAACGTTGTAGATTTAAATGAAAAAAATGAAAAATACACGGTAAAAATTGATAAAAACGAAGATCAATCAACAGTTCAAGTTAAACCAAGAAGAGGAAGAAAACCTGGTAGTAAAAATAAAACAGCAACAGTAGAAATTAAAGATGAAATAATTGCTGATACTCCGAAATATTTTGATGTTCCAGAAGCAATTCAAAATGAAGAAGTAACTATTGAAATTAAAGATGAAGCAATTCAATCAAATGTTGTTAATAAAAAGAAAATTAACGCTTTTAGATTAGATCCAGAAAATCCAAGTCAAGATTTTTATTTAAATCGCTTTAAAAAATATGTTCAAATGAGTGAAACTAACTCAGGTGATACAAAATCTGACATCCTAAAACAAAAAATATCTAATCAATCTCCTACATTTGTTAATAAAAAAGTTGATCGTATTTTTAATAATCAACAAAGCATTACTGATCAAGAAATTGGTAAGATTGCTAATTACATCAAAGATAATTATCCAGTTATTTATGATGATTTAAAACAAGATAATCTTAACGAATTTAATAACAAAGGTATTGATGAACAAGAGGATGTTTTTTATGCAAAAGAAGAGCCAGATGACATCAACTTATTATTAAAGAAATTTAAGATAACTACGGATAAAACAGCAATTTATGAACAAGCATTAACTCATAATTCTTATTCAAATGAAAGAAAGTTAGATTATAACTATCAACGTTTAGAATTCTTGGGTGATGCGATCATAAACAAGGTTGTGGCTGAATATTTATTTAACCAAGCAGATTCAACCGAAGGAGAAATGACTAAAGATCGAATTAAGATTATTCAGTCAAAAACTTTAATTAAAGCAGCTAAACAATTAGGATTAGTTGATTATGTAAAAGTTGGCTTTGGTGTTAAATCAACAGCTTTATCTCCAAAAATTTTAGAAGATATTTTTGAATCATTCATTGGAGCATTATATTTAGATCAAGGCGAGTATGCTGTAAGAAAGATCTTACAAGATACAATTATTGGCTATCACTCAAACGGTGAATTGATTGAAACTATTGATTACAAATCAATCTTCCAAGAAATTATTCATTCAACTGGTTTGAATATGAAGATTTATTATGACAAACGTTTTGATCAAGAAAATAATCTTTATTCAGTAAATCTATATGCTGGCGGAATAATGTATGGTCAAGGAACAGATATTAATACCCACCGTGCTGAAATTAGAGCTGCAAAAGACGCTATTAGCAAATTCCATGGCTTATTAAAAATCTAATTTATCTTTGATAAATTAAAACAAAAACCCTTTAACTACATCCATCGTATTAGTTTAAAGGGTTTTTATCATTTTATTAGGATTTTTAATTAAAAAAGCAGAACTTTTATTTTTATTATTAAAAATAAATAAAAACAAACAATTCAATTATTAGCACTCAACAATAACGAGTGCTAATTTTTGTTATAATTAATTTGTAGCAATTGTTAGGAGATTAAAAATATGTTCGCAAGTTTTACACCATCAGAAGAAAAAAGTTCATTAGATAAATATTCAAGAAATCTTAATGATGAAATTGTTAAGAATACGATTGATCCCACAATTGGAAGAGAAGAAGAAATTAGAAGACTAATAGAAATATTAAGCCGTAAAAATAAAAATAATCCAGTTTTAATTGGAGAACCAGGAGTTGGTAAAACCGCAATTGTTGAAGGTTTTGCTAGAAAAATTGTTAATAATGATGTTCCTGATAATCTAAAAGATGTTGAAGTAGTAGAACTGTCATTATCTTCATTAATTGCTGGGACTCAGTACCAAGGAAGTTTTGAAAGTAGATTAAATAATATCTTAAAAGAAGTTAAGAAATCTAACGGTAAAATCATCTTATTTATCGATGAAATTCATCAATTAGTTGGAATGGGTAAGAATTCTTCTAATTCAGCCATGGACGCTGCTAATATCTTAAAACCAATGATGGCAAGAGGTGAAATTAAAGTTATTGGTGCAACAACTATCGATGAATATCGTAAGTACATCGAAAAAGATGGTGCGTTAGAACGAAGAATGCAAAAGATCATTGTTAATGAACCTAGCAAACAAGAAGCATTAACAATTATGCGTGGTTTAAAAGAACGATGAGAAGCATTTCATAAAGTAAGAATATTTGACGATGCTCTAGTTGCTGCTGTAGAAATGTCATCACGATATATTTCAGATCGTTATTTACCTGATAAAGCAATTGACTTAATTGATGAAGCTGCTGCAAAAATTAAAACAATTATTCATTCACTACCACCAGAAATTGATAATTTAAAACAAAAAGTTATTTATTTAAGTACTGAGCTTGCTGCTTTAGAACAAGAGAAAAAAGAAAATCCTGAAATTAAATTAGGAAGAATTGATCAACTTAAAAAAGAAATTAAAGAATTAACTGATCAACAAGATGTGTTGATGAATAAATGAAATGAACAAAAAAAGATTCATGAACGCATTAATAAATTAAAAGAAGAAGTTAATAACATCAATGCAGAAATTGAAAGATTGCAAGCAAAAGGTGAATATACAATGGCTTCTAAATTGTTATATTTAGAGATCCCAAAACGCCAAGAAGAAATCGAAAGAAAAACTAAGGAATTGTCTAATTTTACCGACAATTTAATAAAAACTTCAATTACAAGATTAGAAATTGCAGAGGTAATTTCGCAATCAACAAAAATACCTTTAACTAAGCTTGTGGCATCAGAGCAACAAAAATTATTGAATTTAAAAAATGACTTATCAAAATACGTAAAAGGTCAAGAAGAAGCATTACAAAAAGTATCAGATGCCGTACTAAGAGGAAGAGCTCAGATTAATGATCCAAATCGTCCGATTGGTTCATTCTTATTCTTAGGACCTACTGGTGTTGGTAAAACAGAAGTTGCTAAAAAATTAGCTTATTGTTTATTTGATAATGAAAAAGCGATGGTAAGAATTGATATGTCTGAGTTCATGGAACAACATTCAGTGGCTAAACTAATAGGAGCCCCAGCTGGATATGTTGGTTATGATCAACCAGGTATATTATCTGAAGCAATTAGAACAAAACCTTATGCTGTTGTTTTATTCGATGAGATCGAAAAAGCACACCCTGATGTTTTAAACATTCTTTTACAAATTCTAGATGATGGACAATTAAAAGATAATCACAACCGAATGGTGAATTTTAAAAATACAATCATCATCATGACTTCAAATATTGGTGCAGAAAATATTCTTGCTAACAATCCAGAGAAAGCATTCCAAGAATTGAAGAAAATCATGCGCCCTGAATTATTAAATAGAATTGATGAAGTTGTGACATTTAATTCATTAAAAGACAAAGATATTTTAGATATTTCAGCTAAACTATTAAACGATCTAACTGAGCGAATTAAAGAGCAACAAATTGTGATTAATTTCGATAAAAAAGTTATAGAAAAAGTTGCAAAAAACGGTGCAAATTCTGCGTTTGGTGCTCGCCCATTAAAACGTTATATTCAAAGAGAAGTAGAGAACTTTTTGGCTAAAAAAATTCTTGAAAATAAACTTGAAAAAAATCAATCATATATTTGCACAGTTAATCCAGAAACAAACGAATTAGTAATTCAAAATACTAAGAAGTTAGTTTCATAAAAAATTAAAAAAACACGGTAAAAATGATAAAAAAACGAGCTATGAACTCGTTTTTTTATTTATTTTTTATATCGATTTATTAACTGAATTGCTTCATTAAAAACTTGATCTTCATTCTTATTATTTGTATCTAAATATTCAACGTTAAATCCAAACTTTTTTTGTTGATTTTGAAATTCAATTTTATATTTAGCATACAGTGTTTGCCAGTATGTTAAATTATCATTGAATGTTGAAGTTTCTACTAGACGATTTCTTTTGAAAATTCTTTTCTTAAATTCTTCAAAACTTAAGTCTAAATAAATAACCAAATCAGGAAGTTTATCTTCTGAGATTAAAACATCAAATAATGCTTCATATCCTCTTAAAAACTTATCAGATTTTAAACTAAGTTTGTTTTTAGCAAAAATAAAGTGTTCTTGATTAAAGCGATCTGCGATTATGTATTCATAATTTTCATTAATTGCTTGTTTTAGGTGCCTTGAATAGTTTTGAATTACATATGATTGAAAAGCGAAATCAATTGAACTATTTTTGTTATATAACCACTCTAAAAATTTTTGAAAAACAACATCATCTTCTTCATATTCATATAACAATTTTGCGTTTTTATAATGCGTTGATAATCTTTTAGATAAGCTAGATTTTCCGCTAGCTACCATTCCACTAATAGCTACTATCATGACTATCTCTTGTGGTTATCAATAATTTCTATTGCTTTTTGAAAAACTTCTTCTTCAGTTAAATTATTAGTATCAATATAGTAAGCATTTACTTTGTACTTGTTACATAAAAATTCGAATTTTTTACGGTAATTTTGATGTAATTCTTTCCAATATTCTAAATTTTGATCGAAGTTTACTACTTCAACATCACGGTTTCTAAGAAACAATCTTTTCTTGAAATTTTCAAAATTTAAATCTAAGAAAATTGCGATATCAGGAATTTCTTTTTCATCAATCATTGCATCAAACATTGATTGATATGCATTTAAAAATTTCTCACCTTTTTTAGACAAAATTAATGTCGCAAAAATGTTGTGTTCAATACAGAAACGATCCACAATAATGTGATCATGATCAGGATTTTTATTAGTTCTTTTGAATTCCTGTCAAATTTCTTCTAATTTTGTTGAGTGATTTTCGCAAATATAAGCTTGAAAACTTATTTCTGTATTTGGTTGTTTTTCATACAACCATTCCAAGAATTTATTAAAAACGACGTCGTTTTCCTTAAATTCTTTTAATAACATTGATGTTTTGTAATGTTCATGGATGCGCTTTGATAAAACACTCTTACCACTCGCAACCATACCGCTAATACCGATTAACATTAACTTTGCCCCCTAAATTGTTCTTTATATCGCTTAATATTATAACCCTTATTAATATATTAATAAGGACTAAATTTTTATCAAAAAAACGGTAAGCAAATTGATTTTTATTTTTGTTAAAATTCTAGCTTACACATTTAAAGGTTTTATCCAATATAATATAATCGTAGTTAATTTAATTATTTAAATTATATGAACTCTGAAAGTCCGTCCCTCTCGGGTACAGCATCAAATCTAAATGATAGCCAAACGATAGCTATTTATGTGCTTTATGGCATTTTAATCTTTGGATTTTTAATTATTTCAATTATTTTTTCAGCTTCTGAAACAGCTTTTACTAGCTTAACTAGTTTCAAATGGAATAGTTACATCAAAGAACATAAGCTGCAAAAAAAGCTTAAAACAAAGATTATCAATAAACTGTTAAAGAATTTTACTTTAACCTTATCAACGATATTAATTTGCAATAATATCGCAAATATTATTATTTCTACGTTATCAACGTTGCTGTTTAATAAGATTGTGCCAGATGAAACATTAGCTTCATCGATTGCGATTTTTGTAACAACATTTATTACGTTGCTGATTGGAGAAATTGTTCCTAAATCAATAGCTAAATTCCGACCAATCAAAACAGTATTATTATTTAGCTTCATCTTAGGATTTTTTTATTATTTAGTTTTGCCAATAACTTATTTATTGTCAAAAATGTTTAAAAAATATTCAAAAACTCAAACTAGTGAAAAAGAAGTTGCTTTTTTCATTGATGAAGTTAAAAATGAAGGAATTTTAGAAGAAGAAGAAGCGTTATTAATCAAAAATGCGATTAATTTTGATGAAATTACCATTGATAAAAAAATGGTGAAATGATCAGAAGTTACTTATGCACATGAACATAGTTCGATTTCGTTGATTAAAAAACACTTTTTAACTGATAACGTTTCAAGAATTCCGATTGTTAATGATGAAAATAAAACAATTGGAGTTTTACATTTAAAAGAATATTTAAGTATTGTTGAAAACAAAGATGAAGATAATTGAATTAATTATCTAACTAAACCGTTGTATGTATTGTCAGATTTCAAACTCGATGAAGTATTAAGATCGATGCAGCGCAACAGGGTGCAATTAGCAATTGTTGTTAATAATTTCAATGATTATGAATCAATCGGAATTATTAGTATGGAAGATCTATTAGAACAACTTGTTGGTCGAATTTATGACGAACAAGATGAAGTTGGTATGGTCCAAGAATTAAATAACAATACATGGTTGGTTGATTCATCAATTAATGCTCAATATTTTTTACATAAATACATTAATGCTGAAATTGATGTGAAAAAGAATATTAAATTATTAGAATATATCAATAACAACAAAGAACATCATGCTAAATTTGAGAACGATATTTATTATGATGACTATATGAGTGTTAAGTATGTCAAAGACAATCAAGACACAACCATTAAGTTGTTAGAAATTTCCAAAAACGAATTTCAAGCCACTGAAGCTAATTTAATTTAAGATTGTTAGGTGATGAAACGCAATAAGAAGAATAATCTAACCCTTGATAAGAAAAAAAAGATCAAAAAGATCTTAAAGATTATTTTTATTGGTGAAACGATCAGTCAGAAGATTGCTCATTTCTATATTTATTTCATTTTGATTGGATCGATCTTGCTATACATACCAGTATCATTACAACATGTGCAAGATGGTTATGAAAAAGTTACTAGTCTGACTTTTGATGGATTAAATAGTCAACCAACTATTGAAAAAGAACGATATTCATTTATTGATGCTTTTTTTATAGCAACATCCGCATTTAGTGATACAGGATTATCCACGGTAGTTGTTCGCGAAACTTACACGATTTTTGGTCAGGTTATTTTAGCAATTCTGATTGAAGTTGGTGGTGTTGGTTTCGTTGTCTTTTGATATTTAATTTGACGAATTTTTGCGAAGATTTTTAAAGATCGTTCAACTTTAGAAAAAACATTATTACTCCAATCTGAACGTGGTGGTGAGAAATTATCAACGACTTCAAAAACGATAATTGTTGCTGTAATTGCAGTGATGATTTTTCAGATTATTTATTCGATTTTTTATGGATTATATTTTTATTTCACGCCAACTTATGAACAACAAAATTTATTAACATCAACTCCAAAAAATGATTGATCATTAGTTGATTTCAAAGCTTCACAATTAACTGTTGATAACAAACACCAATTCTTTTTTACATATCATAATGTGCCTAATGCAATATGAGCTGGGATCTTTCATTCAGTATCATCAATTAATAATGCAGGGTTTGATATCTTTGGTCCGTTTTCATTAGCTAGCTTTCGTAACGACCACCATATTGTGTTGTTATTTATTACTGCAACCCAATTTTTTATTGGTGGTATTGGTTATCCGACAATCTTTGATATTTACGAAAAAATTCGTTACAAAAAACTTTATAAAAACACCCTTAAATACAAGTTTAGTATCTTTACTAAACTTTCATTAATTACTTCAACGGTGTTATTGTTATTACCAATAATTGTTGTTGGTCCTGTTGAATTATTAACCAAAAATGGTTCATATCAAATCTTGGATCAAATTTATGATGAAGCAACCAGATCAAATGCCAACATAATTTTTGAACCATCATTAAATATTAATTCCAAACAAGATCTGTATCAAGTTGTGTATGGAGCTAATCCAAGATTGAATTATGTAATGAATTTATGATTCATGATTTTTTCAACAAGATCAGCAGGATTTTCAACAATTAGTACATACAATTTAACTGATACAACGAAGTTAATATTTAGTTTATTGATGTTTATTGGTGCTGCCCCTTCATCAACAGCTGGGGGGATTAGAACGACAACTTTTGCATTAGTAATGGTTGCAATTTTCCAAAAATTCAGAGGCTATAAACAAGTTAGATTATTCCGACGTTCAATTCCAGCTGATACAACATCAAATGCTTTTTTAATTACGACATTAAGTAGTATCTTTTTAATCGTAGCAATCGTTGGTGTTCATATTACTCTAAGTGCGTCATTGCCTGAACATCACTTCAGTATGATGGATGTCTTTTTTGAATACTCATCAGGCTTTGGAACGGTTGGATTATCAGTCGGAATTACGCCATATATTACTTCGATCATTTTCATTCCATTAGTCTTCTTGATTGCTTTGATGATTATTGGGCAACTAGGTGTAAGCACGTCAATTCTGGCATGAGTTAAGAGTGATGTTATCAAGTCAAATTATTCATATATTGACGAAGATGTAAAAATTGGTTAGCCAGATTATTGAATATTCAATAATAAGAAATTATTCATTACAAAAAAATCTGTTAATTTATCATTATTCAAAATAAGTAAAGGACAAATTAACAAAATGAATAAAATCTTAGTGATCAACGCTGGATCAAGTTCGATTAAATTCCAATTATATGATGCTAATGAAAAAGTATTAGCTAAGGGATTATGTGAACGTATCTTTATTGATGGTGCGTTTAAATACGAATTTGCTGATGGCACAGAAGTTGATGGCAAAACTGCTTTTCCAACACACAAAGAAGCATTAACTCATTTATTAGATTCATTAAAAAAACATAAAGTAATTAATGATCTTAATGAAATTGTTGGTGTGGGTCACCGTGTGGTGCAAGGTGCTTATTGAAAAGATTCAGTATTAGTTACACCAAAAGTATTAGAACAAATTCATGAGTTAGCAAAACTAGCTCCATTACATAACAAACCAGAAGGTGATGTTATTGAAGTTGTTCAAGAATTAATTCCATCTGCTAAAAACGTTGCGGTATTTGATACAACTTTCCACACATCAATGCCAGAAGTTTCATGAGCATATGCAATTCCAAGTGAATGAAAAGAAAAACACTTAGTTCGTCGCTATGGTTATCACGGAACTAGTTATCGATATGTAACTCAACGCTTTGAAGAATTATTAAACAAAAAAACGGTAAATTTAATTGTTTGTCACTTAGGTAATGGTGCTTCATTGGCTGCAATTAAAGATTCAAAATCAATTAATACATCAATGGGATTCACTCCACTTGAAGGTTTAGTAATGGGTACAAGAAGTGGTGATATCGATCCATCAGTAATCCAATATATTGCAAAACAAACTAACCAATCAATGGATGATTTAATCAACGCTTTAAACAAAAAATCAGGATTACAAGGTTTATGTAATTATGCTGATATGCGTGATGTTGAAAAAAATCTACCAGCAACACAAACAACATTAGACATCTACACACAAAGAGTGGCAGATTACATTGTTAAATATGCAAACCAAATTCAAGCTCCAATTGATGGTTTAGTATTCACTGCTGGGGTTGGTGAAAACTCAAAACTAGTTGTTCAAGAAGTTGTGAAAAAACTTTACTTATTAAAAGCTTCACTTGATCCAAAAGCATTTGATAATAAATATTCAGATTACAGAAAACTATCTGATGCTAATAGTGAATTAAATGTTTATCAAGTAAGAACCAACGAAGAAATCATGATTATGCGTGATGTAATTCGTCTTTCAAAATAATTTTATTTATTTTGTCAAGGGTTATTTTTAAAAAAACATCAGATTTTAGTTTTTAAACTAAGTGCTTTTTAATAAAAAAATACTTATTAATAAAAATTAATCAAATTATCATTAATAATATCTATAGAGATTTCATAAGGATAAAAAAATACAAATGAAAGTAATTGTAGTAGGAATTAACCATGCTGGAACATCTGCAATCCGCACGATGCTAGCTGAAAATCCAAAATTAGATGTAGTTGCTTACGACCGTAACGACAATATCTCATTCTTAGGATGTGGTATTGCTCTTGCTGTTAGTGGTGTTGTTAAAGACACAACTGATTTGTTCTACTCTAATCCAGAACAACTTAAATCAATGGGTGCTAAAGTGCACATGAAGCACGAAGTAATGGCTATTGATCACAAAAACAAAAAAGTTGTTATTCGTGATTTAGAAAAAAACACTACATTCGAAGATAGTTATGACAAACTAATCTTAGCGACTGGTTCATGACCAATTACAACAACTGATGCTAGCTTACCATTTACTGAAAAATACTGTGGTGGTATTGAAGGTTTAGTTGCTTGTAAAACTTACCAACACGCATTAGAAATCATTGACCAATTCAAAAAACCTAATGTTAAAAACGTTATCGTAATTGGTGCTGGTTATATCGGTGTTGAATTAATTGAAGCTGCTCACATTCGCGGTAAAAAGACATTATTAGTAGATATGCTACCAAGACCTGCAGCAAATTACTTTGATAAAGAATTTGGTGAAGACGTAGTAACTACTATGAAAAAAGAAGGTGTTGACGTACGTTGTGGTACTAAGGTACTAGGTTACTTAGTTGACACTGAAGGTGGTAAAAAAGTAATCAAAGGAATTACTCTAGAAAAAGATGGCCAACAAGAAAAAGTTGAAGCTGACTTAGTAATTCAATGTATCGGTTTCTTACCAAACACTTCATTATTACCAGATGCACACAAAGTTAAAAACGGTGCGTTAATTATTGACCAATATTGTCAAACTTCAATTAAAGACGTTTATGCAATCGGTGGTGCTGCTGCAATCATGAACGCTGCAACTGGTGAATACCAAAACGTTGACTTAGCAACAAACGCTGTTAAAACCGGGGTAGTTGCTGCTAGTCACATTAATGGTATGGATAACATCAAGTTAGAAAACATCGTTGGTACTAACGCAATTCATATCTTTGGTCACCACTTAGCTTCTACTGGTATTTCTGAAGAAGTTGCTAAAATTCGTGGTATTGAAGTAGCTAGCTCTTACTTTGAAGATGCTGACCGTCCTGAATGAATGAACACTTATGACAAAGTTAAGATTAAATTAGTATTTGATCCTAAGACTTTAAGATTACTAGGTGCTCAATTAGGTTCAGCAAAAACTAACCACTCTGAAGTTATCTACTTCTTAGCATTAGCAATCCAAAGAAAATTAACTCTTGTTGATATTGCATTTGCTGATGTATTCTTCCTACCTCACTACAACAAACCATTTAACTTTATTATTAGTGCGATTTTACAAGCATTAGGATTAAACTACTTTAAACAAAGTATTAAATAATTGTGCTAAAAAAATTTAATAAAGTAAAACTTATAAAAGGACACAACAATAAATATGGCAATCATTGTTAAAAATAAAATTCCTGAACTTTTACATAAGGTAATTGACAACGAAGGTCGTCTAATTGACCCTAACTATGTTCAAAAGTTATCAGACGATAGAATTATTGAAGCATACTACTACATGAACTTATCAAGAGAACTTGACAAGAAAATGTTAATTTGACAACGTTCTGGTAAGATGCTTACATTAGCACCAAACCTTGGTGAAGAAGCTTTACAAATTGCTACTTCAATGGCAATGACTAAGAAAGACTGATTAGTACCAGCTTTCAGATCAGGTGCTTTAATGTTACACAGAGGGGTTAAACCTTACCAATTAATGCTTTACTGAAATGGTTCTGAAAAAGGAAACGTTTTTGATGAAGGTGTTAGAGTAATTCCAGTAAACATCACAATCGGTGCTCAATACTCACAAGCTGCTGGTATTGGTTATGCTCTAAAATACAATAAAGAAAGAGCTGCTGCTGTTACTTTCATCGGTGATGGTGGTACTGCTGAAGGTGAATTCTATGAAGCAATGAACATGGCTTCAATTCACAAATGACAAACAGTTTTCTGTGTAAACAACAACCAATACGCTATTTCAACTAGAACTCACTTAGAATCTGCTGCTAGTGATATTTCAACTAAAGCAATCGCAGTAAACATGCCAAGAGTAAGAGTTGATGGTAACGACTTATTAGCTTCATACGATGCAATGTTAGAAGCTGTTGAATATGCTAGAAGTGGTATGGGTCCAATCCTTGTGGAATTCATTACTTACCGCCAAGGACCTCACACAACTTCAGATGACCCTTCAGTTTACAGAACTAAAGAAGAAGAAGAAGAAAACAAAAAATCAGATCCAATTGCAAGAATTAGAAAGTTCTTAACAGCTAAAGGTCTATGAGACGATGCTAAAGAACAAACTATGTTTGATCAAATTCAAGCTAAGATTGAAGAAGAATACCAAGTAATGTTACAACACGTTAAAACAACTATTGATGATGTGTTTGATCACACTTACGCTACTTTACCAGAAGATCTACTTGAACAAAAAGCAATTGCTAAAAAATACTTTGAAAATAAATAATCCTTGTATTGGAGAACTTAAATAATGAGTGAAAAAATTATCGTAAATAATATCGAAGCTTTAAACAACGCTTTAGATATCGCTCTATCAAAAGATAAGAGTGTAGTATTATATGGTGAAGACGCTGGGTTTGAAGGTGGTGTATTCAGAGCAACTAAAGGTCTTCAACAAAAACACGGTGCTGAAAGAGTGTGAGATGCTCCGATTGCTGAAAATGCAATTATGGGTTCTGCTATTGGTGCTTCATACGTTGGTTTAAAACCAGTTGTTGAAATCCAATTCTCTGGTTTCAGTTACTTAATTATGCAACAACTATTCTGTCACGCTGCAAGAATTAGACACAGAACTAGAGGTCAATTAAACGCTCCATTAGTAGTAAGAATGCCTATGGGTGGTGGTATTAAAGCTCTTGAACACCACTCTGAATCATTAGAAGCTATTTATGCTCACATTCCTGGTGTTAAGGTTGTTATGCCATGTACTCCTTATGACACAAAAGGTTTAATGTTAGCTGCTATTAACGATCCAGATCCAGTTATTTTCTTTGAACCTAAGAAAATTTACCGTGCTTTCAAACAAGAAATTCCTGCTGGTGAATACATTGTTGAAATTGGTAAAGCTAACGTTTTAACACAAGGTAGCAAATTAACTATCGTAACTTACGGTTCAAACGTAATTGATACTTTAGAAATCGTTAAACAATACCCTGCTGGTGATATTGAATTAATCGACTTAAGAACTATTAAGCCATTAGACTGAGCTACAGTTTTAGGTTCAGTTCAAAAAACTGGTCGTTTATTAGTTGTTCACGAAGCTGTTAAATCATTCAGTTTAAGTGCTGAAATTATTACAAGAGTTAATGAAAAATTATTCAGCAGCTTAAAGAAAGCTCCAATGCGTGTAACTGGATTTGATATTACAGTTCCATTAGCAAAAGGTGAAGCAATTCAATTTGATCTTAAACAAAGAACAATTGATGCAATCAACGAACTATTAGCTTAAATTTTTAAATAATATCTATCGTTTTTATTAGCTTTAATAGCTCAATAAAAGCGATATTTATTACCTTAAAAGATGTCTATTAAAAATTATTTTTAATTTATAATCTATTATATTTTCATAATTTATAGAAAGATATAAAAAAATAACCATGTTTGAATATAAATTTACCGATGTTGGTGAAGGGCTACACGAAGGTGTTGTTGCTCAAATCTATGTAAAAGTTGGTGACACTATTAAAGAAGGTGATTCAATGTTTTCAGTTGAAACTGATAAAGTTACAACTGACTTACCTGCTCCACAAGGTGGAACTGTTACTTCAATCGTTGTTTCAGTTGGACAAACTGTTCACGTTGGTGAAACAATGTTAATTCTTAACGGTGATGCTAGTGGTGCTGCGCCAGCTCCTGCTGCTGCAACTCCAGCTCCAGCACCAGCTGCTGCTCCAAGCTTCCCTGCTCCTACTCCAAGCTTCCCAGCTCCAGCTCCTGCTGCTGCTGAACCTGCTCCTGCTGCTCCAGCAGCTGGTGCTTCAGTAGTTGGTGAAGTGAAAGTTTCGGATAAACTATTTGGCTTATTCGGTGACCAAGCTGGTGCTGGTTCAGCTCCTGCTACACCTGCTCCTGCTGCTATGCCATCAGCAATGCCAAGTCCATTTGCAGCTACTCCATTAGCTAGTGCTGTTGCTAATGATTTAAATGTTAATTTAAACAATGTAACTCCAGCAAACGGTGCTAAGGTGTTTTCTAGCGATGTTTTTGCTGCTGCTAACCAAGCTCCAGCTGCTGCGCCTGCTGCTTCATCTAATGCAAATGAAACTTACAAAGAAATTACATCAGTAAGAAAAGCTATTGCTAAAGCAATGACTACTGCTAATGATGAAGTTCCAACAACTGTTTTAACTTTCAATTTTGATGTAACTAAATTAGTTGCTTACAGAAAACAAGTTAAAGATTCAGTAATGGCTAACTACAATGTTAAGCTATCATTCTTACCATTCTTACTAAAAGCAATTACTAAAGCTGTTGTAATTCACCCAATGTTCAACTCACAATACGACAAGAACAATAACAGATTAGTATTAAAGAAAAACATTAACTTAGGTATCGCTGTTGATACTGCTGATGGTTTAATGGTTCCAAACATTAAAGCTGCTCAAGATAAATCAGTAATTGAAATTGCTAAAGAAGTAGCTTCATTAGCTGAAAAAGCTCGTTCTAAGAAATTAGGTATGGCTGAATTATCAGAAGGAACTATTAGTGTAACTAACTTCGGTTCAATTGGTGCTTTATTCGGTACTCCAATCATTAAATTCCCAGAAGTTGCAATCATTGCTACTGGTACTGTTGAAGAAAGATTATCAAGAACAGAAGATAACCAAATCGCAGTTAAGCAAATTATGCCAATTACAGTTGCTGCTGACCACAGATGAATTGATGGTGCAGACATCGGCCGTTTTGCTAAAACATTAAAAGAAATCGTTGAAAACTTAGACGGTTTACTAATTTAATTACCTAAATCTTTTTATAAATTAATTAACCATGTATAACTATGATGTCATTGTCATTGGGGCTGGACCTGGTGGATATGTAGCTGGTGAACATGCTGCTAAAAATGGTTTAAAAACCCTAGTGATCGAACGCGGAACTTACGGTGGAGTTTGTTTAAACGTTGGTTGTATTCCAACAAAAACTTTACTACAAACCGCTAAAGTAAAACACTACATTAACAAATCTGCTGAATACGGTTTAGATTTACCATCTTCAACTCCAGCAATCAACTGACCAAACGTTCAAAAACGTAAAGAACAAGTTGTAAACAAACTTGTTAATGGTGTTAAAACAATCCTAAAAACAGCTAAAGCTGAAACAATCGTTGGTGAAGCTAGAATTATTGATGGACACACCGTGTCAGTTAATGGTCAAAATTTCACAACTAAAAACATTATCGTAGCAACTGGATCATCTCCTAGACAATTACCATTACCTGGTTTTGATCAAGGTCGTGCTGAAGGTAGAATTATTGATTCAACTGCTGCTTTATCATTACCACAAGTTCCTCAATCATTAGTAGTAATTGGTGGTGGTGTAATTGGTATTGAATTTGCAAGCTTATACGCTTCACTAGGAACACAAGTAACAATCTTACAAGGTGTTCATTGTTTATGTGAAACACTAGATAATGATGCTAGTGAATTCATGAACAAGAAGATGAAATCACTTGGTGTTAATATTGCATTTAATGCTAAGATTTTAGGGTACCAAAATGGTTCTATTATCTATGAAGATAATGGTACAGCTTATCAATTACCAGCTCAATACATCCTTGAATGTGTTGGTCGTGTAGTTAATGATGAAGTATTTGGTTCATTCAATGTAGCTAGAGATGAACGTGGTCGTGTTAAACTAAATGACAAACTACAAACATCTTGTGATTCAATCTATGTAATCGGTGATGCTGCTGGTCAAGTAATGTTAGCTCACTATGCTTACCACCACGCAACATACGCAGTTGATTGCATTTTAGGTAGAAAACCAAAAACTGTAGATCCACTAAAAACTCCAGGTGTAGTTTATACTTACCCAGAATTAGCAACAATCGGATACACTGAACAACAACTAAAAGAAAAGGGTATTGAATATGTTGTTGCTAAAATGCCAATGGCAATCAATGGTAAAGCGATTGCTGACGGTTCAACTGATGGTTTCATCAAGTTAATGTTTGGTAAGAAATACGGTGAAATTTTAGGTTGTGTATTAATCGCAACAACAGCTAGTGATATGATTTCTGAAATCGCATTGGCTATGGAAAATGAATTGACTGTCTTTGAATTAGAACAAGCAATTCACCCACACCCAACTCTTGCTGAAGTAATTTCAGAATGTGCTAAACAAGCAATTTACACTCACTTCAACCACAAACACTAAGAGATTTAAAAATCATAAATTAGACCCTTTTAAGGGTCTTTTTTATACTAAAAACAAATATGGCTTATTTTTATAAATCAAACTCAACAGACTGCTACATTAACGCAGCAACTGAAGAATATCTATTAAAACACTTAAAATTAGAATTACCAATCATTTATTTATGACAAAATGCTAATACTGTTTTCATTGGTAAAAACCAAAACACATTAGCTCAAATTAACATCAATGAAACAAACAAAGATAATGTTAATTTAATTCGTCGTTTTTCAGGTGGTGGCACAGTTTATCAAGATATTGGTAATGTGTGTTATTCATACATTGATTATTTAGATGATAAAAGAAGCAATGCGTATGAATATTTTGCTAGACCGATTATTGAATTTTTAAATAGTTTAAAAATCAATGCTACATTCAAAGGTCGTAATGATTTAGAAATCGAAGGTATGAAGTTCTCAGGAACTGCACAATACTTATATGGTAATAAAATCTTACACCACGGTACATTGTTATATGATACTGACATGAGCCGTTTATCACGTTATTTACATGTTGATAAATCGAAGATTGAAGCTAAGGGAATTGATTCAATTAAAAAACGGGTAACTAATATTATTGATCATTTAACTGATAAAAAATCAGTAGAATGATTCATTGAAGAATTAACAAAATTCTATTTTAAAAAATATCCAGAATTAGTCGAAATCAAATTAGACCAAAAAGCACACGATTGAATTAAAGATCGTGCAGAAAATCACTTTAAAACTTGAGACTGAATTTATGGTTCAAGCCAAGAATTTAAATTCAAAAACAAAAAACGCTTTACTGGTGGTGAGTTAGAAGTTTCACTTAACACTGACAAG